>JAMJIN010000041.1:0-12500 GCA_036784775.1 Chromatiales bacterium | reverse complement strand
GATCATGGCGGTGAAATCCCCGATCAAAAACAGCACCTCATGCCCCAGCTCCTGAAACTGGCGCAGTTTATTGACCAGCACTGTATGCCCGACATGCAGATCTGGCGCGGTGGGATCGAATCCCGCCTTGACGCGTAACGGCTTGCCTTTTGCGAGTTTTTTGACCAACTCATCCTGCGGCAAAATCTCATCAGTGCCCCGCCGAATGATCTCCAGCGCCGAATTAACGTCCTTCATCAATCTTTCCCCAAAAGTCATCAATGGGGGCACACTCTACTAAAAGCTCCCGAAGAAATTAACTATTGCCTGTCGGGAATCACAAGGGCGCTTGCTTATCTATACTTATGTTTAGTATTTTTATGGGATTCCCTACCGGCAGCAGTTGAACCCAAAACCCGATGCGAGACTTTAAATCTTATTCACTGGATAGAAAACCCTCACGCTTCCGTCAGCTATTGCGCGGCGGGCTGGTCATTCTATTACTTCTGGCGATTGCTGCCGCAGGTGTACTGTATCTGGATAACAGAAAAGATAGCCCGGCCACCGCACCGATTCAACTTCCGACCAAGGCTGAACCCTCCCAGGAAAACGGACGGATAGTCGTGCCGCTTGCGCTACCGGGACGGCCACGCGAAGAGAGCCGTGCTGAACCTCAGGCCAAACCACCTCCCCTAGCAATGGCGCCTGCTCCATCAACCATCGATCCTCCCGTAAAACCGGGGAGTGTGCCGTCAGAGCCAGACCTGGAGTCCCAGGCGACTGCATCCAAGTCCCAATGGATCTCCCGGAAGATTCGTAGCGGGGACTCCCTCTCCAGCATCTTTAAAGAGAATGGGCTGAGCGCCAATCTACTACACCGCATCGTTAATTCCAGCGAGATGGCGAAAGAGCTGACCCGTATAAAACCCGGTGAGACGCTGCGCCTGCAACTGGACGACAGCGGCAGTTTGCTTGCCTTGGCGCTTGACCACAATCGGGTGCAGAGCCTGCATATCAAATCCGATGGCGATTCCTTTCTCGCCAATGAAGAAAACAAACCCATCGAACACCGCACCGCGCATACGAGTGCAACCATCACCAACTCCCTCTATCTCAGCGCCCAGGACGCAGGACTTGCTGATGCCCTGATCATGGAGCTGGCAAATATCTTCGGCTGGGATATCGACTTCGCCCTGGAGATCCGCAGCGGCGATCGTTTCAGCGTCATCTACCAGGAGGATTACCTTGAGGGAGATAAACTGAAAAACGGTCCCATCCTGGCTGCCGAATTCATCAATCAGGGACGCAGCTACCGGGCACTGAGATACACGGATGAGACTGGCCACAGTGACTACTTCACCTCTGAAGGGCGCAGCATGCGCAAGGCCTTTCTGCGTGCTCCGGTCGATTTTCGGCGCATCTCCTCCCGCTTCACCGGCGAACGTTGGCACCCCGTGTTAGGTAAGAAACGTCCACACCGTGGGGTCGACTACGCTGCAAAGACCGGCACGCCGATTAAGGCAGCCGGGGATGGCAAGATCATACACAGAGGTAAGAAGGGAGGTTATGGCCGTACAGTTATCGTGCAGCACGGCCAACGCTACACAACCCTCTACGCCCACCTCTCCCGCTACAATAAGAAGGCAAAAAAAGGGAGCAATGTTCGCCAGGGGCAGACTATCGGTTACGTCGGCAAGAGCGGTCTTGCCACCGGCCCCCATCTCCATTATGAGTTCCGGGTCAACGGCGTGCACCGCAATCCCCTGACCGTCAAACTTCCCGCTGCCCAGCCCATCGCAAAAAAATACGAAGCGGACTTTCAACTGAAGACTCAGCCACTGGTTTCCCAACTCGACACTCTGAATCGCACACTGCTCGCCAATGCCCGCTAAGCAGGGCAACTACTATATAGGCCTCATGTCCGGCACCAGCATGGATGGGATCGACGCTGCCTTGGTTGAGTTGACGCCTGACAGCGACCCCAGACTGATTGGCCACCACAGCCAGCCCTATCCCCCGGAACTCCGTCGGAATCTATCATCCCTCTGCCAACCCGGCGATAATGAGATCGACCGCCTCGGGGAGTTGGATATCCAGGTCGGCGAGGCCTTTGCCAAGGCAACAGTGCAGTTAATCGAGAAGAATAACTGCCGCCGGGAGCAGATCAGAGCCATCGGCAGCCATGGACAGACACTGCGACACCGCCCCGGGGTCCAGCACCCCTTTTCACTGCAGATCGGCGATGCCAACACCATCGCACAGCGCACAGGCATCACTACTGTAGCCGACTTCCGGCGCCGCGACATGTCGGTTAGAGGGCAAGGCGCTCCACTCGTGCCTGCCTTTCATCAGGCGATATTCCAGAGCGGGGGTAAGAACCGGGTCATCCTCAATATCGGTGGTATTGCCAACATCACCTGGTTACCCGGCAATACTGCCGAACCGGTCACTGGATTCGACACAGGACCCGGCAACACTCTGCTGGATCACTGGATTGCCAGACACAGGCAACTCGATTTCGACCGTGATGGCGCCTGGGGTGAAACGGGCAAACTTATCCCGTCATTGCTGAACAAAATGATGGCAGACACCTATTTTCCCCGGTCTGCGCCTAAAAGCACCGGCACTGAATATTTCAATCTCGACTGGATGGATTCGATGCTCGGGCATGATGCTGAGTCAGCCAACTGTGACGTGCAAGCCACACTGACAGAACTCACTGCCCTCAGCATAACGCGCGCCATTGACCAACACTACCCGGCGGCGGAGCAACTGCTCATTTGTGGCGGTGGGGTACATAACGGCTATCTGATGGGCCGTCTCGCTGCAAACCTGCCTTCGATAGAGGTTTTCAGCACAGCAAAACTCTCCGTCGACCCGGACTGGATCGAGGCAATGGCATTTGCCTGGCTGGCGCAGAGAACGCTGGAGGGACTGCCGGGAAACCTGCCTTCGGTTACCGGCGCAAGGGAATCTGTGGTGTTGGGGGGGATCTATCCTGCCGGGCTTTCCAGGTAGCTGAAAGCAGCGCCGGCAGGCGGACTATCCTAATTCAGCGGCGTTTGCCGCCACGTCCTCTTCTCGGCCGGTCGGGGCCGACGCGGATCATGCTGCCGTTGAATTCACTGCCATCAAGTGCAGCCATAGCGGCACGGGCTTCATGCCCTTCCATGTCGATTGTGGCGAAGCCTTTACAATCACCGGAAAAGAGATCCTTTACCAGCTTAAGAGAACGGACCACGCCGTACTCCGAAAAGAGTGCTGTCAGGCTCTCTTCTGTGGTCGACCTGGGAAGACTGCGGACTGAAAGGGTAATCAATGTTTTTGACCTTCTGTAATGTGTCGACGAATAAGCCCGCGCACCCTGCGCCTGTCTTTCAAGATGCATCTGTGAGGAAACAGCAAATGTAGGGCGTTTCAGGTGGGACTAGGATCACGCGAACGAGGCACGATATATCACCCCAGACTGAAATGCAAACCAGCGCGAAGTAAGCGTACCCCGCCCTCCACGAGCAAATCCCGGGATCCTGTCAGAGTCTATTACTACAAAAAAGGCACCGAAATGCCATTTTCAATCCCGGTTATCTGTTCAGAATCAAACAGAGAAGGATGATCCACAGCCGCAGGTAGTGCTGGCATTCGGGTTGCGGATGACGAACTGGGAACCTTGCAGACCCTCGGTGTAATCGATCTCCGCACCACCCAGGTACTGCATACTCATGGGGTCGACCAGCAATGTCACGCCATCGGTCACGACCTTGGTGTCACCATCATTCTCGTTCTCATCGAAAGAGAACCCATACTGAAAACCGGAACAGCCGCCGCCCTGAATATAGACTCGCAGCATCAGATCAGGCTTTCCCTCCTCCTCAATCAGTGCTGCAACCTTGGTTGCCGCAGACTGTGTAAATACAAGGGAGGACTCGGTGGTAGCTTCTGCCGTACTCATGATAAAAAACCTGTTTGGTGGGTCAAAAAGAATCAGACCATGCACAATATAAGCAAAAGTATGCTTTTACCCAGAGTTTTAGTCAAGTATTCCCGGCGCGACGAGGAATCAGCCAGTCTGCTCTGACTCAACCCCGACATCAACACCATTGTCACCATCAAAACCCAATTTACGCTGCTCCATATCCTGCGCATGCACGAGCTGCCCATTGACCTCGGCACCCATCGCCATCTCCAGCAGGTCGTAACAGACCGTTCCCGTGACCCGGGATTTAGGCGCCAACTCCACCCGGTGGCCTGCATAGACATCACCGATCACATTACCGTTCAGCATGACATTGGCGACCCGCACATCCCCTTCGATGGAGCCATCTTCACTCAGGGTCAAGGTTGCCCTGTCATCTCCTTCTGCGGAGGAGACATTACCCTTGATCACGCCGTCCACATGCAGCCCACCGGAAAATAGAATATCTCCCCGAATCTGGGTCTCCTTGCCGATAACTGTTGTAATCTTCGGCGCGCGGAATCGCTTCTTTCTCATGCCAATCCTCATCTGCTTTGTTTCCTGTCAGGCCTGCGGTGACCATTCGTAAGTTTCAGTCACTGGCGCCAGTTTCTTGCTGGTCGGTTTGACTTCAATAGTCAAACTGGCGGGTTTAAAGTCGTCCGGAAGTTTCAATTTACCTTCCACATTCTGAAAATAGCGAAAACGCATCTTGATGCTCGGCGTCTTGTCTTCCGTCAGTTCTTCGAGGCCAAAAGTCTTTGCCTTCCCGTCCGGCTGCAGGCCTTCAACACGAATATGAATCCGTCCCTTGGCCACCGGGCCACTTTTCAACACCTGACTGACAGAAAACTTAACCAGGAACTGCCCGCTTTCAAGGCCGGGTTCCAGTTTGTAATTCTGGATTCTCAAACCCTCTTTTTTTGTATCTGTTGAAACGATGCCCCGAAGAAAGACCAGTTCCTCCTCCATCTTCAGACGTTCGTCCTGAAATTGCTTGATCTGCTCCCTGACCGCGCGCATCGCCTCACGATCCACCTTCGCAACCTGCTCCGCCATGGCCAGCTTGCGGCGCAGTTCACCCCTTTCGACCTTCAACTCATTCAAAGAATCATTCAGACCGGCGCGATCAATGGCCTGGATACCTTTCGGCCGCGCCTGCCCCTGCTGAAACCCCAACCAGGCCCCCGCCGATACCAGCAGCAGAACAAAGAACAGGCGCAACCATCGCCCACGCCCGCCAGGAACGACGATCCTGGGAACCTGGTATCGTTTAAGTGAAATCATTCAGCACTCTGTTCTCAAGGCAATAGGGCCACTTGGTCCAGCGCAGTATTCTCGGCCAGCCCGAACATCAGATTCATATTCTGCACCGCCTGGCCGGCAGCACCCTTCACCAGATTATCGATGACCGAGGTCACTACCACCACATCACCATCCAGCGGCCGATGCACTGCGACCCGGCAGTGGTTGATGCCGCGCACACTACGGGTCTCCGGGTGTGAACCTGCAGGCATGACATCCACGAACGGTTCATCACGATAGCGTTTTTCAAACAGCGCCTGCAGATCCCTGTCCGTCGATTTCAGCCGGGCATAGAGTGTCGCCTCGATACCCCTGATCATTGGCACCAGGTGGGGCACGAAAGTCAGACCGACATCCCGCTCGGCTGCCCGGGCAAGTGTTTGGCGAATCTCCGGCTGGTGACGATGCCCTGGAATGGCATACGCCTTGAAGCTCTCACCTGTCTCACCCATCAGGGCAGGCACACTCGCTTTACGGCCCGCGCCACTGACACCAGACTTGGTATCCGCAACCAGATAATCCAGGTCGATCAATCCCTGCTCGACCAAAGGCAGGAAACCCAATGCCACCGCAGTAGGATAGCAGCCGGGATTCGCCACCAGGCGTGCCTGCTTCACAGCTTCGCGATTGATCTCCGGCAGACCATACACAGCTTCAGGCAGACGCTCCGGGCAGGCGTGATCCATGCCGTACCAATGCTCCCATACCGACTGATCGGTGATCCGGAAGTCCGCGGCCAGATCGATCACCTTGACACCCGCATCCAGCAGTTCCGGCACCTGACGCATGGCAATACCGTTGGGCGTGGCGAAAAAGACCAGATCACAACCCTGCAGGGTAGCAGGCTCCGGCTCAACAAAGACAAGGTCTACATGTTCGCGCAGGCTGGGAAACATATCCGCCACCGGACGCCCCGCCTCGGAACGGGAGGTGATAGTCACCAGGTCGCACTCTGGATGTTTCGCCAACAGACGCAGCAGTTCCACGCCCGTATAGCCGGTACCACCGACGATTCCCACTCTGATCATCGCTCTCGAATCCTTAACACTTCATCTTCAAAAATGAACGATCAATAATACGGACAGAATCTGGAAAGCGGAAGTGAAACGTCCCGTGAAAGACAGAAAACGTCAAAAAGGTAAAAATCACACAAACGGACTGGAAACTGCCGGCAATGGCCCTAATATATAGTGGAAGCAAGCATCAAGGATAAGCTATGGATACCGTCGAAACACTGGCCCTGACGCTCGGGGCAGGCTGGGCCGCTGGCCTCAATCTCTATGCAGCCGTCTTCATGCTGGGTTATATGGGCGCCACCGGAAATGTCGATCTGCCACCGGGGCTGGAGGTACTCTCCGACCCGATGGTGATGACGGCTGCGGGCATCATGTACTGCGTCGAATTCTTTGCCGACAAGACCCCCGGTGTCGATACGGGCTGGGACGTTATCCATACATTCATCCGAATTCCGGCAGGTGCGATACTGGCTGCCGGCGCAGTCAGTGGCCTGGGGGTCAGCGAGGCCGCCGAGTTTGCTGCATTTCTGGTCGGGGGCACTATGGCTGCCGGCAGTCATCTCACCAAAACAGGTTCCCGCATCCTGATCAACACATCGCCGGAACCCGTAACAAACTGGACCGCATCCGTGGCTGAGGATGTTGCAGTCATCGGCGGACTATGGGCAGCGCTGCACTACCCTGTCGCCTTTCTTATTTTGTTGGGGGTCTTCCTGCTGCTGGTTATCTGGCTGCTGCCGAAGATCTGGCGTGAACTGAAACGTCTGTTTCAACGCATTAGAACGTTTTTCAGTGGCGGAAAAAACGCATCACCGCCAGCTGGCGGCAGCCGCAAAGACATCCTGAAGTCGCTCTATCACGACGCCGGAGGGAAACCGAAAGAGTAGCTCAAGCGGGAAAAAGCCTGCCAAACTCCGTTGCAGATCGCACCAGGCTATCTTCGATGGAGACGCCACTGAACCAGTTGCCGGTCAGCGCCAGCGGTTGGTTCAGCAGTATCCGGTCGATCGATGTGATGCGCTCCCCATGCCCCAGCCTGAGTGCAGGCAGGCGATTGGTTTTGGAAATTGTTGCCAACAGGTCCTGCTCAGCAAGCCCAAGCACGGCCCGGATACGCTCAAGCTGCCCAGCCTCGTCGAGCCGTCCGGGGCGAAAGTGGAAGGTAAAGCCTCGATAACGGGTATCTGGAACTGAATCGCGGGATAACGCCGAATAGAAATCATCTTCCTGACCAATGATGCCCGATACCGGCTCCAACGACAGCTTCTCAGCCTCGCAAAATACGGAGACGCTTTCGATATCCACCATGCCGACATGGGACAACAACGCCGCAAGCTCAGAATTTACCGATTGAAGCAGGGTTGCCGCGATATCCGGCGCCACAGCCAAGGCCAGGCGTTGCGCCTCTATCTCGCTGCCATCGCTTAGTTTTAGCAGATAACCCCTTTCGAGCCGATCCAACCCCACAACCGATATTCCTGTGCGGATCTCAAGACCGGACTGAGCGGCGATAACGTCAGCAAATTGCTGAACGCCTCCGGCGACGGTATAGCTGCGCAGGATCTCCTTGCGTCGTGGCTTTTTGCGAAACAGCGCATCGGCGGGAAACTCCGCCGAGGGCTGACAGGTCACCGCATCCAGGGCCGGGCCAATCACCTTCTGGAAATTTTGCTCGCCAATGATTCCGCCAAAATACTCTTTAACTGTGTGGCCCGCCTTTTTCGACCTGAACAACCGGGGCAGCAGACCCAACAACTCGGTCAGCTTCAGCTGCGAGGGAATACTTTTCAGGCCAGCGGGCGTCAGCAGACGATAGGGGAGTTTCTCTTTTTTAAGCAGTGACTCAAGCTGGCCGGTATCCTCCAGCATCTGCAGCAGGTTTCCGTAGCTGTTATAGCAGGTGTGGGCGCCGAGTTCCGTCCAAAATTCTCCTTCCGGCGTATCAAAGCAGTGACTGTGCAGACAGCCGCCGACCTGTTCCGATGCCTCCAGCACGAGAGGCTGAATGCCCCGTTTGAGGGACATATGCGCAAAACCAAGCCCGCTGATACCCGCGCCAACCACAGCAAGTTCAACCACCTTCTGATTCATCTCCGATCCACCTCAACACCTTGGCAATAGCTTCCGGCCCACAGCGACTCAACCTGGCAGGCACAAAAAACCGCGGAGTGGCAACGCCATCCGCGGTTATTTGGATTCCTGGAAAGGGGTCGAATCAGCTGCAGCCGCCGCCCTGGGAGGAACCACAGGAACCACAACCCCCACCACCGTCAACCGGCTGGAGATTATTGAATACGAAGCTGGCATTGCCGTCGCCACGATCAACGAAGTCGATCTCAACGCCACGCAGATACTGCATGGTGCCGTCATCGACAATCACTTTAAAACCTTCACAGGCGAGTATGCCGTCGTTGGCATTGATCGCGTCGCTGAAAGTCATGCCGAAGCTGACGCCGCTGCAACCACCTGGGGTTGCATACACCCGTACGCCTTCAATGTTGTCTTCAACCTGCTGAAACAGCTCAACCATTTTAGTCTGGGCCATCTCGGTCAAGGTCAGGTCACTCTCGGTCAGTGCAGTACCACTCATCCCGATTTCTCCAATAAATCATCTGATAAAGGCCGCGTATGTTAGCAAAAGATTATACAAAGAACCACTAAACCCAGCTTTTTAGAAGGTATTACGGAATAGATTTCCCCCGCCACTGAATCCCCAGTTGGCTGGAGTCAACTAGGAAAACGGATTATAGATCGAGCTGATTGCGGGCCTTGAGCTCGTAGAGATGCCGTTCAGCATCCACCAAGTGCTGCCCCCAATGCAGATGGTAACCTTTTCGCCACCCTTCGATGGCCTGATCCGGCTCCCCCTCCATCACCTTCAGGCCATGCTTGAGTTCACAGTAGATGTCGGTCAGGTCATCTGCGAGGCTGCCACTCATGCTTTGGCCATCCTCCGCCACATCAAACTCCATCCAATAGCCATCGCGTTCACCCAGCAGCTGACGCAGATAGGAGTAGAGCTCAAAACGGGCATCCAGATCGGCAAAAACATAGTGTCCATCGTCTTCATCCGGCTGCTCTATCGATGAAACCGCAGCGTGCAGACGGGGCAGGAGACTCGCGACCTCATGCAGCCATTTCTCATCGCCATCCTGCAGATGATCGACCAACTCGCAAAAATTGCGGGCTACGTCTGTAATATTTTGCTGATGTGGACTCATGAAACTTCTCCGCTTGCTGTGACCTGATGCTCCGGGTCCCACTACCTACACCCGGTCTCAACGCTTCGTCGGCGGGATACCGTAACAGACAGTTTAGCAGGCAAACCGACCAATCCTAGTAAAAACCCTGCATTGGCCTGCTTGCACTAACAATTCCAGGGTAATCCATTACCGAAAAGGAAAAAAAACGTACAATCACCCTATATGAAACCCTCATCCCGCAAACTACCGATCGTACTCGCCATTGGTGGCCACGATCCCGGTGGTGGCGCCGGCATACAGGCCGATATCGAGGCAGTCGGCGCGAATGGTTGCCACTGCTCCACTGCAATCACTTGCCTGACACTGCAGGACAGCTGCGACGTGCAGGCAGTGATGCCACTTCCCGCCAAGCAGGTCATCGCCCAGGCAGAGACCGTTCTGAAAGACTGCCAGGTCTCAGTCATCAAGATCGGCCTGCTGGGAGACGCAGTCATCGCCCATGCTATAGCCGATCTGTTGCAGGAGCATGAAAACATCCCGGTTGTTCTCGATCCTGTGCTGGCGGCTGGCGGCGGCACTCCTCTGGCCACGGAGAGCCTGCTGTCGACCATCCGGCAACAGCTGCTGCCGCTGTGTACTTTGATCACCCCGAACAGCCCTGAGGCTCGTCGTCTGGCACCCCATGAGGAGTCACTTGAACAGTGCGCCCGCACTCTGCTCAAATCCGGCACTGAACATGTTCTGATCACCGGCACCCATGAGCACAGTGACCGCGTAACCAACCGCCTCTACGACAAGACGGGGTTGCTCAATCAAGCCGATTGGCAGCGCCTGCCCGGCGAGTACCACGGCTCAGGCTGCACCCTGGCTGCCGCCATCGCAGCCAATATGGCAAGTGGAAAAGATCTAATCGAAGCGGTCAATAGTGCCCAGCAATACACCTGGAAGACGCTACTGAATGGCTTTCGCAGCGGTCGTTGCCAATCCCTGCCGGACAGACTGCAGCGCCACAGCAACCAACCCGAAACATGAACAGAGTTACCCGGCTGCATGGCCTCTACGCCATCACTGACACGGCACTTGCACAGAACCGAAACCTGGCTGAACAAGTCGCCCAAGCCCTGTTGGGAGGCGCGCGCATCATCCAGTACCGGGACAAAAGTGGCGACAGGTCACGCCGACAGGCCGAGGCAAAAAACCTGCTCAAACTCTGCCGGAAGCACCATGCGCAGCTGCTAATCAACGACGATCTGGAACTGGCGAAAAGCATCGGCGCCGACGGTATCCACCTGGGCCGTGAGGACGCCTCCCTGCCACAGGCAAGAGCCATGCTGGGACCGGAAGCGATCATCGGCGTCTCCTGCTACAACCAGCTTGAACTGGCCCGCGAAGCGAGCCGCGCTGGAGCGGACTATCTTGCCTTCGGGCGCTTCTTCCCCTCACAGACAAAACCCGATGCGGTACAGGCCGATCCCGAATTGCTGCGCCAGGCCAGCCGTGAACTGCCACAGCCACTGGTTGCCATCGGCGGCATTACGCCGGAGAATGGCGGCCCACTAATAGACGCGGGCGCCGATATGCTGGCTGTCATCGAAGCGATTTTCAACCAGACAGACATTCGACTCGCCGCTGCAAGATTCAACAAACTATTCCAACCGGAGGATTTACCACGATGAGCCGCTCTCACGACCTTTTCGCCCATGCACAGCAACATATTCCCGGCGGCGTGAATTCACCGGTGCGGGCCTTCAAGGGCGTCGGCGGTGATCCGGTATTCATCGACTGCGCCGCCGGACCCTACATCTTCGACCCGGACGGCACACGTTATATCGACTATGTCGGCTCCTGGGGGCCGATGATTCTGGGACACGCCCATCACGAGGTGATCGAGGCAGTCGCATCTGTTATCGACAAAGGATTGAGTTTCGGTGCCCCCACCGAACTTGAGAGCCTGATGGCGGACAAGGTCTGCGAACTGGTGCCGAGCATGGACATGGTGCGCATGGTCAGCTCCGGCACCGAGGCCACCATGTCGGCGATCCGCCTCGCCCGTGGTTACACAGGCCGGGACAAGATCGTGAAATTCGAAGGCTGTTACCATGGACACTCCGACTCCCTGCTGGTGAAGGCGGGCTCCGGCATGTTGACCCTGGGAGAACCCTCCTCCCCCGGCGTACCCGCCTCATTGGCGGAGCACACCATCACCCTCAACTACAACGATGCGGAGCAGGTCAAAGAGACCTTCGCCAAGATCGGTGACGAGATCGCCTGCATAATCGTCGAGCCGGTAGCGGGTAATATGAACTGCATCCCTCCGGCCCCAGGCTTTCTTGAGACCTTGCGTGAAGTCTGCGACCAACACGGCAGTGTATTGATCTTCGATGAGGTTATGACCGGCTTTCGCGTCGCCCTGGGCGGAGTACAAGGCTACTACGGCATCAAACCCGACCTCACCACCCTGGGCAAAGTGATCGGCGGCGGCATGCCGGTTGGCGCCTTCGGTGGCAAACAAGAGATCATGGAGAAGATCGCCCCGCTGGGTCCCGTCTACCAAGCCGGCACCCTCTCCGGCAACCCTGTAGCTATGACCGCCGGACTGCAGACTCTCGAGTTGATCTCCGTACCAGGCTTCTTCGACACCCTCTCCGCCAAGGTGGAGACCCTGGTTACCGGCATTATGGAAAAGGCCAAAGCGGCTGGCATCCCGATGACTGAAAACCACATAGGCGGCATGTTCGGCCTCTTCTTCACAGATGCCGACAAGGTCACCGACTTTGCCGGCGCCACCGCCTGCAACCCGGAGCGCTTCAAGCAGTTTTTCCACGCCATGCTGGATCGCGGCGTCTATCTCGCCCCCTCATCCTACGAGGCGGGTTTCGTCTCCGCCGCCCATTCCGATGCGGACCTGCAGGTGACCATCGATGCAGCGGGAGAGGTGTTCGAGGAAATAAGGTGACAGCAGGATCAAGTGAGTCTTCGACCTCGTGAAAGATTTTGGGACATCCCAGTCCCCAAAATCGACTCGGCCTTCGACAGCCTGTTTGT
>JAMJIN010000387.1:0-1789 GCA_036784775.1 Chromatiales bacterium | reverse complement strand
CGAGTCTTTCCTGAGAAGACCTCGAAACGCATGTGATTTCTCATCAAAGTGCGGGATGTAGTGAGACAAGTAGGTAATCATGTCGAGGAATATCAGTAGATCTTCCTTACACTGGGGTGTTATCATATTCTGGATGTCTCGTACTTTCGCGGGACCTGGCTTAATGCCTTCAGTTGTGTACGTGTTTCCGAGGAAATAGATCGATTCCTGCTTCATCAAGCACTTGTCGCTATTGAATAGAAGGCCTTTTTCTGCAGCACGATTCATTAAGCTGATTAAGTTTGCATCATGGACTTTGCATTTTTTCATGGACACACACATGTCGTCAGCGATACTGACAACACCGTCTAGGCCTTCCAGGATCTCATCCATCCTTGCCCTGAAGATATCCTGTGAAGTGCCGAGTCCAAATGAAGCCGTTGCCAGTGGTACCAACCACACTGTGTTCGGAAGGTTGTCATTAGCTGTGATTCTTCATCAAGATGTATCGCCAAGTAGCCTGCTTTTGCGTCTAGCTTGCTGAAAACTGTGGCATTTGCGAACTCTGGGTTAAATTCTCCAACCGTCTGGATCTTGTGCGGACATCTCTTCAGACCGTCATTTAGTCTCTTTGGGTGCAGACACACGCAGATGGATCCGTCCTTCTCGGTAGTGAAAGAAAGACTCAAACTGTGGCATTTGCGAACTTTGGGTTCAATTCTTCAACCGTCCGGATCTTATGCGGACATCTCTTCAAACCGTCATTTAGTCTCTTTGGGTCCAGACACACGCAGATGGATCCGTCCTTCTCGGTAGTGAAAGTAAGACTCAAACACCAGTCTGTGTGTTCAACAACCTTACGTATCACCTTTTGTGACACCATGCTGTCAAGTTCACGCTTCAACTTGTCTTTGATGTGCACGCTGCACTTTCGTGGGGCATCCACGAACGGTTCAGCATCCTCTTTGATGTGCAACTTCGCAGTTGCAGCGAAGTTTCTGATCTTATCAAACTGCTGTGGATACATCGACTTCAGATCGTTGATATCTCGTATCTGGGCTGGCATGACCTTCGGTTTGCCATGGTCGCTTGCGTTGTTGTGAACGTTATCAACATTTATCGTCACAAGATGTAGTCTTTCACGTGTTGGGAGGCCAACGATAGCAGGTCCATTTACGTCAACAACGTAGAATGTCGCTTGGTCCCATACGGAGTTCGGCACCATATCGGAATAGTTCATCCCTGAAAAACCAATACGGCCTCGGATAGGTTGGTTGTTCTTTGATGTTTTCATGCCATCCGCGATGTACGATTTCCTTGAGTCGATTCAACACTAGACTTCGCGTCGTTTCCTCTCGGAGTAGGACCTGTCTCGCTACCAGTAAGTTGATGAGACCGAGTAGAACACGACTCGTGTCTTCTGCTTCGAATTCCATCGACTCGTTCATCCAGTTCAATGTCTCTGTCGTTTTCTGGATTTGGTAGTCTGCTTAGAGTGTTAGCAAGAGTCATTTGCTCGTCGGATCGGTATACCATGTCAAAGTTGTACCCTTGGATCTTCAACAACATTCGTTGTAGTCTCTGGAGCTGCATGCATTGGCTTTGCACTAATCGTCACCAGTGGTTTGTGATCTGTAATCACGGTGAATAATCTGCCACACAGGTACGTGTGGTATCGTTGGATTCCATGTACCATCGCCAGCATTTCTCGTTCGATATTACTATACCTCGATTGGCATTCTGTCAGCGTTTTCGAACCGAACGCGATCAATCTACCATCTTGAATCAGTGCTGCCCCGAGACCCTTCTG
>JAMJIN010000276.1:0-3317 GCA_036784775.1 Chromatiales bacterium | reverse complement strand
TGTGACGTTCTGACGGAGGATGTATCGACGCAGCGAGGCGGCCTTCGCCATCTATGCGCGGTTTTACTCAGCCGCTAACAATCACCGAACACAGGTATATCATCATCGGCCTGCAGTTGGATATCGAGCGCCCGCTCCTGATGAATCAGTCTCAAAGTTTTCGCCAGGTCCGCCAGTTCCAGATGGGGATTGAAGTGCTGTCCCGATACCCCTTTCCCAGCCAGGCGCGCGCGTTTCAACTCCCGTTCCATCAAGCTTCGGATACGCTCGATCTGCGCCCAGGCCTGGTCATTTTGCGGCGTTTGTTCACGCCCTTCGCTCACATCGAAATATCGTGTCAGCAGGTTGAGCGGCCCCTTCAGCGCATGGGCAAGATTGCCGACTGCATTGCGCGAACGCTCCATGCGCTGAGTCAACAGTGACAACAGATGGTTGAACTCCTGCACCAGAGGCAGTATCTCCAACGGCACATTTTCAGAGAGTTTTACTGTCTTGCCCTGCTCCAGACTACGGACGTCATCACGTACCGCTTCGAGAGAGTGGAAAGAGCGCCGCACCACCAGACGCTGCACCAGTAACAGCAGCAACAGCCCGACAAATGCCAACAGGGCAAAACCCAGTTTGAATCGGTCACGCCGCGCCTGTATCGGAGACATATCCTCCGCCACCGCCAGGGTGATATCGATGCCGGACTTATGGAATCCCTTGACCAGGATCAGCAGTTTCTGCCCCGCAGGACCCGCTTTGTACAGACGCGCTGCATCGCCGGGAGAGAGGATGGGTATATCCAGAACATGGTCCCACAGGGAGCGGGATGTAAAGACATCCCCTTCACCTAAACGGACGATATAGTAGTGTCCGGAGAGCGGTTGGCTATAGACCTGATTCAAACGCCGCCAGCGCAGCTTTGTCCTGTCTGAATCCAGCACCAGCGCCGCCAATAGACTCTCTGCATCATGCTCAAGGCGGGAGGCGACAAAATCCTCCGTGAGCCCGCGCACAGACTGATTGCCCACGACCCACAAAGCCCCGATCAACAGGATGAGACTGAGTCCCAGACCTATCTGCAGCCTGCGTTCCAGAGAGTTCAACTTTCAGCCGCCTTGAAGATGTAACCCTGGCCATGCCGGGTGACTATCCGCTCCCGTCCCAATTTATCAC
The DNA here is from genome assembly GCA_036784775.1 of Chromatiales bacterium. Classification (GTDB taxonomy): domain Bacteria; phylum Pseudomonadota; class Gammaproteobacteria; order Chromatiales; family Chromatiaceae; genus QGON01. The sequence continues at coordinate 2,156 of JAMJIN010000276.1, read as the reverse complement.
GCAGGCGCCGCACATAGACCTCGATCAGGTTACTGTCGCGGTCGAAGTCCTGCTCATAGACATGTTCGGTAAGACGTGTCTTGGAAAGAATCTTTCCCGGATTGAGCATGAAATATCGCAGCAACCTGAACTCCGTACCCGTCAGATCCAACGCCTCTCCACCGGGCAGCGTTACACGCTGACGCTCCTCATCCAGTTCCAGCCCTGCACACTGCAACGATTCACCGGCCATGTCGTGACTGCGCCTCAACAGCGCGAGAATTCGCACGATCAGCTCTTCCACATGAAACGGCTTGCCCAGATAGTCATCCGCACCGGCTTTGAAACCATCCACCCGTTCGTGCCATGCGTCCCTTGCGGTGAGGACGATCACAGGCACCCGGTTGCCATTGCGCCGCCAGTTGGAGAGCACCTCCAGGCCTGGACGCTGGGGAAGGCCAAGGTCCAATACCACCAGATCGTAGGGCACTTCGTTGCCCATGAACTCCGCATCCAAGCCATTATCGGCAATATCCACGGCAAAACCACGATGCTCCAGGTCGGGTTTCAGTGTCTCCACCAGCAACCCATCATCCTCGACCAGCAACAGGCGCACGGCTCAATCCTCCTGTTCAGACTGAATGAGCTGCCCACTCACTGCGTCGACCTTGAGTTCCCAAACGACGCCCTTCTCATCCAACATCTCGATCTCGTAGATATAGCGGTCATCCTCATGCTCGAACTCAACTTCCAGAACCCGTCCGGAATGGTGCCTCCGCACAGTTTGCAGAATCGTCTCCAGCGGCTGTATCTCATCCTTATGGACAAGGCGGCGGGCCTCCCGGTAGTCATCATCGGCCCCGGCCCCGCTCACCAGCAGAGCGAGACAAACAGCAACAACCAGGATCCATCTATTCAACATGGTGCAATCTCTCAGTCATCCCAGTGCCCGTAACCGGGAATTTTTATCTCATGCTCATTGTATGAACCCTGCATCGCCCGTGCATGGCAGGCGTTGCAGTTACTGAAGGAGCGAACCTGTGGATTTTCCTGTACCAGTTTTTGGGGCAGCTCATAATGCTCGTGACGAAAGAAGCGTGTCTCAGTAATCCGCAACGAAAAATCTCTCTCTCCCTGCGAACCCATAATTCTGTTGGGCAACCCGGCATGCACCCGTCCTGCAGCATTATCGAGGAGATATTTCCGAATGAACATCGCATCTTCGTTCAGCAGCTCAGCACTCTCACCAAAATGGTCGGCCAATCCGGACATAATGCCCTCCCAGGATTGGGCGGGCAACAGGCCCGGTTGATAGGGGAAGTGGCAACCCCCGCACTCCTCCACATATCGCTTTGATGCCTTTGAAGGCACACCCGACCTGGCTTCATTGGACCAGCGGGAAAAGTAGCCCTCATCATCATCACCCATTACCTGCCCACAGCCACCCACCGCAACAGCAGCCAAGACTATGGCACTCAACTTGTAATAATTTTTCATCGTTTTTCCTCACTCGATCTTCAGGTACTATCGGCTCGATAAATAGACGAGCAGGTCGCCCTTCTCCTGTGATGAGCATTCACGACCCATCGTCCATTTGCAGTTTCTTGTGAACCACTTTTCCACTTTGCGCTGATCGGTGAACCGTTTTGGATTAACCGATGGCGCCAGCGGTTCGATCACCTTGCCGGTGCGAATATGTTGTCCCGGCAGTTTCAGATTATTGCCATGACAATCCACACAGGAGCGTTGCTGGCCACTTTGCCGGTGTTGCAAAATCTTATTCCACAACGCCTCACCCACCTCACGATTGAAATTCTTAGCACCTTGAGACTGGTAAATCGCCTTCAACGTCTCCACCGAATCAGCCTTTACGGCGGGCACCATCAAGAGGGCCAATGAAGCGATCACTGCTATCGAAAAACCCTTCATCTCTCCAGCCTCCCACCGTGCAGTCCGGCATTGCCGGTTTTCCAATCTTCGACGGGTTCATCTTCCGCCCGCTTCCAGCCGGTCACCATCGCACGCACAAGGTTTTCATTGTGAATAAGCGTACCGACCATTACTCCCGCAACATGCACTGCCACAAACAGCAGGGTAAACCCCAGCGTTGCATAAAAACAGGCCAGCAATGACTACGCTGCCTTCTCGATCTCATCCAGGTAATGCAATAACTCGTT
>JAMJIN010000275.1:0-3321 GCA_036784775.1 Chromatiales bacterium | reverse complement strand
ATTATGCAAAATATTCATTTCACCCTGTCTTTTATGCGATGAAACGGGTATCAGCACCGGTATTTATGCAACTACCGGGTTACCTTTGGCGCCGTGGTGGTGGAAGGGGGTGTTATCAGCCTGATTGCGGGTGTCGCAGTTGTCTTCCTGTTTTTTCTTGTGCCGAGGCTGATTGAGAAGAGCGATCTCTTTTCTTTGCGTAAATACTTCCAGCATACGGATACCCATCACCATTGATTGTGTGAAGGGTCGAAAATGCCTGTCTATGCGAGGCAGGATCTTAGAGACCCAAGTATCTGAGTTCAAACCACCCTGAAAAGAGGAAGGGCTGCGTTTAATTCATCGGGTAGGGTGTGCTGAGCGCACCAGAAATAAGCAATTACGGCAATCGCGGTGCGCACGGCACACCCTACGTTTGTTACATTTAGAGAAGCCAGTCTCAAGTGGATGAATTGCTGTCGTCGTTTGAGTGTTCTTTAAGGACTTTGCGGATACGCTCCTGGGCCTCTTCGGACAACTGCTTGTCCGTGGGTAGATCGCCACCTGACCATCCCCGGCGCAAGGCTTGGCGCAGATGAGCCACCTGTTTTTCGAAGAGACGGCAACTGTCACACATCCACAGATGAAGGCGCAGGCCTATCTTTTCCCTCTGACTGAGTTTTCGATCCTGCCCCTCGGAGATCAGGCGGCTCGCGTCTTTACAGTTAAGCATTGTGCAGAGACCTCACATCAGGCACACAGGTTTTTTTCCAGGCACTGTCGCATACCCAATCGGGCTCGATGCAGTGTTGTCCAGAGGTTGGTCGGTGTGATAGCCATTTCCTTACACACCTCTTCGGTCTCCATTTCCCATAATTCGCGCAAAACAAAGAGTCGTGCCATACGGGGGGAGAGTGCAGCCAAACACTGCTCGATCAGAGACCAGAACTGATCGCGGGAAAAATTCTGCTCTGAGTCTCCCCAATTTGTGAGTGGCTGACTCCAGCGGCCACTATCGGTGAAATTTTCCGCCGCCCGTCGCGCTTCAGCCGCATCCCACGCATCCTCGGGAGAATCCGGAGTGGGTGCCTCGCGGGACTGTCGCCGGAACTCATCCATGATCTTGTGCTTGAGGATGCCGGTGAGCCAGGTTCGGAGAGAGGCGTTGCCCTGAAAACGTTCGCGGGCTTTGAGGGCTGCCAGCAGGGTCTCCTGTACTAAATCTTCAGCCCGATGTCCGTCGCGCACATGCAGGAATGCAAACGAATAGAGTGCGGAGCCATGTTCCTCAAGCCAGCGTTCGGGTTCCGATATGGACATGCTCTTTCCTTGAATGGTTTATTGAATAAAAGCTCAACAACCTGGCTGTTCCCAAATGAATCTTCAAGTCAGAATAAAAGGAAAGATGCGCATAGGGTTGGGCGAAATCCATAGTCAGATTGACGGACTTCCAGTCAACGATTATGGCTCACTGTTCAACTCCAGCGGTATCTTCCTGCGAAAGAGAGTATAGACCGATGCCTCGGCATTCTGTAGTGCGAGACGCAGGGTTTCGGCACCTTTATCACTCGACCCGCTGTTCAGGGTGGCCCGATAGAAGTCCCGGTAGAAAGTATCTGGCTCGACCTGGACCCGGAACAGGATGGATTGGGTTTCAGGATGGCGGGGGGCCTGATATTCCAGGCGGATGGTCTCTCCGGGTGCGAGGCGTGTATCGAACAGTTCCCGGCTCAGGTCGAGGCTCACCTGCCTGGCGACAATCTGCTCCTGCCGGGTTACGGAAATCGGTTGATTGAGACTATCCAGTTGGATCGCCTCCATCACCACGCGAGGGGTGACATAGGTTGGGAACTGGTGACCCACCTCCGTGCTGGTCAGGGACAGGATGCCGCTGACCCTGTCGTTGTTTGTCTCTACCCCGTCCAGCGAGATCCTAACGCCCGACAGCACAGTCGCCTTGTCGTGAATGCCTCGCCACAGATGACGGCGGTCCGGCATGTGGCAGGACTGGCAACTTTTTCCCTCTTTCGCCTGCGGGCTTACCTTCCACTCCTCAAAGGTGTTTTCAAGCAGTTTGCCGTTCAGTGCGTAACCGTCTGTATCGAACTGGTGACAGGCTGCACAGAAAACGGAGCTCTCAAAGGCATCCTGTGGTTGCCACCCATTGTGGGGTTGATGGGCGTTTTTAGCCAGTGGCGGGGAGGGTGGCAACGCCATGTTTCTGTGTGGGCCACGGACTTGAAAATTGCGCAGATGGCAGCCGGCGCAGATCAATCCCTGGTTGTAGAGCGGGCCATTGGGAATAGCCTCTTCCTGGGGGCTGCCGGGGCCGGTTTCTCCGCCGGAGAGCCACGCAACCACTTCATCGGCTTGCTCCGCCAAAGGTGCATGACAGTGTAGACAGGCCTGATGTTCTGCCCTGTCATCGGGATTCATGTCCATGAGTTGGCCCAGTAAACCTGGACCCATGGCGTGGGCGTGCAGGCTTTTCTGCCAATCCTGGAACTGCTGTGGATGGCAGGTTCCGCAGGCCTTGGGGTCCAGCGAGACCTCCAGGGCCGGGAAGGAGACCGGCGCTTCGCCCTGATGTTGCAGCGGACGTTGCCAGTGGCGGGAGAGGAAGGTACTGATGGATGCGCTGGGATCGTTGTCAGCCATCGCCGTCGATGTCAGTAGCGTAAATACAAACCCGCAGGCAAACAGAAACTTGATCGGGTGGCGACTCATGATGAAGCCTGTTTCAACGACGCCATCCACTCATCCACCGAGATGGGCAGATACCCCGTCAGCTCCAGATTGCGATCTTCAAACACGTCCATTCCGGGATGCGCTTGCTGCCAGGCGGAAATTACACTGTCGCGGTGGGTGAGCAGGACGCGGATATGCGGTTGGAACAGCCTGACCATGGCGCTGATCCAACGGTTCACCGGCCAAGAGGGCCAGGCGTGCTCGATGGCGAAGCGGGGCAGCATTTCGATCATGGTTTCAGCAGGATACCAGGTTTCACCCGTCACCCAGCGATTGGTGGCAAACAGGCCGATGGGCCGGCCCCAGGCATCCATGGAGATCCCCACCAAGTGGCCGATTGCATCGTCCCCCTGTGGCCAGGGCTCGCTGGTCAAAGGGTAATCTAAGGGCCTAGAACCTTTTGGCATGCCCCCGGCCCGCAGAAAGGTGTGGAAATGACCATGCTCATCCGTATCGTTACGGTGTGTGTGATAGTAGTACTGGCTGTGGGTCTCGTCGTCAAAGACATCATCTTTCTTGATTAGCACGAAAGTTCAGCAAGCCGCAGCCATGTCTCGGGACGTGGTGAAGTCGTTGCAGCAGCCCGAAGCAAAC
>JAMJIN010000003.1:0-50095 GCA_036784775.1 Chromatiales bacterium | reverse complement strand
CATAGTGCGCGCTACAAGATCAGCCATGACAGTTTCCAAACCAGAGTTGTACCATGACAGGATTTTTAGTTTTTTGCCCCAAAACCCTGTCAAGTGCTTTTTGTAATTATTTACTGCTTGCCACGGGTTTTTGAGAAGTTACCGGCATGAGTCGTAAGTCGCTGACTCCAGGGCAAAAAGAGGTCCTGTTGAAGGCGTTGCTTGATCTCGGGGAGGAGGTGATGAAGATTGATGTGCCCCTCTCTTTCGCCGGTCAGCTCTATGACTTGCGCATCCATATCAAGATGGTGCGAGGGGCTGTGATGGGGACAGATGATTCATGAATGCGTTTTACTTCAGCATGCGCTGTCTCTGGCCGCCGCTGCTGCAATGATAAGTTTGATCCAAATATCGACATATCTAAAGAGTTGTCGTTAAAGAAAGGTTGTTTTTTTGATGATGATCAAGCTGATTCAGGTTACAGTATGTGGGCTGGTTCCGGTAATGAGGCGAATGAGCGTGACAAGTGCGCCACAGAGCGTATAGCCACCAACACATACATCATGGAAGTGACTCGTCGGGACCGCCGCATTTTGGAAGTGATATGTTTTGGGGGCCGTCTTCAGTATGTTGATTTTTTGCGGACAAAGGCGATTCGCCGGCGCACGCCTGTTCTATGTGGAGGCACGGCCTGAGATTGTTGTTCCCAGCCCTCTTTTCAGAGAGGGTGCTGTGTAATGAAAGGGTTGAGGGGAGGCTCAGTACGTTACCAACTGATAGTCAACCTGCTTCTGATTTCAGTACTCACCCTTGCGATTGCGTTCACGTTGCTCTATTTCCTCTCCCCGCTCTTTGCTGAGCCTCACTTCTCCTCTGTTGAAACCCTGGCTGCTGTCTTCGGCCTTACCCTGATTATCATTCTGTTTGTTGCGCTTTGGATGGAAAAGCGGTTCTCCGTTCCTTTGGATCAACTGCTTGGGGCACTGAAGTCACTCGCCAGTGACGGTGACTACACACTACGCTTGAAACCCAAGCAGCACACAGGATATGGCAAACTCTACGAAGGCATCAATGATCTGCTGGAAGCGATTCAGCGTCGCGATGCCTCGATATCTGCGTACAGTTCGGATATGTCGCGTCTGGTTGAGGCGCGGACGAGTCAACTCAGCCGTGAGCACGTCGAGCTGGAAAAAAAGACACAGGACTTTGCCAGGGCAAAGAGCAGTGCAGAGGCTTAGAATCGGGCCAAATCCCGCTTTCTGGCGGATGCGACCCATGAAATCCGTGCACCCATGAACGGCATGTTGGGCATGACCGAACTGTTGTTGGGAACCCAGCTTGATGAGAAACAGTTTCACTATGCGAACACGATCCGTAATTCCGGCGGTACATTGCTCAATATCGTCAATGATCTGCTCGATTTCTCCAAGATCGAGGCAGGTAGACTGGATCTGGAAACTGTCGATTTTGATCTCCGGACGTTGGTGGCAGAGACCTGTGAGCTATTCAATAAATCCGCACACCGCAAAGGCCTGAGTCTCGAATATGAGTTGGATGAGGATGTTCCCAGCGGGATGCAGGGCGATCCTACGCGTCTGCGCCAAGTGCTGACGAATCTCCTGGGGAATGCCATCAAATTCACTGAAAGTGGTGAGATCCGGCTGACTGTCAGTCGATTAGGGCATGGGGTGCAGGCGATACCGCTCTGTTTTCAGGTAACCGATACAGGTATCGGAATTCCTGAAGAGAAGCAGTCTGAGATATTTTCCGCCTTTACTCAGGCGGATGGTTCTACCTCCCGCTATTTTGGTGGAACGGGACTGGGACTCTCAATTTCACAGCAGTTATCTCAGTTGATGGGAGGGTACATCACCGTGGAGAGTGAGCCGGGGCGTGGCAGCACCTTCCGCTTCGCCGCCGGTTTTGCTGCGCCTTCGGAGAATTGGGAGAGTGAACGGAAATCTGCCGCTCAGACCAGTGTGACTGCCGAGAGTGTGACCCTGCCTGTTTTTGCAGCCAGAGTACTGCTGGCTGAGGATAATCCGGTCAATCAGGAAGTGACGGAAGCCATGCTGCAGCAGCTGGGATGCCAGGTCGATATCGTTACAGACGGGGAACAGGCCGTCGAGGCAGTACGCCGTCTCTCCTACGATCTGCTACTCATGGATATCCATATGCCGGGGTTGAACGGTATAGAAGCGACTCAGGCAATCAGACGGGCTGAAAGTGACTCGGATAAGCGGATTGTCATCGTGGCGACCACCACCAGGACCTCGGCGCAGGATCTGGATCAGTACCTACAGCAGGGGCTGGATGATTTTCTCGCCAAGCCTTTTGAGCTGACAGATCTGGCCGATATGCTGGGACGGTGGCTTACTCCCGTGTCAGGTGAGCTGCCGGAAGCGGGTGATGGGCTGCAGGGGGTGATGGATGAGACTTCTTCTTCGAAGGATGCGCTGGTTCCACAAAAGATGGAAAAACTGCGTACCCACTACAATGGGAAGCGGCAGGGTCGTTTCTCCCAACTCATTAAGATCTATCTTGAAAGCTCCCACAGACTGTTGGACAACCTCCTCGATGGCGTTGAGACCCTGGATGCAGGTGCCATCTCCCAGGCTGCGCACAGTCTGAGTTCCGCCAGCGGCAACCTGGCTGCAACCGAACTGGCCAGTCTCTGTAAGACCCTCGAACTTGAAGGCCGGGCAGGGCAGCTGGCGAATGCCCCCGAACGTCTGGCGGCCATTGAGGCGGAGTACGGCCGTGTCGGTGATGCCCTGCAAGGCTTGGTGCAGAAAGAGCTGGGAGCGGATGAGGGTGGCGAGGCTGGCAGTGAGAATATGGGCGGCCCCAGGATTCTTATCGTGGATGACGAGATCACGGCAAGACAGATCGCCAAGGATGTGTTGGAGGATAGTGGTTTTGAGGTGATGGAAGCAACCGAGGGGTATGAAGCCCTGGAGTTGTTCGAGCAGGAGCAGCCCGACCTGGTGCTGCTGGATGTGGAGATGCCGCTGCTGGACGGGTTTGAGACCTGCCGCCGTATGAACCGACGGATGGAATCGAAGGACATACCTATCGTCATGGTGACAGGTCGCGGTGACATTGAAGCGGTGGAGCGGGCCTACACCATGGGGGCCACGGATTTTGTCACCAAACCGGTGAAGTGGCCCGTACTGCTGCAGCGTATCAACTACATTCTGGGTTCTGCCGAGATCCTGGAGAAGCTCAGGCAGAACGAACGCAGTCTCGCTCATGCCCTGGAAGAGTTGCGCCGTAAACGGGATGAGGCGCTCTCCGCAGTGAAGGCGCGTGGTGAATTCCTCGCCAACATGAGTCATGAGATCCGCACCCCGATGAATGGGGTAATGGGGATGTTGGCCTTGCTGGAAGATGCCGATCTGGAGGGAAAAGAGCGGGACTACCTGGATACCGCACGACGTTCCGCCGATTCCCTGCTGCACATCATCAACGACATACTCGATTTTTCCAAGATAGAAGCGGAAAAACTGACATTGGAGTGCGTGGATTTCGATCTTGGGCGATTGGTGGAGGAGACCGCATCGCTGTTTGTGGAATCCGCCAACAGTAAGGATCTGGAGTTGAACTGCTACATCGCAAACTCCATCTCCGGGATCTTCAGCGGTGATCCGACCCGCATCAGACAGGTGCTCTCCAATCTGGTGAGTAATGCCGTAAAATTTACCAATCGTGGAGGCGTTTTTCTGAAGGTTGAACTCCAGGAGGAACACGGCGGAAAGCAGTGGATACGCTTTACCGTTGAAGATACCGGCATCGGTGTTCAGGAAGGCGACCAGGCGCATCTTTTTGAGCCATTTACCCAGGGCGACGGCTCCGTCACACGAAAATATGGTGGCACAGGGCTGGGGCTGAGTATCAGTAAGGAACTGGTCAGAATGATGGGCGGGGAGCTCGGCATGACCAGCCGCGTGGGACGGGGTTCCAGCTTCTTCTTTCACCTTCCGCTGATGCATGTTTCAAAGGCAGAACCTTTCCGGATAGTTTCGGAGAGTGACGTGCTCGAACACTGGGCCATGATTGTGGGTGGCAGTGCAACCAGTCGTTTTGTGCTGGAAACCTACCTTAAGACAGACCCTTTGCTGAAACTCTCTACCTGTGCGAGTTACTCTCAGGCGATACAGGTTTTGCATGAAAATGCAGTCCAGGGAACGCAGAAGTACCATTTGCTGTTGCTGGATTGTGATGCCATCGAGACCGGGGGGAGAGAGTATGTCGAACGTTTGAAGGACGATCCTGCAACCAAAGACCTAAAGATCGTACCCCTACTTCAGGGGGGGCGCTCAGTGTGTGACTATGATGTGGCCGAGGTCGATGGTGTATTGGCCAAACCGGTTCGTAAGGATCAGCTATTCGAGATGCTTAGTAACCTCTTCAGCAATAGAGATAATAATACGATGCTACAACAGAAGAGAGAAGGAAAGAGAGAGCAGCAGATCCTGCCTCGATTTCAGGGAAGTGTACTGGTGGTTGACGATGAGCCGATGAACCTCATGGTGGCGGTGGGGATTCTGGAGAAGTTAGGTATCTCTCCCGACAATGCGAAGAACGGGCAACAGGCGATCGAAAAGAGTCGGATGGTGGAGTATGACCTGATTCTCATGGACTGCCAGATGCCGGGGATGAGCGGCTATGAAGTGACTGGGATGATTCGTAATCGTGAAGCGTTGAGTGGTGGTAATCGGACACCCATAATCGCGATGACGGCAAATGCGATGGAAGGGGCGAAAGAAGAGGCGATCCAGCACGGCATGGATGACTACATCAGCAAGCCCTTCCAGCCAGGTGAACTTGCCAGCCTGCTTTCCAGCTGGTTGCTGCCGGCCCAGGATGCGGTTGATTCCCCAGGTCAGGCCGAAATTGATGGGGATCTCATCGAGGGCGCCGAGCAGCGGCCGGTAGTTTGGGATCGGGTGGCTACTCTGAAAACCATCGATGGTGACGAAAAGCTGTTGGGGCAGATGATAGAGATGTTTGTTGAAAGAGTCCCGGTCACCCTTGGTCATATCATATCTGCAATGGATGAGGACGATGCTGCAGTCATGGCCGGGTCGGCCCATGCATTGAAGGGACTGGTCAGCCACTTTTCCGCCTATCGGGCAAGGGATCTGGCTGCAGAGCTGGAGAAAAGAGCGAAGCGTGGTGAACTGGCGGGCGTGGATGAGCTTGTGGGAAGTCTGCGGCTTGAGGTTGAAACCCTGGTGGCGAACCTGGACGAAGCCAGGTAGACCGGGTTCCGTAAGTGCCGTAGGCCCGATCAAGCTTGCGGATCGGGCGCTGAAGTCAAAGCAATGCCCAATGTAGCCCGTTTCGTCATTCTTGAACCGGACTACAAAAAAGCATCGGACAATCCCATCAGTTCAGATGCAGAATAACGTTGGATCACGCTTCGTTAATCCAACCTGCAAAATGCACCTGATTTAATCGTCGGATTAATAACTACAGGCAACTCCTTCCCACCGGGACCGATAACCCGGCATAGCGGCAGGCCATCTTGGCGCCGCCCGGAAACAGTTTGTTGATGTAGGTCCTCGTCCAGCGGCAGTTGTGCTGGTCTTTACAGAGATTGCGTGAAAGTATCGGCATCTCCGGTGCGATGTCAAACTCCTGGTAAAATCGGTGCAGAAAGTCGATCAGTGTCCAGTGATCCTTGCCCAGCACAACTGCGTCTCTCTGTGCCAGGGTTTCTGCTACCAACGGACTCCAGTCTTCTGCATTCAGCAGATAGCCGTCGCTATCGGTGGCGATCAGTCTGCCATCTATTTCGAGAACTTCTGCGGTATTGATCTGTGTGGCGGCGTGAATCCTCGCCTGTTCCTCCAGTCGCATCTTGTACCTCCGGGTGGATCGGATACTGCTGTTTGGGGGTTATGATTGTTATAACCTAAAAATAGCAGGGAAATAGATTGGCTGCAGAAAAAGGTTTGTCAGTCTGTTTCATGCTTGGCAGAAAAAAAGAGAGCGTCGAAGATCATGAGTGCAACACCGACAGTGATTGCGGAGTCGGCGATGTTGAATGCGGGCCAGTAGTATTCCTGGTAGTGGAAGTGCAGAAAATCGATGACGTGGCCAAAAAGCAAGCGGTCAATGACATTGCCGATAGCGCCACCAACAATCAGTGAGAGGGCGACGGCGATGGTTTTTTCCGTTGGTTTCAGGCGCCGGAGCCAACCGACCAACACTGCGGAGACGCCCAGCGCCAGGATGATGAAGAACCAGCGCTGCCATCCTCCCTGATCACTGAGGAAGCTGAACGCAGCCCCCTCGTTATACATCAGAGTGAGATCGAAGAACGGCAGCAGGGTGGACGGTTGATAGGCGGACAGCGCCGCCTCCGCCCACTGCTTGGTTGCCTGGTCGAGCAGGAGGATGAGTAGTGAAAGCCAGAGCCAACGCTGCATGGTAACCTCAGGCAAAGCGCCGGATCTCGCCCTTTCCAGCGACATTGGTGGCACAGCGGCTGCAGAGATCGGGGTATTTCTTGTCCACCCCCACCTCTTCCCGATGGTGCCAGCAACGCACGCACTTGGGCAGGTTAGAGGGCGTGGGTCTGACCCAGAGTCCATCGACTTCGGTCTCGATTGCATCGGCGGGTTTAGTCGTCAGAGGCAGAACCCGGGCCTCCGATGTGATCAAAACAAAACGCAGCTCTTCACCCAGATCATCGAGGGTTGCCCTCAATTCACCGTCGCAGTAGACCTCCACCTCTGCATCCAGGGCGGAACCGATCCTGCCGTCGGCACGCAGGGACTCCAGCTGCTTTGATACCGCAGTGCGTACCGGGATCACTTGCTCCCAGAAGGCGCGGTCAAAACGGTCGTCGCCACTCAGAGAGAAGAGACCGGAATACCAGCTTTCGAGAAAGACGCTCTCGCCACGTTCCCCCGGTATATGCAACCAGACCTCATCGGCGGTGTAGCTGAGAATCGGGGCCAGCCAGCGGGTCATCGCCTCGACGATGTGGTACATCGCAGTCTGGCAGGAGCGGCGCGGCAGGCTGTCCGCCTGAGTGGTGTACTGCCGGTCTTTGATCACGTCGAGATAGAAACCGCCCATCTCGGTAACGCAGAAGTTGAGCACCTTCTGATAGATCAGGTGGAATTGATAGTGCTTGTAGGCTTCGATGATCTCCTGCTGCAGTTGCAGGGCGCGATCCACCGCCCAACGATCGAGTTCGATCATCTCCCCCGGTGTTACCATGTTCTGCGCCGGATCGAACCCGTTGAGGTTGCTGAGCAGGAAACGCGTGGTGTTGCGTATGCGGCGGTAGGCATCGGCGGTGCGCTTCAGTATCTCGTCCGAGACGGTCATCTCGTTGCGGTAGTCAGTGGCAGACACCCAGAGGCGAATGATGTCGGCGCCCAGGTTCTTGATCACCTTTTGTGGCGCCATCACGTTGCCCTTCGACTTGGCCATCTTCTCGCCCTTGTCGTCGACAGTGAAGCCGTGGGTCAGTACCTGTTTGAAGGGGGCGCAGTCGTTCATCGCCACCGAGGTGAGCAGGGAAGACTGGAACCAGCCGCGGTGCTGGTCGGAGCCTTCGAGATAGAGATCCGCAGGGAAGCGCAGCTGCTCACGGGCCTGCAGTACGCACTGATGGGTCACTCCGGAATCAAACCAGACATCCAGTGAGTCGGTGACCTTGGTGTAGTCAGCGGCTTCGTCCCCCAGCAGTTCTTGGGCGTCGAGGTCGAACCAGGCCTCAAAGCCCTTCTCCTCGACCCGATTTGCCACGGCTTTCACCAGTTCGGCGGAGTTGGGGTGCAGTTCGTTGGTCTCTTTATGGACAAAGAGGGTGATTGGTACGCCCCAGGTGCGCTGGCGTGAGATGCACCAGTCCGGGCGGTTCTCCACCATGCCCCGGATGCGCGCCTTGCCCCAGTCGGGCAACCATTCGACGTTGTCGATCTCGTGCATTGCGGTCTGACGCAGTCCGGCCTGGTCCATGCTGATGAACCACTGCGGGGTGGCGCGGAAGATGATCGGGGTTTTGTGGCGCCAGCAGTGCGGATAACTGTGGTTGAGGCGTTCCTCGCGCACCAGTGCGCCGTGTGCCTTGAGCACTTCGATCACTTTCTCGTTGGCGGAGAAGACGTGCTGGCCCGCGAACAGTTCGGTGCCCTCCACGAAACAGCCGTTGTTGCCCACTGGATTGTCCACCGGGAGGCCATAGCGGGCGCCGACCACATAATCGTCAAGACCGTGACCGGGGGCAGTGTGCACAGCGCCGGTACCCGCCTCAAGGGTGACGTGCTCACCCAGAATCACCTGCACCTGACGGTCATAGAAGGGGTGTTGCAGCTTGAGTCCCTCGAAGGCATCGCCTTTGGCATAGGCGATGACGTGATACTTCTCGATGCCGTAGCGATCCATCACATCTTTCAGCATGGCGTCGGCAATCACCATGCGCTCTTTGCCCAGTGGACCGTCGCACTGCACCACTGCGTATTCCAGGCTCGGGTTGAGCGCCACTGCCTGGTTGGCGGGTAGGGTCCAGGGAGTAGTGGTCCAGATCACAAAATGCACCGGACCTTCGCCCAGCCCATCGGGCACATGGTGGCAGCGGTCGAACAGCGCCGGTTCTTCGAGCACACGAAAGCGCACGTCGATGGCAAAAGAGTCCTTGTCCTGGTACTCCACCTCTGCTTCAGCCAGCGCCGAGCCGCAGTCGGTACACCAGTGGACCGGCTTGGAGCCTTTGTGCACATGACCCTTCTCGACGATGCGGCCAAGAGAGCGGACGATATCCGCCTCGAATCCATGGTCCATGGTGAGATAGGGGTTCTCCCACTCACCGAGTACGCCCAGGCGTTTGAAATCGTTACGCTGGCTCTCCACCTGCTTGGCGGCATATTGGCGACATGCCTTGCGGAACTGACCGCTGGTCACTTTGGCGCCGGGTTTGCCGATCTTCTTCTCCACCTGGAGTTCAATAGGCAGACCGTGGCAGTCCCATCCCGGCACGTAAGGTGCGTCGAAGCCGTCCAGCGTACGGCTCTTGATGATGATGTCCTTGAGGATCTTGTTGACCGCATGACCGATATGGATGTTGCCATTGGCATAGGGGGGGCCGTCGTGCAGGATAAACTTGGGCCGTCCGGCGCATGCTTCGCGGATCCTGGCATAGAGATTGTTTTCCTCCCATTTTTTCAGCATCTCCGGCTCGCGCTGGGCCAGATTGCCACGCATTGGGAAGGCGGTTTTGGGGAGGTTGAGGGTCTGCTTATAGTCGCTCACGGACGGCTGCCTGTGGTGGATTCCAACAAAAGTGGGCTATTGAACCGCAAACCGGCTCAATGCGCAAAGTATCTTGCTGGTTTCGAGGGTCTCGAGTCAGGATGTAGGCCTGATCGAGCGTAGCGGATCAGGCAAATGTGCGCTGAGCAAACAACTGATGCCGGATCCGCTACGCTTGATCCAGCCTACAAGTTATTGGCGCAATGAGTGCGCTAAATCCCAAGCTCAATTCGCGCCGCCGCTGCATCGTCCAGAATCTGTCTGCGCAGATCCTCGAATGAGTCGAATCTCTTTTCGTCGCGTAGTTTGTGCACAAATTCCACCTGAACATGCTCACCGTAGACTGATCGGTCGAAGTCGAACAGGTGGGTCTCCAGCAGATAACGGGTGTCTCCCTCCACCGTGGGACGTGTACCTATGTTGGCCACGCCGGGCAGTGGTTGTTTATCCAGGCCCCGGACCTTGACGGCGTAGACGCCGCGTAGCGGGCTGACACGGCGATGCAGGTTCACATTCATGGTGGGAAAGCCGATGGTGCGTCCGCGTTCGTCTCCGTGAGCCACGCGGCCGCAGATGCGATAGGGACGCCCCAGGCATAACTCTGCCGCCTGCAGGTTGCCATCGGTGAGCAGTTGCCGGATGCGGGTGCTGCTGACGCGATCGGCATCAAGCTTGAAGGTGTTCATGTTCTCCACCTCGAATCCGTGCTGATTTCCCATGGACTGCAGCAGATGGAAGCCGCCCTCCCGTCCCATGCCGAAACGGAAGTCGTCGCCCACTGACAGGAAGCGGGCGTCGAGACCGCTGACCAGCAACTCTTCAACAAAGGTAACGGCTGGCATCGAAGCCATCTTCCTGCCGAATTCCAGGATCACGGCCCGCTCGATGCCGATATCCTTCATCGCCTGCAGTTTTTCCCGCATGCGGGTGAGCCGGGCAGGTGCGCCGTCAGGTTGGAAAAACTCGCGGGGCTGGGGCTCAAAAGTCACTACTGTGGCGGGCAGGCCGAATTCGCGCCCCTTTTCGAGCAGATGCTGAAAAACCGACTGATGGCCCAGGTGCACGCCATCGAAATTGCCGATGGTGGCCACACAGCCCCTGTGTTCTGGTCTCAAATTGTGTAAGCCGCGAATGACTTGCATAAAAAACCGCCTCGTTTGAAGCGGCTTATTATAAGGGATGAATAAAAAGGTTAAAGGTCAAACGCTAAAGGTGGCTGTGCCGTCGGGAAGGCCGAACTTTGTCGTGGTTGCAGATGCTGAAAAAATGCCCGATCCGCTGTGCTTGATCGGGCCTGCGTTCTGCCATATATAAAAAATAGAGGTTGCATCCGGTAGCACCGAACACATACAGGTGTCACCTTCTTACGCGGAACGAAAATGGCGCAGCCTGACTCCGGAAGAGATGAGGACGAAAAAGTAGACGCAGGCGCCAAGTATGATCCAAAACGAAAGGTGGAGGATGCGTTCCCAGGTGCCAAGTAGCAGCCAGGCATCAGTGTCACCGCTGCCCCAGATGAGCAGAGCCCCCATTATTGCTGCTGCTGCCCCAGTGCGCAGCCAGATAAGATTCCACCCAGGGCTTGGTTGATAGATCTGCTCTTTTCTCAGCCAGTGGTAGAGCAGGTAGGCGTTGAGGATGGATGACAGAGTCGTAGCCAGGGCGAGGCCTGCATGGGCCAGAGGAAACACTAAAATAATATTGAAAGCCATGTTGGCGAACATGGCGATGATGCCGACGCGTACCGGCGTTCGGGTATCCTGTCTGGCGTAGAAACCCGGTGCCAGGATCTTGATCAGAATGATGGCCATCAGGCCGGGGGCATAGGCCATCAGACTCCGGGACGACATGACGACATCGTTGGTGGTGAAGGCTTCGGAGTGGAACAGGGTGATCAACATCGGGCTTGCCAGCAGCAGCAGCCCTACAGCTGCGGGAATGCCCAGCAACACAGTGACGCGCAGGGCCCAGTCCAGGGTGCTGGAAAATTCCTCGGGTGATTTTTCGGAGTGTTTGCGCGACAGGTTGGGCAGGATCACGGTACCGAGAGCAACCCCGAGAATACCCACCGGAAACTCCATCAGGCGGTCAGAGTAGTAGAGCCAGGAGATGCTGCCGCTAACCAGGAAAGAGGCGATGAGCGTATCCAGCAGCAGGTTCAACTGGCTTACAGAGACGCCAAACAGGGCGGGAATCATCAGTTTCAGGACGCGGATTACGCCCTTGTCCCGGAAGGCTACCTTGGGTTTCGGAACCAAGTTTAACTGGTAGAGAAAAGGAAACTGAAACATGAACTGCACGCCACCGGCGATGAGGACGCCCCAAGCCAGCGCCATCACTGGCTCTTCCATGCGCGGCGAAAGCAGGAGTGCGCAGCCGATCAGCGATATATTGAGCAGCACGGGGGTGAAGGCCGGCACGCCAAAGCGGTTGTGTGCGTTCAGGATGCCGCCGGCGAAAGCAGTGAGAGAGATGAAGAAGAGATAGGGGAAGGTGAGGTGCAGCATCTCCACCGCCAACTCATACTTGCCCTCATCCTCACCGATGAAGCCTGGCGCGAAGATCATCACCAATAGTGGAGCTGCGATCACGCCGATTGTGGTCGTCAACAGCAGCACCAAACCCAGCGTGCCGGCCATCTTGTCTATAAACTCTTTTAGTTCTGCAAAGGAGCGTTGGCTGCGGTACTCTGTCAATACCGGGACAAAGGCCAGTGAAAATGCCCCCTCGGCGAACAGGCGACGCATGAAATTCGGAATCTTGAAAGCGACGAAGAAGGCATCCGTGGTGGCATCGGCCCCGAACAGGCGCGCCAATACCAG
Organism: Chromatiales bacterium; assembly: GCA_036784775.1. GTDB lineage: Bacteria > Pseudomonadota > Gammaproteobacteria > Chromatiales > Chromatiaceae > QGON01. The sequence goes on along the minus strand of JAMJIN010000003.1, from coordinate 38,021 downwards.
ATCTCGCACAAACCCGAGGATGCGGGAGAGCATGGTATTTGAGCCGACAGTGGCAAAGGGTTTGAGGAAAGAAGCCAGTGAACTGTCCTTGATTCGTTGTTGTACTTAAATTATAGCTGCAGAGTATAAGCCCATTTCATGACAAGATAGTGAAAAAATCGGCAGTTTTTCTGAAGTCGTAGAGAAGGGTTGACATTGACTGGATTATTGCGCAACATGTGCGCCCTTCACGATTTTGTGAATGTTCAGGAGTCAAAAGTTGGCCAATTCAGCCCAAGCCCGTAAGCGCGCACGTCAAGCCGACAAGCGCCATCTGCACAACCAGTCCCGTCGCAGCACCATGCGCACCCACGTCAAAAGGGTTGTGAGCCTGATCGAAGAAGGCAATAAGGAGGGCGCTGCAGAGGCTTTCAAGAGCGCTGTGCCTGTGATTGATCGCAGTGCCAATGAGGGGTTGATCCACAAGAACAAGGCTGCGCGACATAAGAACCGCCTGAATGCTCAGATCAAGGCGCTGTAAGTCGTAATCGACTGCTCCTGTAAAAAAAACCGGCGGATGCCGTTTTTTTATGCCTGATACTTTTTATCCTGCTTCGTCGTGTGTCCGGCTTTCAGGATATGCGGGTAGGTTTTCAGAAAATCAAAGCAGTACAAGATTATCCCGATGGATCAACTCCGCCTCATCCACATAACCCAGTATCTCCTCGATTCGGCTGCTCGGCTGCCCCATGATGCGCCGGGCCTCCTGGGCATCATAATTGGCAAGTCCACGGGCCACTTCACAGCCTGAACTATCGAGACAGACCACCGCTTCGCCGCGGGCAAATTCACCTCTGACATTAGTTACGCCCACTGCCAGCAGGCTGCTGCCCTGTTCCTGTAGCACGCGCACTGCACCGCCATCCAGTGTAAGGTAGCCTCGTACCTGTAGTTGGCCTGCAAGCCAGCGTTTACGGGCGGCCTGAGGCTCCTGAACGGGTTTCAGTAGGGTGCCTATCTCTTTGCCTTGGGCTATTTCCGCCAAAACCCCCGGCCTGGCGCCGGGAGCGATGATGGTGCCAGTGCCTGAGCGGGCGGCCAGTCGGGCGGCCCGCACCTTTGTGACCATGCCGCCCAAGCCGAGACCATTCGCGCTGCCACCGGCCACCTCGTCAAGTTGAGGATTGTCCACCCGGGTTTCATTGATCAGGGTGGCTTTGGGATTGAAGCGGGGATCGGAATCGAACAATCCCTCCTGATCGGTGAGCAGGAGAAGCAGGTCCGCCTCTATCAGGTTTGCCACCAAGGCTGCCAGGGTGTCATTGTCGCCAAAGCGGAGTTCTTCTGTAGCCACGGTGTCATTTTCATTGACGACCGGTACCACGCCCAGTTCCACAAGGGTGCGCAGTGTGCTGCGGGCGTTGAGATAACGGGGGCGGTCAGCGAGATCGTCGCGGGTCAGCAGGACCTGGGCAGTGTGCAGGTCATGTTTTTGAAAACAGGTTTCGTAGGCGCGAATCAGCCCCATCTGGCCGATGGCAGCCGCCGCCTGTAGTTCGTTGAGGTTGTGCGGGCGGCGTCTCCACCCCATACGGCTCATGCCCTCGGCGACAGCGCCTGAGGAGACGAGTACGATCTCGTGGCCGGCTTGCCGGAGCTGTGCCATCTGCTCCACCCAGGGTGACAGGGTCTCCCGGGATAGGCCCTTGCCGTCTGAGGTTAGCAGGGCGCTGCCGATCTTGATGACCCAGCGCTTGGTAGTGGGGATCGAGTCGCGTGAAATCATGGTTCCCCGTCACTTCTCCTCCAGTGGGTCCCAGGGCGCCTCTTCGATCTCTTCCGTCTGAGTCTCACGCCAGAGTACTTCGAGCCGCTCCATCAGGGCACTGATCAGCTCCTGGGTACCTTCGCCGGTTACTGCGGAGATAACGAAAACCGGTCCGGTCCATCCCAGTTCGGTCGGAATCTGTTGTTGCCGCTCTTCGAGCTCGCCGCTGGGCAGCAGATCCTTCTTGTTGAGTACCAGCCAGCGCTCCTGCACCGCCAGTTCACTGGAGTAGTGTTCCAGTTCCGTTTCGATGCGGCGCACCTCGTCAGCGGGATCGGCCGATTCATCCATTGGCGCGATATCCACCATATGCAGCAGCAGGCGGGTGCGGGAGAGGTGCTTGAGAAAGTGCAGCCCAAGGCCCGCGCCGTCCGCCGCGCCTTCGATGACGCCAGGGATATCCGCTACCACGAAGCTGTGGTCGCGTCCCAGCCTCACGACGCCCAGGTTGGGATAGAGAGTAGTGAAAGGGTAGTCCGCCACTTTGGGGCGTGCGCTGGATATCTTGCTGATGAGGCTCGACTTACCGGCGTTGGGCATGCCCAGCAGGCCGACGTCCGCAAGCAGGATCAGCTCCAGCAGCAGTTCGCGGCACTCTCCGGGAGTGCCTTGGGTGAACTGGCGTGGGGCGCGGTTGGTACTGCTCTTGAAGTGCACATTGCCGATTCCCCGGGATCCGCCCTGGGCTACCAGCAGTTCCTGCTTGTGCTCCAGTAGTTCGCCGATAAGCTCACCGGTCTCATCGTCTTTGACTCTGGTGCCTACAGGTACGCGTACATAGATATCCTTGCCACTGCGGCCGGTTCTCTCCTTTCCCATGCCGTTTTGACCCCGTTCACCCCTGTGAAAGCGCTGGGTGCGGAAATCGACAAGGGTATTGAGGCCGCTGTCGGCAATCAGATAGATGCTGCCGCCATGGCCGCCGTCACCGCCATCGGGGCCGCCCCGGGGGATGTATTTCTCCCGCCGAAAGCTGGCGCAACCGTTTCCGCCGTTACCGGCGTCAACCTTGATAGTGGCTTCGTCGACAAATTTCATAAGCTATTGTGGGTCTCTGGAAAGATGTTCAGTCAGGGGTCGGAGTCAAACCGCTCAACTCTATATCAACTGCTGACAGCTCAGCCCGGTTTGACTCCGACCCCTGCAAGGGTTCTTGCCGATATGTTTAAGAGCCAAAAAGCAAAAAGCCCCGTCAAAGACGAGGCCCTTGCTGATCCGGTCAGAGGCTGACTCAGTCAGTGACCACGCTCACGTACTTACGGTTGCGCGGGCCTTTTACCTCAAAAAGAACCTTGCCGTCAGCTTTGGCGAACAGGGTGTGATCCTTGCCGACGCCTACGTTGACGCCGCTGTGGAAGCGGGTGCCGCGCTGGCGCACGATGATGCTGCCTGCGCTGATGGTTTCACCGCCGTAGATCTTGACGCCAAGGCGTTTGGATTCTGAATCGCGGCCGTTACGTGTACTGCCGCCTGCTTTTTTATGTGCCATTTCGTTCTCTCCTCAGCTCGCGCTGATACCGGTCACCTGCAGTTCGGTGTACCACTGACGATGTCCCTGACGCTTCATGTGATGTTTGCGACGACGGAACTTGATGATCTTCACTTTTTTACCGCGACCGTGGGATTTCACGGTGGCCGTTACCTTGCCGCCATCGACATAAGGTGTGCCGACCTTGATATCTTCACCATCAGCAACCATCAAAACCTTATCCAGTTCGACAGAAGCACCTTGATCCGCGTCCAGCTTCTCCACCTTGACGGTGTCGCCTTCTGAGACGCGATACTGCTTGCCGCCGGTTTGAATTACCGCATACATAGCCTATCCCCAAGAAAACCTGTTGATCCTAATGCGGGAGGGACCCCACACGGAAAGAGGCGGGATTCTACCCATAACGGCTGACAAGGTCAACCGGAGATTGAGCGCTGTTCAGCCAGGTCGAGATAGCGCCGGTGCAGCTGTTCGACGGCTTTTTCGAGCGTCTGGAGTCCCCCGTCGTTGCTGATGACATCATCTGCCGCCGCAAGGCGGGATTGGCGGTCGACCTGCGCGGCGATGATCTGCTCAATCTGACTTTTTTTGAGTCCGTCGCGCTGCTGGACCCGCGCTATCTGATGAACTTCAGGAATATCCACCACCAGAATGCGGTCGGCGAGGCTGTCCTGGCCCGACTCCAGCAGTAGTGGGATGACCAGCACGGCATAGCGTGTGTCGAGTTGCACCAGACGAAGCTGCATCTCGCTGCGGATGCGGGGATGCAGGATCTGTTGCAGTTGGAGACGTTTGGTGCTGTTTTCGAAGACGATGCTGCGCATTCTGTCACGATCGAGTCCACCCTGCGGGGTGATGACGTCGGCGCCGAATCTCTCCCGGATCTCATCCAGTGCCGGCGCGCCGGGCTCCACCTGTTCGCGGGCGATCAGATCCGCGTCAATGACCGGGACTCCCAGCTTTTCAAAGTGCCGGGAGACGGTGGACTTGCCACTGCCGATGCCGCCGGTGAGGGCGACGACTAGAGCAGGCCTGCCCATTGCAGATAGGCATGGTTGATGGTGTCACCCCACAGCAGGCTGATCCAGCCGGCGCAGGCCAGATAGGGGCCGAAAGGGATCGGGATGTTGCGGTCCCGGCCACGGAACAGAATCATGGCGACGCCGAACAGTGCCCCGACAAGGGCTGAGAGCAGAATGATCTGCGGCAGGTAGTGCCAGCCGAGCCAGGCGCCGAGCAGGGCGAGCAATTTGAAATCGCCGTAACCCATGCCCTCCTTGCCGGTCAGTCGCTTGAAGAGTTGATAGATGCTCCAGAGGGAGAGATAACCGGCGGCGGCGCCGATGATGGCTGATTGGCTATCGGTGAAGATCCCGTTGAGACTCAGCAGCAGTCCCAGCCAGAGAAAGGGCAGAGTGATGCTGTCGGGCAACAGTTGTGTGTCGAAGTCGATCAGGCTCAGAGAGATCAATGTCCAGGTAAGGGTCATTGCCGCCAGCGCCTCCCAGCTGAGACCGAAATGCCAGGCCACCGCCAGGGTCATGATGCCGCTCAGAATCTCCACTGCCGGGTAGCGTGGGCTGATTCTCGTCTTGCATCCCGAGCAGCGGCCCTTGAGCAGAATCCAGCTGAGTACCGGTATGTTCTCCCAGGGCCGGATTTTGTGGCCGCAATTGGGGCAGTGGGAGACGGGGCGGTTCAGATTGAAGGGGGTGGAGGGCTGATCATTTGCTTCTTCTCCATTCAGTTCGCTGCACTCGCGGCGCCATTGGGTCTCCATCATGATCGGGATTCGGTGGATCACCACATTGAGAAAACTGCCGACCACCAAGCCGAGCAGCCCGCTGAAGAGCATAAAAGCCCAGGGTGTTTGTTGCAGGAAGATGATTACAGACACAGGGTTGGCCGATTGTCAGGGGGAGGGAAATGGCGTGTTGGGGTCGGAGTCAAATTTGAACAAACTCTGAGATTGAAACACCACGAGATTTATCAAATTTGACTCCGACCCCTTCTTCACAAGAGGCGTTAACCCAGTACCGCGGAGCCCATCTTGAAGATCGGCAGGTACATGGCGACCACCAAGCCGCCGACAAGGGTGCCGAGGATGACCATGATCAGTGGCTCTAGCAGGCTGCTCAAGGCGTCGACCGCATTGTCCACCTGCTCCTCGAAAAAATCCGCCACCTTGGAGAGCATGTCGTCCAAAGAGCCCGACTCCTCACCGATGGCGACCATCTGGATCACCATATTCGGGAATAGATTGCGCTGTCTCATCGCCAGTTGCAGGGATTGGCCGGTTGCCACGTCTTCCCGCATGCGCAGCACGGCGTCACTGTAGACCACGTTACCTGTGGCGCCGGAGACCGACTCCAGGGCCTCCACCAATGGCACACCGGCGGTGGACATGGTGGAGAGGGTGCGGGCAAAGCGGGAGATAGCCGCCTTGTTCAGAATCGGACCGAGAATGGGCAGTTTCAGCAGTATACGGTCCACGCGCTGACGGAAGGCGCGGGAGCGTTTCCAGGTGCCGCCGATCAGATAGCCGGCCAGGACGGCCCCGCCCAGCATGGCCCACCACCAGCCCTGTACCACATGGGCGATGTTGATGACGACACGGGTGAAGACCGGCAGGTCGGCGCCAAACCCTCTGAACAGCTGCTCAAACTGGGGAATCACGAAGATCATGATGATCGCGGTGACCACGATGGCGACCACGATGACCGATATCGGGTAGAAGAGGGCCTTTTTGATTTTGCCCTTGATCGACTCTGTCTTCTCCTTGTAGAGCGCGATCTTGTGCAGCAGCGTCTCCAGCACACCGGCATGTTCACCGGCGCTGACCAGACTGCAGAAGAGATCGTCAAAATATAAGGGGTGCTTTTTCAGTGCATTTGCCAGTGCGGTACCGCCTTCGACGTCGGCCTTCACCGCCAGGATCAGATCCTGCATGGAGGGGTTTTCGTGCCCCCGCCCGATGATTTCGAAGGCCTGCACCATGGGGGCCCCGGCGCTCATCATGGTGGCCAGCTGACGGCTGAATATGGCGATGTCTCCGCTGCCGATCCTCTTTTTGCGTGAGCCGAACAGGGGAGCGGATTTCTTGCGGATCTTGAGCGGGACGATCCCTTGCCGCCGCAGTTCCGCCCTCACCAGCGCCACGTTGGTGGCGCGGGTTTCGCCGGTGATGCGGGAGCCTCGCTTATCGCTGCCCTCCCAGACGTAGAGGTAGCTCTTGTGTTGAGTTTTTTTCGCTGCACGCGCCATGGATTAGTCCTTGGTTACCCGATTGATCTCGTGGAGACTGGTAATGCCGGATCTGACCTTGCGCAATCCGGACTGGCGCAGGTTGGCAACCCCTTCCTTACCGGCCAGATCGGCCAGTTGCAGGGAGGTACCCCCCTCCATGATCAGTTTGCCCATGTCTTCGGAGATCGGCATAACCTGAAATATACCAACGCGCCCTTTATAACCGTTGGTACACAGATCACATCCTACGGGTTTGTAGATTGTAAATCCCTCGTCGATCTCCTTCTGGGTGAAACCCTCTTCCAGCATGGCCTCTGTGGGAAGGCTGTTCGGTGTCTTGCAGTGGTCGCAGAGCCGGCGCGCCAGCCGCTGGGCCAGGATGAGCAGAACCGAGGAGGCGATATTGAAGGGGGGGATGCCCATGTTGGCCAGCCGGGTAAGGGTCTGGGGGGCGTCGTTTGTGTGCAGGGTGGAGAGCACCAGATGGCCCGTCTGGGCAGCCTTGACTGCGATCTCGGCAGTCTCCAGGTCGCGTATCTCGCCCACCATTATGATGTCCGGATCCTGGCGCAGAAAGGCGCGCAGTGCCGTCGCAAAGGTGAGGCCGGTCTTGGAGTTCTGGTTGACCTGATTGATGCCTGCCACCTGGATCTCCACCGGATCCTCTACGGTGGAGATGTTGACCTCCGGTTTGTTGAGCAGGTTCAGGGCCGTATAGAGGGAGACGGTCTTGCCGCTGCCGGTGGGCCCCGTTACCAGGATCATGCCGTAGGGTTTGCCGATGGCGTTGAGAAAGTATTCGCGTTGCTCCGGTTCAAAACCCAATGCCTCGATGCCGAGCCGGGCGCTGGCGGGGTCGAGGATACGCAGTACCACCTTCTCACCGTAGAGTGTGGGACAGGTATTGACGCGAAAGTCGATGGAGCGGTTCTTCGACAGCTTCATCTTGATGCGCCCATCCTGGGGGATGCGGCGCTCCGAGATATCCATGCGTGACATGACTTTGACCCGGCTGGTCAGGCGGTTCGCCAGGTTGGATGGTGGCGATGCAACCTCCCGCAACAGGCCGTCCTGGCGATAGCGTATCCGGTATTTGTATTCGTAAGGCTCGAAATGGACGTCCGAGGCACCGACGTTGATGGCGTCCAGCAGGATCTTGTTGACATAGCGCACCACCGGGGCTTCGTCGACATCCAGGTCTCCCTCACCTGCGGGTTCATCTTCGCCGCTGCTGATGTCCAGGTTGTCGAGGTCTGTGTCCAGCAGGTCGTCCATGCTGGTGTCCTGGGCCTCCAACGCCTGCTCGATCAGGCGGGTGAGTTTGTCCTCCTCGACCAGGATCGCCTCGGATGAGAGCCGGGTGTTGAAGCGGATCTCATCGAGACCCCGATGGTTGGTCGGGTCGGAGACCGCCAGGAAGAGCCGGTTGCCTCGTTTGAACAGTGGCAGCATATGGTGGGCGCGGATCAGCTTTTCATCCACCAGATCCCGCGGCAGGACGTCCATATCCACCGCATCGAGGTCGAAGATTGGCACGCCAAAACTGCGGGAGGCGGAGATGGCGATGTCGAGGCTGTTGAGTAGCTGATTCTCGACCAGATGGGTGACAAACGGGGCACGCTGTTTCAGCGCCTCGGCAAAAGCCGCTTCCGCCCGCTCTTCAGAGATCAGATCGTCCTGAATGAGACCGCGGGCCATGCCGCTGAGATTCAATTTGGGTTTGGTGGTAGCCATCCTGTCCTGAGATCGATTCGATTGGGAATCTTTCTGCCTCTGCCTCTGCCTCTGCCTTGCTCTCTCTAGGTTATTATGCGCCGGTATGTTGCTACCGGGTTTTATAGTGGATCGGGCCGGATGTCGCAGGGAAACGAATCACATTTGGATGTGTTGCTTCAAAAACAGTCTGCAAGCAGCTGATCTACTTAAGGCAATATAGCCTGCAACACCCGGGGGATCAATTGCAGACATAGGTGCCGTTGGTCTGGTCACGGTTGCAGGTGATGGTGGCGGCAGCTTCATTTGTATCGGTCACGGTCATGCTGTAGCCAGTGGCGATTGTACCGGGGGCTGCTGGTGCTGCCACTACATAGTCATAGTTGCCGCCGTCGCCATCGGGTCGCCAGCCAAGGTTGCCTGCATCGTCAAGTGTCCTTGTCCCGGCTGCGTCGGCATCCCACTGGCCGGCAACATAGCCGTTGTTATCGAGAAAGAAGTCCTCCAGTGCCAGACGCAGGGGTTCAGTGTTCATACGTACGGTGCCGATGCGGGCCTCTGCCACGTAACCCTGATAGGCGGGGAAGGCGATCGCGGAGATGATGGCGATGATGGCCACGGTGATCATCAGTTCCACCAGGGTAAAACCACGGCTGTTGGAGATTCGGAGTTTCATGATATCTGCCCCATGTTCACATCGGACGAGCCACACCCAAATTTATGGTTTAAGGCTGCTGGAAGAATAAACGAAAAAAGGAGGAAGCGGTCATGATGCCGCTTCCTCCCTTGTTGATATCGCTAGGTTATGCGGTTAAGCGATCAACTGCCTCCGCCACCAGCTGCAAAAGTAACTGTGCCGTTGGTGTCGATGGTGGCTGTTTGTGCTGTTAATGCAGTGTTCGCATCATTTGCCGGGTCATAGGCTGGGCGAGCCAAAACGATGTCTGAAACATCTGTGCCGTTTCCGGTTACAACGATGTTGTCAGCTGCTGCATTGGCTGCAGCACCGAAGGCGGGGTCGCCGCTGGGTGAGGTGCCTCCGCTGACGTTGAGTGCTGTGATCCACTCGGCTTGTGTATCGGTAGTGAAGGTACCGCCGCGGGCAACCACTGCTTGACGCCGGGACATCTCAGAGCGAACAAAGTTGACGCCCTCCTGATACGCGGTGTCAACACGGGTGAGGTTAGCCTCACTGATATAGCCGTTATAGGCCGGGATAGCAATGGCGGCCAGGATGGCGATGATCGCGACAACGATCATCAGCTCGATTAAGGTAAAACCTGATTGATGTTTCTTCATTAGTCTCGTGCCTCATGTGCTTGGTTGGTGCCCGCTGTATCGGTCACCGCGTTTGAAACTTGAATTCGACAATATCGAATTGGTTGCCCTGATATCGCAGGCTTCGTGCCATACGCTCCGGAACTACAGCATGTTTTCGCAGAGGGCTGATTAACTTATTGAAAAACAAACTGTTTATCAGGAGATTTATTATCTGATTTTGACGACGGGAAGAATTAAATGGCCAGCAATATTTGTGCCGTCCAGTACCCTGAGTGTCAAAATGTGACAATTTTTGTCACATTGGGGATAAGCGGGGGATTGTGTTGTAGTTAATCTCAGGTGATAAACGATTTTTTAGGTTAAAGGTTAAAGGTTAAAGGTAAAAGGTAAAAGGTAAAAGGAGGTCATGCCACCGGATAAGCCGAACGCTGTCGCTACTGCCCTTTGTGACTGAAGAAACGTAGGCCGGTTCAAGCGTAGCGGAACCGGCAACCTGGAATGTACTGCCAAAGCCTGGGTGCCCGATCCGCTACGCTTGATCGGGCCTACAAGTTTGACACAAGATTCAGGTAAATCTTCTATTTGCCAGCCTTTAGCCTTTAGCCTTTAGCCTTCAGGCTAATCGATACCGAGCTTCTCCAGCCGATACCGCAGGGAACGCAGGCTCATGCCGAGTCTCTTTGCTGCGGCGGTGCGATTCCAGTGTGTCTCTTCCAGCGCCTTTACAATCGCCTGGCGCTCGATGTCGCCGAGCATATCGCCCAGGGGTTGGTCGGATTTAGCGTTGCTGTGGTCCAGCGGTGTTTCCGGCAGCAGCAGGTCATTCGCCGCCAATGTGTTGTTTTCGCACAGGGTGGTGGCCCGCTCCAGAATGTTCTCCAGTTCCCGCACATTGCCGGGGAATGGGTAGGCCTTGAGCCTGTCGAGGGCGCTGTCGAGTAGTTTGGGCTTTATGCCTTTGCCGCCGAGTCGTTCGAGGATCATATCCGCCAGCAGCGGGATATCCCCTGAGCGTTCGCGTAGTGGTGGGATGGTCAGTTCGATGACATTGATGCGGTAGAAGAGATCCTGGCGGAATTCGCCTTGCTTCACCCGTTCGGCCAGATCCTTGTGGGTGGCGCTGATGATACGGATATCCACCGGGATCTCCCGGTGTCCACCAACGGGGCGTACCCGTTTCTCCTGTATGGCGCGCAATAGTTTGACTTGCATTGAAAGCGGCAGGTCGGCCACTTCATCGAGAAAGAGGGTGCCACCGTCCGCTACGTGAAACAGTCCTTCATGATCAGTTGTGGCGCCGGTGAAACTCCCTTTGACGTGGCCGAACAGTTCGCTCTCCATCAGTTCACGGGGAATGGCGCCGCAGTTGACGGCCACGAAATTCTGTTCTGACCTCGGTCCCTGGGCGTGGATCTGGCGGGCTGCCAGCTCCTTGCCGGTTCCAGACTCCCCGCTGATGTATACAGGTGCCTGGCTGCGGGCCAGTTTGGCGATCAAATGGCGGATGCGATCCATTACCCCGGATGTGCCCAGCAGAGGGCTGGCTGAGGTGGCCTTGCCGGCACTCTCTTTCGCTGGTACAGGATCGGGCCGCTTTAGGTTGAGAGCCTTTTCCACCAGTTTGCGCAGTACATCCAGATCCACCGGCTTGGAGACGAAATCGAAGGCCCCCGCCTTGAGGGCCTCCACCGCTGATTCCATGTTGCCGTGGGCGGTGATCATGGCAACGGGAGTCTGCGGATAGGTTTCATTGATGTGTCGGACCAGCTCGATGCCGTTCCCATCCGGCAGCCGCATGTCGCTAAGGCAGAGGTCGAAGGTGTTTTGTGTCAGCAGTTCGCGAGCGTCTCCCAGGGTGAGGGCGGAGCGGGTATCTATGCCCATGCGCATCAGGGTGATCTCCAGCAGTTCGCAGATGTCGGGTTCGTCATCCACTATCAGCGTCAATGGTTGAGTCATGCCTGGGTGACCTCTTCGACCGAGTTGTCGAATATAAGACGGAAGCAGCTGCCCCCGGTGGGGCCTGGAATATACTCCAGACGAATCTGGTTGTTCTCGCTCAACTCCCTTGCGATGTAAAGTCCCAGCCCGGTGCCGCTGTTATGGGTGGTGTAGAAGGGTTCGAATATCTGCTTCGCCACATCTGGGGGAATGCCCGGACCATTGTCGATGATATCCACAAAGGGAGTATCCAGTTCCGGTACCCGCCCCCCGACGATGGTGACCTTCAATGCAACGCGTTCTTGCGAGTGCTGCAGGGCATTATTGCAGAGGTTGGTAACAATCTGTCGCAGCTGCTCCGGGTCGGCCTGGATCTGGGTCTCTTGCGGCTCTATCTGCAGACTGAATATATCACTGCCGAATCCCTGGTTTCTGATCAGTTCCGCTATGATCTCTTCGAACCAGCTATGCAGATTGAATTTGGCCCACTCTCCGGGTTTGTGACGGGAGAGTTGCAGAACGTTTTCGATCACCTGATTGACCCGCCCGGAGTTGACCTTGATGATCTCGATCAGGCGTTGGTCGGCTCTATCCAGATTGGGTGACTCGCTGAATAGCTGATTGGCGTGGCTGATGGCCCCGAGAGGATTGCGGATTTCATGCGCAATGCTGGCGGTGAGCCGGCCCAGGGAAGCGAGTTTGAGATGCTGCGCCTCCAGTAGAATCCGGGATGTGTCCTCCAGAAACACCAGAACACCACCCAGATTGCCTCTGCCGAGTGCATTGAAACGGGGTCTCAGCTCCTTCCCCCTTGGAATGGCGCGAAATGGGGGGCAGTCGCAACGGCGGGTGCGTTTCCACTCCACCAGCATCTCAGCCAGTTCAGGGGAAGCGGCTCCCAGACGGTTGCCGGGTTGGGCGTCGGGCATGCCGAGCAGCCGCCAGGCGGGTTCGTTCATCAGCAGAATCTTTCCCTGGTCGTCGATGACCAATACACCGGTTTGCATATGCTGGATGACGTAGTCGTTGAGACGGGCCATATTTTCCAGATCGTGGGCGCGATGGTGGGCCAGTTCTTCACTCTCTCTGGCGCGTTTGGAGAGAACATGGGTGAGCAGCGCCAGAGCGAAGAAGACCGCGCCAAGGAATCCGGCTTGGGTAAAGAGGGCGGGAAAACTGCCGGTGAGTTCAGCATAGATCTGTTCCGCTATCACCAGCAGCGATGCAAGAGAGGCAAACAGCAGTGCGGCCCGGCCCCCTGTCATCACGGCGCCGCCGGTTATGGAGATGGCGATCAGCATGCCCAGCCCGCTCTCCAGTCCGCCGCTGGCGTGCATCAGCAGGGCGATCGCCAGGATATCGATGAAGATCATCATGTGGGCCTGCTGCTCCACCTCAGGAGAGCGCCAGTACCAGAAGATGCCGCTGGCCAGCACCAGGCCCAGATAGATGGTGGCGACAAAGGCGAACAACTCAGGTGCGAACTGCCCCAGAAAGCTTGGACCTGTGCCGGTAAAAAAGAAGAATGGCAGGGAGAGCGAGAGGGTCAGCCGGTAGAGCAGGAACAGGCGCAGGGCATTCCAGGTCTGGAGGTTTTTTGCGTCTGCGTCGACGGGATCGGGCTGCAGTGTATCGAGCAGAGACTCAAACCATCCTTGCATGAGATATGTTCTCCGGACTAGTCCTGTTTCCGGGCCGCATCCCGGTGCTCGGTGTTGCAGAAGTGGTCTTCCCCGTCCCTGATGGCCTCCTCTTTCGGCAGATGTAACCCGCAGTATTTGCACTGCACGCTGTTGACCGACTTTTGTGAGGATGTGGTCTTGGGTTTTGTCAGGCGTTGGCGCAGCAGATGGCGGACAATCAGGTAGCCTACCCAGATCGCAGCAGCCAGAAGTAAGTAACGAAATCCCATATGAGTTATTTAGTCCGCGAGTGGTTTTTGGAATAATACCATCAATCTTAAAGTTTAAACCGATCGAGGATCTTGTGAATCTGCGTATTCTGATTGCCCAGCACAATCTGCTGGTGGGGGATATCGAGGGCAATGCCCAGCGCGCCATCGATGTGGCGCTAAAGGCCCGTGATCAAGCGGATGTGATTGTCTTTCCAGAGTTGAGTTTGACCGGTTACCCGCCGGAAGACCTGCTGCTGCGGCCGGATTTTATCGACCGGGTGGAGGTTGCGGTTGAACGGATTCGCAGAGAGGTCAGCGGTATCTGCCTGGTGGTGGGTTATCCAAAACGCGCTGACGGCGCCCTCTATAACGTGGCGGGGGTACTGCGCGATGGGAAAGTGGTCGTCGAATATCGCAAGCAACGGCTGCCAAACTACAGTGTGTTTGATGAGAAGCGCTATTTTGCCCCGGGTTGTGAGAGCGGACTCTTCAGCGTCAACGGCATCAAGATTGGTCTTACGGTCTGTGAGGACGTCTGGGAATCCACCCCCATTGCCCAAGCCTGCGAAGCCGGTGCGCAACTGATGTTGAACCTGAATGCCTCGCCCTACCATACCGGAAAGGCGCCGGAGCGGGAGGCGTTGATACAGCAGCGGGCACGGGAAAACGCGGTCCCGATCCTCTATGTGAATCTGGTAGGAGGGCAGGATGAACTGGTTTTCGACGGCGGCTCCTTTGTGGTGGACGCACAGGGGAACCTGACTCAGCGGCTGCCCTTTTTTGAGGAGGCTGAGGTTCTCAGTGAGTGGCGTATCGGTGCCCGCCCCGAACCGGTGGCGGCTGATGTGTCCAGGATTCCGCAGGAGGCGGAAGCGGTCTATCGGGCGTTGGTGCTGGGCACTCGTGACTATGCTTTGAAGAACGGCTTTAACGGCGCCATTCTCGGACTTTCGGGCGGGATCGATTCCGCGCTCACCCTGGCGGTGGCGGTCGACGCATTGGGGGGCGATCAGGTCGAGGTGGTGATGATGCCCTCCCGCTATACTGCGCAGATGAGCAATGAGGATGCGGTGGAGGAGGCGGAGATTCTGGGAGTCGAACACCGTTCCATTCCGATCGCACCGGCCTTCAATGCCTTTGTCGACATGCTATCTGAAACCTTCTCGGACTGTTCGACGGATGTGACCGAAGAGAATATCCAGGCGCGTTGCCGCGGCATTATTCTGATGGCGATCAGCAACAAGAAAGGACGCATTCTGCTCACCACCGGCAATAAAAGCGAAATGGCGGTGGGTTACGCCACGCTTTATGGTGATATGGCAGGTGGGTTCGCCCCGATCAAGGATGTACCCAAAACGCTGGTCTACCGGCTTTGCGAATATCGCAACACGCTCTCCCGGGTGATACCCCAAAGGGTGATAGACCGGCCGCCATCCGCTGAGTTGGCGCCTGATCAGAAAGACAGCGACTCACTGCCGTCCTACGATGTGCTGGATTCGATCCTGGAGCGCTATGTGGAGCAGGATCAGAGTGCCGGGGAGATCACTGCAGCCGGCTTTGATGCTGAGACCGTAGATCGTGTGGTAGGACTGGTAAACCGAAATGAATATAAGCGGCGCCAGGCTCCGCCAGGGGTTAAGATTACCCGCCGGGCGTTTGGCCGGGACCGGCGCTATCCACTGACCGGAAGTTGAGAGGGTTAAGTGTATATCCAGTATCCGTCCCGGAAGCACAAGGGGTCGGAGTCAAACCGTGTGTGATAGTTGGAAAAAAGATATGGGTGGGCGGTTTGACTCCGACCCCTCAACACCGCGCTTTTATCTGTTGCCAGATGGAGACTGGCTACATTCCAGGGGAAAAGTCGCTAAGATAGTGGTGTCTTGATGCTGCACACAGGCAGCGGACTACAGCTCAGAGGGAGCAGAAAAGAGATGAAAAAAGTAGAAGCAATTATTAAACCCTTCAAGATGGAGGATGTCCGCGAGGCGCTTTCCAATGTTGGTATAACCGGCATGACAACCACAGAGGTCAAGGGCTTCGGGCGTCAGAAGGGACATACAGAGCTCTACCGTGGGGCGGAGTATGTGGTGGATTTTCTGCCCAAAGTGAAGATCGAGGTGGTAATTGCAGCGGATCAGATGGCGGAGTGCATCGAGGCGATCACTAACGCAGCCCGTACCGGCAAGATCGGTGACGGCAAGATATTCGTCTCGCCGGTGGAGCGTGTAATCCGGATCCGTACCGGTGAAGAGGACGAAGCGGCGATCTGAATTTTGTCGTTTTCAACTGGAAGAGGCACGGGGGCCTCTTCCTGAAAACGGTTAGTTTTTATCCAGTTCGAAGAAGTTCCAGATCGTTTCGGTCAGGCTTTCGTCGTCGTCTTGGCCGGGCGCGTCAAAAGTACCCTTCTGTTGGTTGAGCGTCAGGACTCGCTTGGCGTCGTTTGCCAGATCTTCCATCTCCAGCCGGGTATAAGCCTCAACCATGATCTCCAGCGCCTCCTGAACCACGGTGCTGCGTTGGAAGTTGGCTACCACGCGGTTGGCCCGGTTGGCTGCGGCCAGATAGGCATCCCGTTTCATATAGTATCTGGCGACGTGTATCTGGTATTTGGCAAGGTTGTTGCGAAGATAGCGCATGCGTTGGCGGGCGTCATCGGCGTACTTGCTGCTTGGGTAGAGCAGCAGGAGCTGCTCGAAATCCTTGAATGACTCCAGCGCTGCCCCCGGATCCCGCTGTGATGGATCGGACGGTATAAAACGGCTGGTGAAACTGTGGTCGCGGTTATAGTTTGTCAGACCTTTCAGGTAGTAGGCGTAATCCACGTAAGGGTTCTGGGGGTGCAGTTTGATAAACCGGTCGGCTGCTGCGGTAACGGAATCCGGCTCATTGTTTTTGTAATAGGCGTAGATGATGTCGAGCTGCGATTGAGTGGCGAAACGGCCAAACGGGAAGCGGGCTTCCAGCCCTTCGTAATATTTGATTGCCTGATCATAGTCCGAGTCCCTCATCGCCTCCTTGGCTTCAGAGTAGAACTGGCTTGCGCTCCAGTCCTTGGTCTGGTCGATCTGCTCGGGCAGCAGAGAGCATCCGGAAGTGAACAGGAAAGTAAGAATCCAGAGAAAACGAAAAGTATGCATCTATCGGGAATCGGTAAATTGGGACATTTGAAATCCCGGCAGTATAGCGGAAAGCGTGGGGCAACGCATGGCCAAGTCTGACAACGCGGGGACGGGAGAGGCGGCGGAGCGGCTGATTGCGCAAGTCGGTGCAGATCAGGCGGGCAAGCGGTTGGACCAGGTGGTGGCATCGCTGTTTTCCGACTATTCGCGCAGCCGTATTCAACGTTGGATCAAGGATGGACGGGTGCTGCTGGATGGGAAACCCTGTCGCAGTAAAGACAAGGTCTGGGGCGGTGAGCAGGTGTCGCTGGAACCGGTATTGGAGACGGAGGTCGTCTCCCGGCCCCAGGCGATCCCGCTGGAGATCCTCTTCGAGGACGAGAGTCTGCTGGTTGTCAACAAACCAGTGGACATGGTGGTGCATCCGGCAGCGGGCAATCCCGACGGGACGTTGCTGAACGCCCTGCTGTACCACCATCCAGACCTGAACCAGATACCCCGGGCTGGCATAGTGCATCGTCTCGACAAGGCGACCAGTGGCCTCTTGGTAGTGGCGAAGACGCTGCAGGCGCAGACTTCCCTGGTGGGACAGCTGCAGGAGAGAAGCGTCAAGCGGGAGTATGTGGCGATAGCCCAGGGTGTGATGACCGCAGGGGGCAAGGTGGATGCACCCATCGGCCGTCATCCTGTCCACCGCACCCGCATGGCGGTACATCCCTCGGGTAAGACGGCGGTGACCCACTACCGGGTGGAGGCGCATTATCGGGCTCACACGCTGCTGCGAATCAATCTGGAGACCGGGCGCACCCACCAGATTCGCGTGCACATGGCCCATATTCACCACCCGCTGTTGGGTGATCCTGACTATGGCGGCAGGCTGCGTCTGCCAGCCGGTGCTTCTCCCGGCTTGGTGGCGGTATTGCAATCCTTCAGGCATCAGGCATTGCACGCGCGGCGGTTGGGGCTGATACATCCGGTCAGCGGCGAGGAGATGGCCTGGGAAGCAACCTTGCCGGAAGATATGCAACAGTTGCTGGATGAATTGGAGAGAGACAGCGCGGCTTTATGAATATCATCCACCCCGATTGGCCTGCACCGAGCCGGGTGAAGGCGGCGATGACCACCCGTATCGGTGGAGTTAGCCGAGGTCAATATTCAAGCCTGAATCTTGGTGCCCATGTCGGGGATGACCCCGTGGACGTCACGCAAAATCGGGCGCTCTTGCAGTCCGCATTGAAACTTCCCGGAGAACCGCTTTGGCTGCAGCAGGTACATGGATGTGATGTGGTTGACCGTGAGCAGGCATCTGCCGGGTGTGAGGCGGACGCGATATGCGCCACGATGCCTGGACAGGTCTGTGCCGTACTCACCGCCGACTGTCTGCCTCTACTGCTCTGTGACCGCTTGGGAACGCGAGTATGCGCTGTGCATGCCGGCTGGCGTGGTTTGGCGGGAGGTGTGATCGAGGCGGCGTTGCGGCGGTTTGATTGTCCGGGGGACGAGGTGCTTGCCTGGCTGGGTCCGGCAATCGGGCCGGAAAGATTCGAGGTGGGGGGGGAGGTGCGCGAGAGATTCGCGGATCAGAATCCCGAGGCTGAAATCGCGTTTCGACCGGTCTCAGGTGATCACTGGCTGGCGGATATCTATCTCCTGGCCCGGCAGCGTCTGGCGCAGTGCTCTGTCGGTTTCGTGGGGGGTGGGCAATACTGTACAGTGAGCGACCCGAAACGTTTTTTCTCCTATCGACGGGATGGGGTGACAGGCCGTTTGGCTTCATTGATCTGGATTGATCCAGACTGACAAGAGAGGAAAGATCCTGATGGATTGGCAGATGATGACGCTGGTCGGCGAAGACCGGCTGGGGATAGTCTCCCGTGTGACGGATGCGCTCTACCGGGGCGGATGCTCACTGGGCGAGACTTCAATGATGCGTCTGGGGGGGAATTTTACCATCATGATGATGGTGTCGGCAGGCGATCGGCCGCTGGAAGCCCTGATTGCCCAGGTAGCGGATGAGTTGCAGTTGCAGGTCCATATCGATCCCATCCGTGGAGAGTTGCACCAACACCGGGTGCCCAATTTCCAGGTGCGGGTGGTGGGCGCCGATCGCGCCGGGATCGT
The DNA here is from genome assembly GCA_036784775.1 of Chromatiales bacterium. Classification (GTDB taxonomy): domain Bacteria; phylum Pseudomonadota; class Gammaproteobacteria; order Chromatiales; family Chromatiaceae; genus QGON01. Next base: position 19,407 of record JAMJIN010000003.1, on the reverse strand, counting down.
GGCCGGGGTGACCGGCGCCTTGGCGGAGAGTGGTTTTAATGTCCTGGAGCTGGAGTCCGACGTGGCGGGAAGCGCTGAACAGCCGGTCTACATTATGACGATTCAGGGTTACTCTGAAGAGACGCTCGAAAGGCTGCAGTCGGCGCTGGACGGACTGGGTGGTGAAGAGATCGAACTCAATATCTCGCCCATCGAAACCCTGATCGGCTGACCCTATGGCGATACTGGAGATTCTGAAGCTGCCGGATGCCCGTTTGAAACAGGTGTCAGAGCCGGTTGAGCGGTTCGACGAAAAATTGCATGCCTTCATCGATGACTTGGAAGAGACCCGCCGGGACGGCCCTGCCGCGGTGGGCATTGCGGCGCCCCAGCTAGGCCACCATCAGCGCATCATCATCGTCGACTGTTCCCACACACGAAAGCCGGTTGCCAATCACGGACATCTGATCCTGGTCAATCCGGAGATCACCGAGTGGGACGGTTTTGAGTTGGGCCGTGAAGGGTGCCTGTCGGTGCCGGACTATACCGGTAACGTGATTCGGGCCGAGCGGATCAAGCTCACTGCACAGGATAAGTTTGGCGAGTCCCACGAGTACGAGATGGAGGGGTATGAGGCCCGCGCCCTGCAGCATGAGGTGGATCATCTCGATGGTGTGCTCTTCGTCGACCGTCTGGTAAGCCGCCGAACCGATCTTTTTCAGCGCAAGGTTTATCAGAAAGGCGGCAAGAAAAAGAAGTAGATGATGGATACCTGGCAGCTGCTCTTATCCTCTCTTGTTGTGGTCGTCGTCTATGGATTAAACCGGCTGAGCCGGGTCTCTCTGCGGGCGAATGAAGTCGACTGGGGACACGGATGGGCTAACCGTGTCGATGGTTTGAGCAGGCTCTTTTGCCGTGGATACCATCGCCTGCAGCCGGTGAGGCTGGATCTTCCCGAGCAGGGTCCTGCGATCGTGGTCTCCAACCATATCTCCGGGCTCGATCCGCTGTTGCTGGTCAGTTGCTGCCGCCGTCCGGTGCGTTTCATGATCGCTCGGGAGCAGTACGAACGTTTTGGCATGAAGTGGTTGTTCAGGGCTGCCCGCTGCATCCCGGTTGATCGGGAAAGATCGCCGGAGAAGGCTCTGCGAGCCGCGTTTCGGGCGCTGCGCGATGGCGAGGTGGTGGCGATATTCCCCCATGGAAAGATCCACCTGGACACAGATCCACCCCGTCGGCTCAAGGCGGGAGCTTCACGGCTTGCTGCATTTACCGGTGCCCCACTGGTTCCGTTGCGCATCACCGGTGTGCGGGGGCAGGGGCATGTGTTTTCCGGGGTGGTGTTGCGGAGCCGTGCAGTGATCACGCCCTATCCGGTGATAGATCCGGCAGGGCAGACTTCGCAGCAGTTGAATGAACGTCTGCAACAGATTATCGACGGGTAGTGGCGCAATAGTCTTAACTTGTAATTCAAGTTTCGGCGTTTGACACGCTTTCGTAGGCCGGTTCAAACGCAGCGGAACCGGCAGCCGTATTGATCCTGCCAATGCGATAGTGCCCGATCCGCTACGCTTGATCGGGCCTACGCAACTCGTTGTTGAGTGTGTCGGGTAATTTTTCTTAGAGCGATCCCCAGTCATTACGGCGCCGCTGAAAGCGCAGGTGCGGCAGAATCAGGCCGATGAGAATACCCGCGATGATGACGCCGGCCCCGATAAGAAACCAGTCGCGGGTGGCCTTGTTGCTCAGATCCCGGTTCTCCTGCTTCAGCTCTCCCACCTGACGGGTCAGCTCCTTGACCTGTGTGCGCAGTTCGTTGCGTTCATTGGAGATGCGGATAGCACTGGATGCGGTGCGCTGAATGTTCTGCAGATTGGAATCCAGTTTTTTCTTGATCTGCATGAGTTCGTTGTGGGCTGCTTGCAGCGCCTTGTGTTGCTGCTGCAGGTCCGCCAGTTTGCTGCTGAGTTTCCCCGGCGCTTCCTGAAGCTCCTGCAACCGTTGCTCCATTGAGGTTAACTGGCTGCGGGCGCTGGGTTTGACCATCAGCTGCCGATTCAGGATATAACCGATCTGGCCACCGCTGGTGCGTATCTTGGAGTAGCCGGACTCGCTGTTGCTCTCCAGTACCTCGACGGCGGTTCCGCTGTTGAGCATGCGCAGGATGCGGTGGGAGGAACTCTCTCCGGAACGCATGGTGACCTTGAGGAGGTCGGTAACGTAGCGGGTCTCGGCCTGAAGGGCGCCGGATAGCAGTAGAAGCAGGCAGAGCAGTAGGGCTTTCATCTTATTCATCACGGGGATCCAGCTTGGTCGGAGAGGTGATTGTTTCAGTTTCCCGTCGGCAATTCTTCAAAGTCTGCCGCAGTTTAGCTGCTGAAGAGTGGTTTAATTGAGAAGAAGAAACTCCAGTAACGCCTTCTGCGAGTGTAGACGGTTTTCTGCTTCGTCCCAGACCACGCTGTCCTTTCTGTCGATTACCGAGGCGCTGACCTCCTCCCCGCGATGGGCAGGCAGACAGTGCATGAAGAGTGCATCCTTGTCTGCATTGGCCATCAAGGCATCGTTGACCTGGTAGCCGGCGAAGGCCTTTTCACGAAGTGCCTGCTCCTCTTCCTGACCCATGCTGGCCCAGACGTCGGTGACCACGAGATCGGCGCCATCAGCCGCCGCCATGGGGTCGCGGATGATCTCTGCCTGGTCGCCGATGGCGTCCAGAAGGGCTGCGTCGGGATCATAACCCTCCGGGCAGGCGATGTTGAGCTTGAAGCCAAAACGGATGGCGGCATTCATGTAGGAGTGGCACATGTTGTTGCCGTCGCCGACCCAGGTCACGGTCTTGCCGCGAATATCGCCGCGGTGCTCGAAATAGGTCTGCATGTCAGCCAGCAGCTGGCAGGGATGGAGCAGGTCGGTGAGGGCATTGATCACCGGCGCCGTGGAGTATTGGGCAAAGTGCTCCACTTTTTCATGGTCGAAAGTGCGGATCATGATGATATCCACCATGCTCGACATCACCCGGGCACTGTCCTCGATGGGCTCGCCGCGTCCCAGTTGAGTATCTCGTGGTGAGAGAAACAGCGCATGGCCACCAAGCTGGGTCATGCCCGTCTCAAAGGAGATACGGGTTCGGGTGGAGGATTTATCGAAGATCATACCCAGGGTGCGGTTCTTCAGGGTTTCGTGGATTTCTCCCCGGCGCTGCGACGCTTTCAGGTCGATGGCGCGTTTGATCAAACCATTCAACTCGTTGGATGAGAGGTCGGTAAGGGCAAGAAAGTGCCTGGGCTGTGTCTGGTTCATGTTGTTGTTACTTAGGTTATGAAGCGCTGAGAAAATTATCGACCAGTGTGCCGACTGTTTCGATGATCTGATCTGTTTCCTGATCTGTCAGTATCAGAGGTGGCAGCAGCCGGATGACCTTGTCGGCGGTAACGTTGATCAGCAGACCCTCATTGAGAGCCTGACTGACGAGTTCGGTGCAGGGCCGATCCAGTTCGATGCCGATCAGGAGGCCACTGGCGCGAATGTCGGTGACACCTTTATTGGACTGAAATGCCGCCTGGAATCCCGTCAGGAACCGCTCACTCAGGGCGGCTGCCCGCGCCACGAGGTTTTCCGACTCCAGGGTTTCGATCACCGTGTTACCCACCCGGCAGGCGAGGGGGTTTCCACCAAAGGTGGAGCCGTGGCTGCCAGCGCCGAGAACCTCGGCCGCCGCGCCTTTTGCGAGGCAGGCGCCGATCGGTACGCCATTGCCGAGCCCTTTGGCCAGAGTCATGACGTCGGGCAGAATGTCGTTGTGCTGATGGGCAAACATCCTGCCGGTGCGGCCCATGCCGGTCTGGATCTCATCCAGCATCATCAGCCAGCCCTGCTCGTCGCAGAGCGTGCGGATGTTGTTCAGATAGTCGGTGGGCGGAATGTTGACGCCGCCTTCGCCCTGCACCGGTTCCACCAGTACCGCAACCACGCTGGCGCCGTTCTGCGCCACCTCTTTGATCGCATCGAAGTCGCCGAAGGGGACGCGCACGAATCCCTGCACCAGGGGTTCGAAGCCTGCTTGCACCTTACGGTTTCCGGTGGCTGAGAGAGTGGCCAGGGTGCGGCCGTGGAAACTGTTCTCCATCACCAGAATGGCGGGGTTGTTGATGCCTTTCCGGTGGCCGTAGAGCCGGGCGATCTTGATTGCTGCCTCATTGGCTTCTGCGCCGGAGTTGGCGAAGAAGACCCGGTCCATGCCGGAGAGGCGAGTCAGGTTGTCTCCCAGGATCTGCTGCTGCTGGATGCCGTAGAGGTTGGAGGTGTGGACCAGCGTACCCGCCTGCTCGCAGATCGCTGCTTTGACTGCCGGATGGGCGTGACCCAGGCCGCAGACCGCAATGCCGGTGATGGCATCCAGGTAGCGCTTGCCCGCAGTGTCCCACAGCCAGGCCCCTTCGCCACGCTCGAAGGTCACCGGCAGCCTCTTGTATGTTGCCATCAGTGTGTCTGACATTGCCAATCCCGTTTCCCATAAAAACAAAAGGCATCCTGGAGTGGACGCCTTCGCATCGATTTTCGCCGTAAAAGATGGCGGAAAACCGTGTAGTTTACTGTCAAGGGCGTTGCTTTTCAAATATCTGGGGTGGACGCCAACCAGGGGTGAGAGTGCGGACTGAAAACACTCTCTCGATCTCTCCAGGGTTATTAGGGATTTTGATGCGGTACAATTTGCGGTCTGAATGAACTAAGTGTTGGAGTAAACAATGTCCCTGGCCATGACTCTGCATCTTCTCGCCGCCATCGTATGGGTGGGCGGTATGTTTTTTGCCCATATGGCATTGCGCCCCGCTGTCGCGCAACTGCTTGAGCCGCCACAGCGGTTGCCGCTAATGCTGAAGGTTTTCGACGGCTTTTTTCCCTGGGTCTGGTTCTCGGTTGTTCTGATCCTCGTCACCGGCAGTTGGGTGCTGTTCTCTGTATTTGATGGCGAGGCAGCGACTTCTGTCTGGTTCATGACCGTGGTTGGTACCCTGATGGCCGCGATATTCGTCTTTGTCTATGCCGTGCCCTATCGTCGTATGAGTGAGGCGCTACAGGCTGGCGAGCTGCCCAAGGCAGGCGCGGCGATGGCGCTGATTCGCAGGCTGATCGGTACCAACCTCATTCTTGGTCTGACGGTGAGTGTTATTGCCGTAGCTGGGAAATACACGGGCTTCTAAATAAAATTTTGGGGTTCAAGCCATCATGGTGCGCCGTGCGCACCGGAACAAGCTACAGGGTTGCGAGTTGCAGCAATAGCCGCAGCCAGATTGCTATCAGAATCAGCGAGCTTACGAGAAAGGCCCACATCCTCATTCTCAATTTGTTGACGGTGGTGTGAATGAGCGTGTGCAGCAATCGCATCCCCACATAGGACCAGGCCAGGGGCAGATAGATAAGGTCTACCTTGTTGGTCAGCAAGAGCAATATCGAAATTGTGTAGAACAGGAGCGGGAGTTCCAGCAGGTTTTGGTAGTTCTGCTCGACCTTGGCCAGATAGTCCGGTACCTTGCTGCCGCGGTTCAGCAGGAAGTGGCGAGGGTTGATATCGTCGCGTCTGACTGCCAGAAAACGCAGCCGAATCATCAAAATGCCTACCCCGAAAGTCAGCGCAGCCATTGCCGTCAGGGGGTAGATAATCAGTATCTGTAACATGATCGTTCACTATGTGTTCTCTAGGTGGCGATCTACACTATTCTCTGCGACTATATGATCAAGATAATATTTTAGATGTAGGCACGATCGAGTGTAGCGGATCGGGCGTTCCTAACAGAATCGACAGGGTTGCCGGTTCCGCTATGCTTGAACCGGCCTACAGTGAGCGTGATGTGATGAAGTGTGTGGTTATTGGAGTGAGAAGTGCCCTGGTCCAGTGAACAGAAAGAGAAGAGCCGGGAGAGGATTCTCGACAGCGCCGTCGATCTCTTTTCGCGGCGGGGTTTCGATAACGTAGCCATCGGCGATCTCATGCAGGCGGCGGGTATGACCCATGGCGGCTTTTATGCCCACTTCGATTCCAAAAGCGAACTCTATAAGCAGGCAGTGACGCAGGCAGCGAGAAGAAGTGCTGTGGCCAAATTGCCGGAAGAGGCCCTCTCCGCAGAGGATCGTCTGGCCAAGTTGCTGGCGGGTTATCTTGATATCTCCCATGTCCAGCAGGCGAATCCCCCCTGTCCTTTGGCTTTTCTTGCCACTGATGTGGCCAATCGGGAGGGTGATGTCCGTTCCGCTTATACTCAGGTTTTTCGTCGCTTGGTGGCGCTGATCAGCAGACAGTTGCCGAGTGAAAACGGGTCGAGGCGGGAGACTGCCCTGGCGCTGTCCGCCATGATGATTGGCGGGGTTGCGGTGGCGCGAGCGCTGAATGATGATCGGTCGGTGGAGCAGTTGCTGGATGCCTGCCGGAAGGCGGGATTGCAGATGATCGAAAAAACGGCGGGCAAAAAAATGCCCCGGCCGTAATCTCACGGCCGGGGCTTACAGGGAACTCTTAGCTCATGTTGGAAGCAACAGAATCCCAGTTGACGATCTTCCAGAACGCGCCCAGATAGGCGGGGCGGGCGTTGCGGTAGTCGATGTAGTAGGCGTGCTCCCAGACGTCGGCGGTGAGCAGGGCTTTTTTGCCTGCGGTCATCGGGGTGCCTGCGTTGGAGGTATTATAGATCTCCAGGCTGCCGTCCTCGTTCTGCACCAGCCAGGTCCAGCCGGAACCGAAGTTGGTTGCGCCGGCAGTGGCAAACTTCTCTTTGAACGCATCGAAGGAGCCAAAGGTGCTGTTGATGGCATCGGCCAGGGCGCCGCTGGGGGCGTTGTCATCAGCGGGGCTGCGCAGGCAGTTCCAATAGAAGGTGTGGTTCCAGATCTGAGCGGCGTTGTTGAAGATGCCGCCTTCTGATTTCATGATGATCTCTTCGAGAGAGGCGCTTTCAAACGCCGTTCCAGGCACCAGGTTGTTCAGATTGGTGACGTAGGTCTGGTGATGTTTGCCGTGATGGAACTCCAGGGTCTCCTTGGAGATTACTGGTTCAAGGGCGGTGTCGGCGAAGGGGAGAGCGGGAAGTTCATGTGCCATGCTGCAAGGCTCCTTTATTCATCAGTATTTTGTTGCCGGGCTGGTCTGACAATCGCTGAAAGCCGTCCCGAAATATAAAACCTAGTAAAACAGTCGGCTATTCTATCGGTGCTTTGATGCGGATGCAAGCACCCCTTTTCCAGGTAGAATGGACCCTAATGGATCCGGTTGAACTCAATATCTTTGCCTCTCGCTTGGAGGCCGTCTGCGATGAGATGGGTGCGATGCTGCGCAATGCAGCATTCTCCCCCAATATTCGCGATCGGCTCGACTTCTCCTGTGCAGTGTTCGATGCGCAGGGTGAACTCTCTGCCCAGGCTGCCCATATCCCTGTGCATCTTGGGAGCATGGCCTTCGCCATGGCGGGGATAGTTTCCGGTATTACCTGGCGGCCGGGGGATATGGTGGTGTTGAACGACCCTTTCCTGGGCGGTACCCATCTGCCGGATGTCACCCTCATCGCCCCCCTGTTTATTGAGACCGAATTGACGGCATTTGTGGTAAATCGCGCGCATCATGCCGATATTGGCGCAAAAGCTCCCGGCTCCATGCCGGTCTCCAGCAGTCTGGAGGAGGAGGGAAGGGTCATACCACCCTGCCACTTGATGCGGGAGGGTATGCTGGATCGGGAACAGCTGCAGTGGCTGTCGGGTCACAATCGTAATCCAGGAGAGTCGGCTGGGGACTTTTCCGCCCAGATCAGCGCTAACCGCTGCGGCCTGCTGCGTCTTGAGCAGATGATCGATGAGTGGGGGAGGGGCTCCTATCTATCCGGTCTCATTGCCCTCAATGCCTATGGCGAGAAGTTGTCGTTGGAGGCGATTTCGATAGTGCCGGATGGTGAATATCGTTTTGAGGATGTGATGGATGACGACGGTCAGGGGACCCTCGATATCCCGATCTGTGTGGAATTGACGGTGCGAAAGGGGCGGGTGGTAGTGGATTTCAGCGGCACGGCTGAACAGGTGCCGGGCAACATCAACTGCCCATTCTCTGTGGCCGCAGCGGCGGTCTATTACGTCTTTCGTTGCCTGATGCCGGCGCAAACTCCAGCTTGTGCCGGCACCTTCCGGCCAATCCACCTGCAGGCCCCTGAGGGTTCACTGCTCAATGCCCGCCGTCCCGCCGCCGTGGCTGCGGGCAATGTGGAAACCAGCAGCCGGGTGGTGGATGCAGTGCTTGGGGCATTGGCGCAGGTATTGCCTGCGTCTATCCCCGCTGCCAGCCACGGCAGCATGAACAACCTGGCCATGGGCAGCGACCAGGCTGGAAACCGCTGGGACTATTACGAAACCATCGGTGGCGGCATGGGAGCGGGTGGTGCCGGGGGTGGCCTGAGTGGTCGGCAGACCCACATGACGAATACCCTTAACACGCCTATCGAGGTGGTGGAGAATCGGTTCCCGTTGCGGGTAATACGCTATGCACTACGCCGGGGTTCCGGTGGCGCAGGCCGAAGAGCCGGTGGTGATGGTCTGATCAGGGAGTTTGAGTTCCTCTCCCCGGCAGAGGTCTCCCTGTTGACAGAACGCCGCCGCCACCGGCCCTGGGGCATCGATGGTGGCAGTCCCGGTCTGTCCGGGCGCAACCTGCTCGATGGTGAGTCCCTGCCTGGCAAGGCCAGCCTGCAGGTGAAAGCGGGACAGCGTCTGACCATAGAATCACCGGGTGGTGGTGGCTGGGGGGCTTAGGGAGCCTCTGAGCGAATTGGAAAACCTGTCATTTCGACCATCGGGAGAAATCTCATACCCCCGATAGTGAGCAAGCACTCTGCAGCTTGAGATCTCTCCCTATGGTCGAGATGACAATTACAGAGTCTTTCAGAGGTACCTTAGCGAACATTGCGTTCTCGGGCATTGCATCTGACAGGCATTGAAAGTGTTTGAATGGGAATAACAGGTAGTCAGTTATGTGTGGTATCTGCGGTGAGTTGCGGTTTGATGGTGAATCTGCGGATCTGGGTGCGATCCAGCGGATGACTGCCCGGCTGGAGCGAAGGGGACCGGATCATGGCGGCAGCTACAGTGACGGGCCGCTCGGATTCGGTCACCGGCGTCTCTCCATCATCGACCTGTCGGAACATGCCAATCAGCCGATGGTGGATTCGACGCTGAGTCTGGCGCTGGTCTTCAACGGGACTATTTATAACTACCGTGAACTGCGCGAAGAGTTATGCGGGAAAGGTTATGCCTTTTTCTCCGAAGGCGACAGCGAGGTAATCCTCAAGGCCTGGCACACCTGGGGCGAAGATTGTGTCGACCATCTGCAGGGTATGTTCGCCTTTGCGGTCTGGGACTATGGAAAAAAGCAGCTCTTCATGGCGCGGGACCGTCTGGGTATCAAACCCTTCTACTATTCACTGACCAAAAGCAGACTTCGCTTTGCCTCCAATACCCAGGCCCTGCTTGCCGGTGGCGGGGTGGATACCGCCATCGACCCTGTTGCGCTGCACCACCAGTTTACCCTGCATGGCGTCGTTCCGGCACCGCATACGATCTACAACGGTATTCGCAAACTGGCGCCTGGCCACTGCATGGTGCTGTCCGAAAGGGGTGAGCCCAGGATGCGCCGTTACTGGTCTTTTCCCGCCACCCGCCCGGAGAAACCCTTGTCGGAAGGTGAATGGCTGGAGGCGATTCACGATTCGCTGCGTTATGCCGTGCGCAAACGCAATGAGGTGGCAGACGTGCCTGTGGGCGTCCTGCTCTCCGGTGGGCTGGATTCAAGCCTGTTGGTGGCGTTGTTGGCGGAGACCGGTGTTTCGGATCTGCGCACCTTTTCGGTGGGTTTCGAGGATCAGCCGGAAGAGAAAGGAAGCGAGTTCGAATACTCCGATCCGGTGGCGGAGATGTACGACACCCGTCACCACAAGTACCTGATTCCCAACGACGATGTACTTAAGCGTCTGCCGGAGGCAGTGGACAATATGGCGGAACCGATGTTCGGACAGGACGCGGTGGCCTTCTTTCTGCTGGGAGAACAGGTATCACAACAGATCAAAGTGGTGCAGTCGGGACAGGGTGCCGACGAGGTGTTTGGTGGTTACTTCTGGTATCACCGTATGTTGGCGGAGACCCGGGGCGAGCCGGTGGAACGGTTTGCAAAACACTATTTCGATCGCGACCATGATGAGTTCCTGCACATGGTCAATCCTGAGTTTGGCGGCGAGGATCACACCCGCAAGCTGATTGCACAACTGCTGGCGGAACCGGATGCCGATACCTTCATGGATGCTGTGCTGCGTTTGGACACCACCACCTTGATCGTCGACGATCCGGTGAAGCGGGTGGATAACATGACCATGGCCTGGGGGCTTGAGGCGCGCGTGCCCTTCCTGGATCAGGGGTTGGTGGAACTGGCCGCACGCTGCCCGCCGGAACTGAAATTGAAGGAGGGGGGCAAATATCCGCTGAAGGCGATGGCGCGGGGGATTCTGCCGGACTCAGTGATCGACCGCCCGAAGGGTTACTTTCCCATGCCTGCGCTGAAATATGTGCGCGGGGATTTTCTCGAGTTTATGCGTGATATACTCGATTCCCAAGTTGCCCGTGAGCGAGGCATCTTCAGACGTGGATATATCGACATGCTGATGGCCGCACCCGAAATGCACCATACGCGTATTCAAGGCAGTAAGCTTTGGCATATCGCGGTGTTTGAGTATTGGCTGCAGCGGCAAGAGATATCAAGTAACAGGTGACAGGTGTAGTTCCGAGATATTTGGGGGAGATGCTTTGCTTCTCGAATCATCGTTAATAACAATAAACTGGGTTAGGAGGTAGTTCGTGCTGACATATGACATTCTGATCGTGGGTTCCGGGGGGGCTGGTCTGTACGCCGCGCTTGAATCCCGGATGGAGGAGGATCTGCAGGTAGGCGTGCTGACCAAGGTCTATCCAACCCGTTCGCATACAGGTGCGGCCCAGGGGGGAGTAAACGCAGCCTTGGCCAATCTGGATCCGACCGATACCTGGCAGGACCACTGGTTCGATACCGTCAAGGGTTCCGACTACCTGGCGGACCAGGATGCGGCGGAGATCATGACGCGGGAAGCCCCCATGGTGGTGCGCGAGATGGAGCACTGGGGATGTCCTTTCTCCCGCACCGATGAAGGCAAGATCGCCCAGCGCCCCTTCGGCGGCGCCTCCAAGCCGCGGGCCTGCTTCTCCGCCGACAAGGTCGGCCATGTCATGTTGCATACATTGTATGAGCAGGGCATTCGCCACGGCGTGAACTTTCTCAATGAGTGGCAGGTGCTCTCCCTGATGCATGACGGCCAGCGTTGCCAGGGTGTCACCGCCATCAACACCCAGACCGGTCGGGTGCATACCATCCAGGCCAAGGCGGTGATTCTTGCCACCGGTGGTCACGGCCGCATCTACTGGACGCGCACCTCCAACGCATTGGGCAACACCGGGGACGGTACCGCCATTGCTTACCGTGCCGGCCTGCCCATCAAGGACATGGAGTTCGTCCAGTTCCACCCCACCGGACTGCGCCGTACCGGCATCCTGGTATCCGAGGGCGCGAGAGGCGAGGGGGGCTTCCTGCTGAATGGTCTGGGTGAGCGGTTCATGAGCCGCTACGCCCCGGAGAAGATGGAGCTGGGTCCCCGCGATCTGGTCTCCCGCTCCTGTGAAACCGAAGTGCGTGAAGGGCGCGCTGGTCCCGAAGGTGAGGTCTTCCTCGACCTTACCCATCTGGGCCGTGAGCGTATCCTGGAAAGACTGCCGCAAATCCGCGAACTCTGCATCGAGTTCGAGGGCGTGGACCCGATCGAGGAACCCATCCCGATCAAGCCCACGGCCCACTACTCCATGGGCGGCATCCATACCGATCTCAATGGCCAGACCTCCATCGAGGGCATCTATGCCGCCGGCGAGGCGGGTTGTGTCTCGGTACACGGCGCCAACCGGTTGGGCGGCAACTCCCTGTTGGATATCCTGATATTTGGCAGACGCGCCGGAAAACACGCCCTGGAATACGCCCGCAACAATAGCTATACACCGGTGGACACCGGCCAGGAAGAGGCGGACACACAGATGATCGCCTCCATGATGGAAGGTGACAGCGGCGCCTCTATTGCGGATATTCGCCGTGCCATGGGTAACCTGATGTCGGAAAAGGTCGGCGTTTACCGTAATAGCAAGAACCTGGAGTCGGCCGTCAGTGAGCTGGCGGATCTGCAGGAGCAGTTCAAGACGGTGCGTATTCAGGACAAGACCAAGGCCTTCAACACCGAACTGGTCGCAGCGCTGGAGCTGAAAAATATGCTCGATCTGGCGGAAGTGGTGGCCGTCGGCGCCCTGGAGCGCAAGGAGTCACGGGGCGCGCATACCCGCGAGGATCATCCCGAACGTGATGACGAGAACTGGCTGGCTCATACCATGGCCACCCTGGGTGATGACGGCCGTCCCAAGCTGGATTTCAGCCCCGTGACCATCACCGAATTCGAGCCCAAGGCCCGTACCTACTAAGGAGTTGCCGGCATGAGTGAAAAAATCACACCCGATCGTAAAAGCATTCTGGCAAATATCCGTATCCAACGATTTACGCCAAGTAAACACAAGTCGGCCTATTTCGATAATTTCAAGGTCAACGTGGAGACCGGCATGACGGTGCTGGAGGCGCTGCGCCTGATCAAGAATACCCAGGACAGCTCACTGACCTTCCGCGCCTTCTGCCGTTCCAAGATCTGCGGCTCCTGCGCCGTGCGCGTCAACGGCAAGCCGGTGCTGGCCTGCAGCACCCAGCTGATGCCGATCCTGGAGGATTTCAAAAAGGATTCCGTCAGCATCCGGCCGTTGAAGAATATGCCGGTGCTGCGTGACCTGGTGGTGGATATTGAACCCGTCATCGAAAAACTGTCGAAGATGCACCCCTACCTGATGGAGAATCGTGAGCGGATTCCAGAGACCTTGGAACAGGAATCCATCATGTCCAAACAGGAGCATTCGCGCTTCGACTACATCACCGACTGTATCCTCTGTGGCTCCTGTTACTCTGCCTGCTCCGCAGCCAGCGCCGATCCCAATTACGCAGGTCCGCTGACCCTGGGCAAGGCCTACCGCTTCTCTGCCGATGTGCGGGACAGCTTTCAGGGCGAGCGCATGCAGGCGGCGGTGGACCAGGGGCTCTGGTCCTGCGCCCAATGCCGCAAATGCATCAACGTCTGTCCCAAGGACACGCGTCCGGCAGTATCCATCCAGCGTATGCGCAAAATGTCCATCGATGACGGCATCCATGACACCGCCGGATCACGCCGCGCCAAGGCATATACCGGTGACGTTGCGAAATATGGTCAGGTCAACAAGCCGATGTTGCCGGTGATCGTCAACGGTCCCAAGGGTTGGGCCGCTATCGAAGCGGCTGATAACTATCTCAAGAAACACGGCATCGAGCCTACACGCCAAGTGTGTATGCTGGGCGGCCAAAGCAGCACCCAGAAGATCTACGACAAGGTTAAAGAGCTTGAGGCCAAAGGAGATAACAAGACATGAGTGAGACAATACGTTACGGGTTCTATTCCGGTTGCTGTTTCCAGGGTGCGGATGCCCGCTTCTTCGACATCCTGAGGGATGTGTTCGCCAAGGTCGATGTCGAACTGGATCTGATCGAAGATGCGGTCTGCTGCGGCTCCGGCGTTATTGAAGAACGCTCCGAGTTGGCCTCCCTGGCGGTGAATGCCAAGAACATGGCCCATGCAGAACAGATGGGGCTGCCCCTCTACACCCCCTGTTCAACCTGCTACAACGTGATCTCCAACGCCCAGAAACGGATGAAGGAAGATCCTGCCGTACACGCCCAGGTCAACGAGATCCTGGCCGAGCAGGGACTGGAGTACAAAGGCACCTGCAAGCTCACCCACACCCTCTGGGTCTTTGCCCAGGATGTGGGTCTGGAGAAGTTGAAGGAGCGCGTCACCAATCCGCTCACCGGGCTGCGGGTCGCCTCCTACTACGGTTGTCATACCCGCAACCCGGCGGATATCCAGGGTTACGAGTCGGCGGACAATCCCACTTCCCTGGAAGATATCCTGGAAGTCCTGGGCGTACAGATCGTGGAATACGACACCAAGGACGACTGCTGCGGCTACCATCTGGCCTGGCCCAATAACGATCTCAACATGAAGATGACCTCCAATGTGTTGGAGGGGGCCCATACCAAGGATGTGGACTTGATGGTCACTTCCTGTCCGCTCTGCTTCAAGAGCATGGACGGCACCCAGGCCAAGGCCCTGGCGCAGACCGGCAAGAACTTCCAGCTGCCGGTGCTGTTTCTGCCTGAGCTGGTGGGTCTGGCCTGCGGCATGACCTCTGAGGACATGATGCTGAAGTATCATGGTGTGCCGGTGAGCTTGCGGCTTTAGATTGTATTGTTTCCACAGGCCAACGAGTTATCAGCCCTGAATCACTGAACGAAGATAAATGAAATAAGGGACGGAGGGATTATTGTTTTTCCCCTCCGTCCCTTATTTTATTGTTGTGGTTGTAGGTGCTGAAAAAAATACTTGCGTTGGGTGGCGCCGGACGCATACTCGTGTCATCCGTTTCTTTGTAAGCAAGCCCACCCCGCCATCCCTGGCGCAACTGCATTGCTCATACTTCTCCCCGGCCCAGCCTTCCTGTCCGGTCGTTCGCTACGCTGCGAAGGTCCAATGGACCTTCGGTCGTAGCTCACACCGTCACTCCAGTTTTTTTTGATCCATATCATGAAATCGTGTGATCTCCTCAAAACACTTACTATTTATCAGGTTATTATGTGGTCTATGTATTAATATTAAAAGCGAGATGGTTGGCAAATAACAAAGGAGGGGGCGCGATATTTCTGCAGCAATTTGCTGGCAGGAAGCCACTTCGAGCGTAACTTAACTGTGAAAAGCTGCAGGCGTCGCGGTATCCCGGTTATCCAGGAGAATGGAACCTTAGAGATAAGGGGTGAATATCTCCGAAAACCATGAGGATTTCGAGATGAAGAAGCTAACAGCGTTATCCTGCATCATACCATCGCTGCTGATTGTAGCCAGTTCAGCCTTCGCTATTACCGGCAATCCATATACCTACACCGAAGACGCAGACTTTGATGCGGGCAGCTTGCTAAATGTTAACCATGATGCGCCTGATAATGACCAACTCCAGTTGGAAGCACAGGCCGAGCCCTTTAATTTCATCTGGGTCGCAGTCTCTTCCGAAGGGACAGTTGTCAAGATCGATACCCTGACCGGTGCAGTGCTGGGCGAGTACCGCACAGCGCCTCAAGGCATGGGGTTGAATCCGTCACGGACCACAGTCGACCTCGACGGCAGCGTTTGGACCGGTAATCGCTATGAATCCGGATGGGTGGACCAGGATGCAATCGCACCCGGAATGCCCGCTGCGCGCCAACAGATGGGTTCAGCCGTGCATATAGGGCTTGAGGAGAACGGCCAGTGTGTGGATCGCAATGGTAACAGTGTGATCGACACGTCCAGCGGTCTCGGCGACGTAGAAGACTGGGACAGCGGATTATCCGGAGTAGATAGTCTCGGTGGTGTAACCACTGCCGAAGACGAATGCATCATCCACTATACCCGCGTGACCTCAACCGGAACTCGCCATATTTCCGTTGATGCCAACAATGATGTCTGGGTTGGTGGAACGGGTGCGAATGTGCGTAATTTTGACCTGGTCGATGGCGACACGGGCAGTATAATCCGTCATGAGCCCTCCGTTGGTTATGGCGGATACGGTGGCCTGATCGATGGCAATGGCGTGATCTGGTCCGCTCGTAATTTGCTCCGATGGGACACGGCAGATCAGCTGAGTGACGGTACTTGGACAAGCTATAGTCACGACAGCTACGGCCTCTGCATCGATACCCTCGGCAACGTGTGGAACACGGCTCTTTTTGGGAACATGATCCGTAAATTTGCCCCTGATGGCACGCTTCTGGGGACATACAGCCATGGTTCCGATACCGCACAAGGCTGCGTGGTTGACGGCAATGATCATGTCTGGGTTGCTCACTCGATTCTCGGCCCGAAAAGCACGGTTGGGCATCTATTGGACGATGGCACCTATATAGGCAATGTTGCCGTTGGTTCCGGTCCCACCGGCATGGCGGTTGATGGAGCGGGCAAGATTTGGGCGACCAACTACTACAGTCAGACGCTCTCCCGCATCGATCCGGCCCTCGGCCCGCTGGGTGCGGACGGCATTACTCCAGTCGGTGATGTGGATTTCACCTCGGGTAGCTTGGGTGGAAATCTCTACAACTACAGTGACATGACCGGCAGCACCCTGATCGCGCCGCCTGACAACGGTACTTGGGAAGTGGTGCATGATAGTGGTATGCCGAATGCGCCCTGGAGCATGATTAGCTGGACCTCTAGTGACCCCGGCGATAGCTCCATCTCCGTCACGGCGGCAAGTAGTGACGACAATGTGGCTTTCAGTGCGCCTGCAGTAGCTATTAACGGCGCTGCTCCGGCAGTCCCTACGGGCCGGTACATGAAGATTATAGCCAGCTTTGCCCGTGACACTGGTGGTGCAAGTCCAATCCTCTACGATCTTACGTTGCTTGCAAATCAGATACCGGATTGCACGGCAGCCTACCCTGATGTGTCGAGTATCTGGCCTCCCAACCACAAGTTCGTGGATGTTGGTATCTTTGGAGTCACTGACCCTGATGGCGATCCCGTTACCATCAGTATCTGGCAGATATATCAGGACGAACCCACTGATGCTGATGGCGATGGACAGTTTGCGCCGGATGCGTCCGGTGTTGGCACTGATACCGCCCAAGTGCGTGCGGAGCGGAGTGGGCTTGGTGATGGTCGCGTATATACGATAAGTTTTACTGCAGCCGATTCGTATGGCGCGGAATGCACCGGTGAAGTAAAAGTAGGTGTTCCCCACGACAAGCACGATATCCCAGTCGATGGTGGGCCACTCTATGATTCGACGTTATAAAAATAGTTGCGCCCGATTAGGGTGACTTCTGAAAAACCTTGAGGCCTGGGCAATACCCGGGCCTTTTCTTTTTCAGCCAAATAGGGGGGTGAGGTCGATGAAATGCTTCCCGCAATCGTGTTTCATTTCAGACGGGCTAGATGCTGGAAAACCCGCATTGAGTATTCTATGCTCAAAACAGGGGTGAGCGGATTCCCCATCGTGTTCGGACGTTCCGGCGCATGGCACTGTTGGATGCAGGCGCAGCTGAACCAAGGAGGTTGTCGTGAAGCGGAAGTGGTTTGCAAAGTGCCTATCCTTGCTCCTCTCCACACTGACGTTGTTTGCGCTGACCCCGTCCCTGTGGGCAGGTGACTTCAGCGCTGACGTGGTGGAGACCGTCGGCGACAAGGTCGAAACCTACAGGATCCACGTCAGGCACAACCGCTATGCGATGGAACGAACCAAGGACGGCAAACAGTTGCGCATCGTCGTCGACCGCGAGATCGAACGTACCCGCATCCTGGTGCCGACGGAGAAGACCTACTACGAGATCGCCTCCGACGACCTGGCCAGTCTGATGAACGATCCGTTCATGGCCGCCATTTTCAGTGCTTACAAATACAAAACCAAGGGCGTCGGCCGGGAGACCCTGCAGGGATTCGACTGCGCGAAGATCCTGGTCCATGAAGGTGATATGGAGATGATGACCCTCTGGATGTCGGATCAGTCGGTGGTGCCCCTGAAGCTCATCCACGCGTCGAAAAAGACCCGCAAGGTGGAACTTGCAAATCTGCAGATCGGAGCAGTGGCCCCGGCCCTGTTCGAAACCCCGGCTGACTTCAAGAAGAAACCCCACCCGATGCAGAAACGGCGGGCTTCCGATCCCACCACCCTCTCTGCCGTCACCGGTTCGGCATCCGGTAAGGCCCCCTGGGGCCGGCGGGTGAAGGCGGGTGGCGAACTGCGCGTCAAGGTGGACAAGATGCGCAGGGTCAGGGTGCGGGTGATCAATCTGCTCAAGAGCGAGGCGGAGATCGTCGTCCTCCCCTTCCACCAGGGGAAACAGCGGGAGAATATCGGCGTCACTCCGCGAAAACTCGAGTATAAGGGATCGAGCTTCAACCGGGAGTTCAACAAAGACCGGAAGATGTTCGGCAACGCCTTCCAGGTGGACGAGGTGGTGATCAAGGTCAGCAAGGGGCTGGCCCATGTAGTGGTGGATCAACAGGACAAAGAGGTGCGCGACCTCTACAACAGGGGAGGCGTCACCACTTGGGAGCGGCTCTCTCCGGAACGTGGAACCCGTCTTACCATGATTGGTGATAACCTGGACGGCGACACCACCAGCGGCAAGATCCATGTGCGTAACGACAAGGCGAAGACGCGCGAAGATCTGCCCTTCGAAGTGAAGAACGGCGAGATAAAAGTGTGGACCTTCGATGTCGAGAAGGGTTACGACGTCCTGCAGATCACGGTACCCAGCGGCCAGGGTAGCCTGCGCATCCATATCGAGCAGCCTTCCACCGCCATCCCGGAGGCGAAACTGGTGCAGCCACCATCCGGCCAGGCGCAGCCGACAAAAGCCAAACCGAAACCGGTTGTGAAATCTCTGTCAGGCCAGTCTCAGCCCGTGGTGCCCGCCCGCATGGTATTGGTGCTCGACGCCTCCGGCTCCATGTGGGGGCAGATCAAGGGCAAGGCCAAGATCACTATCGCCAAGGTGGTGATGGCCGATCTGATCAGTGAGTTGCCGGCCGATTTCCAGACCGGCCTGATGGTGTATGGCCACCGGCGCAAGGGTGACTGTGACGACATCGAGATGTTGATGCCGGTGGGACCGCGCAATGCGGTCGCGATGAATGCGAAGGTCCAGGGCATCAGCCCCAAGGGCAAGACCCCCCTGAGTGAGTCGGTGCGCCAGGCCGCCAAGGCCCTGCGCTACACCGAGGAGCGCGCCAGCGTGGTGCTGGTCAGCGACGGCCTGGAGACCTGCAATGCCGATCCCTGCGCCCTGGCGGCGGAACTGGCCATGAGCGGGGTCGATTTCACGGTGCATGTCATCGGCTTCGACATTACCCAAGAGGAGCAGACACGGTTACGCTGCATGGCCGATAGAACCGGCGGCCTGTTTCTCGCCGCGTCCGATGCCCAGACTCTGCGCGATGCCCTGTTCAAGACACTGGATGAGGTCAGAGAACCGCCGCCGCCGGTGGTGGAGGATCCGGGTGTAGATGGCGGTAAAAACCCGAACATAATTGGCGAACAGCGGTAACCGGATGAAATAGCTGCAAATAGCGAGTCAGAAGAAACAGCCAGCGACAAAGAGTGACATCGAGAAAGAAATCGGGAAGATGTAGGGAGCCGTTGAGAAGGTGTGGTACCGGGTGTATCGACCTCGACAGT
>JAMJIN010000040.1:0-25195 GCA_036784775.1 Chromatiales bacterium | reverse complement strand
AAATCGCTCAAGCTCATGCCTGTCTGAAATTGGATTGGATTCTGTGCCATGTCCGCTCTCCTATTGTGGATCGTGGCATCATCTTGCAACAACCAGTGGCTCATTCCGTGAGTCACTGCTGAACATTCGTACTAATCAAGATAGGAAATTGTTTTCAGCAGACAGGCTGGAGGCGGGGCAAATAGCGTTTGGGCAGCGAGATGTCGCCACCGACAGCGTATCGATCGGGTCGTCAAAGACGTATTCCTGGTCCATTCCTATGCCCCTTTATCCACGATTCCGCCCCATATTAGCCGATTTTCATTCATAATGCCGCATGCACCCCTCAAGCACTGGCGGGCCTGATCCCGGTGAGTCGGCAAGTGGTTGGGTTGAGGCGTGACGGTTAAATTCGATGCTTTCCTAATGAATACTTGTCCAGATCACACGCCCATTCAGCGGTTGTACGGGACGGGCATTGTAGCCGATAGCATCCGTAAATTTTCGCAGCTGCAGATCGGGTATCTCAATCGGGTTTTTGAAGACGATCCAGCGAGCCGGTTCTTTGCAGGGTGGTGTTGTCAGTGATCCATTGTAGAGTACATAGCTTCGATTGGTCGGCAGCAGAAAGACAGCGTTGATGCCGATCTGGCGGCTGTATCTTCGGCCACCATTTTCTTGTGGCAGGTTGTGGGCGATTCGGTTGACCATCAGGTTGTTGTGCCTGCCCGCGTTTACCGGAATCGCGAGTATCACAGGGTTGCCTTTGCTGTCGATGTGGTTGAGCTGAATCTCCATGTCTGCAGCCCTGCCCAGATGGGTATGTTCACCAGGTATATGCAGATCAATACTGCGCAACTGAAAACGTTCACCTTCGATCTTCATAAATCCACCGGGTTCCATCTCCAGTGAAATGCCGTGGTTAGAGCGTCGGATTGACAGGACGCTGGTGCGGTAGAAAAAAGTGAGTGGCAGGTGTTCGGATTCTATCGTGCCCTGGATATCCACTGGCGATTGTGCTTTGCCTGCTCCACACGCGCTGAACGCGCTGGATAGGGTGCTCCATTTTTCCGGGGCCGTTTCACCACTGTAGCTCCAAGACTGATCAATCCCTTTCCCGGCATGCCCTGAGCGTGCATCCGTGTCGCGTGCGCTGAGATTCAGAGAAAGTGAGAGAAAGGCTGCCAGGGCGAAAAATTTTATCAATGATTGTATGTTCATAATCGTGTCAGAGTCTAACCAATGGTGTGCGGCGGTGACATAGGGGAAAATACGTGGCAATGATGTAGCCAGCGGGGGTACTTCCCCTTAATAAATTCGGGACACCACTCAGATTGAAGGTATGGTAGGAATATGGAGTTGCAGTGTCTCCGGCGGCAGGCAGACTTCATCGCTGCAGGCCTGTAATTTCACATTGATGGATGCTGTCTTGAGTGCTGCTGGGTCAGATGTGGGTGTCAGCATCGCCTGAAGTGTAATCACGCCTGCATAAACGGAGAGCGGATCACTTTGAAAAGCCAGCTGCTGTAACGAGGGTTCCGGATAGGTGACGGGTCCCATGCTCCATTGGACGGCGCTGTCGGCCAGGTTGACCTCAGTGGCGATCAAATTCTTGCTCAGAGGCTGGTTGGCATTGATGTGCCAGCCTTCAGGAATGGTGATGGTTATGGTTAACAGCTGTTTGTCTCTCTTGATTATCTTGGTCTTGCCCTGGAGGCGGATACCACCTTGAGCGGCATATCGGCGGGCGCTCAACTCCCCATGCTGTAGATCATCGATGGCGCCCAACATGTAAGTGTAGCCGTTGGGATGCCGTTCGATGGCGGCAGCGAAACTGCCGATAAGGTTATTGGCGTGAGTGCGATAGTCCAGCTTGCCGGTGCGCACCCAGAGCATCTGTAGCGACTTAAGGGCCACAGAACTACCGGATGGGATGGCGCTGTCGGTGCCGCTGTCCTTGGGGCGTCCCATTGCGCTGAAGTTGCTATCCTCTTCATTCATATAGAAGCCGCCGTTCTGATGGTCGCTAAACCGGCTGACCATGGCATCGGCGGTCTCCTGCGCCCGTTGCAGCCACTTTTTATCTCCGCTCAGATCGTAGAGATAGAGCAGTGCTTCAGACAGATAGGCGTAGTCCTCCTGCGCCGCGGCAACCGAGGACTGTCCGTCGAGGTGTACCCTCCAAAGTTTGCCGGCAGCTTTGCGATTTTGCTGCCAGATAAACTCACCCGCCTGTTCGGCGGCCTCCCGGTAAGTCTTTGAAGCAAGAAGATCGGCGGCCTGTGCAAAGGCGGTGATCATCATGCCGTTCCAGGCGGTGACCTCTTTGTCGTCCCTTAATGGATGCTCCCGGCCTTCGCGTACCTTGCGTAATACCGTGTTGATATGATCGACCCGCATCTGCAGGGCGGCAGGATCCAACTTGTTTTCTTCGGCATAACTCTCCAGGTCTGACTGCAGATGGAGGATGTTCTTTCCTTCGAAGTTGCCACTGTCTGTTATGTTATAGAGATCGATTGCCAGGTCGGCATCTTCCTGCGCCAAAGCGTCACGAATATGCGCGGGTGTCCAGATGAAGAATGCCCCCTCTTCACCCTCACTGTCGGCGTCGGTGGCTGAGTAGAAACCGCCGTTGGGTGAGGTCATCTCGCGCATGACATAATCGAGAGTCTGAGTGACCACGCGACGGTATTTATCCTTGCCGGTGAGCCGCCATGCATGCAGGTAGGCGCGAGCGAGATGAGCCTGGTTGTAGAGCATCTTTTCGAAGTGCGGCACCAGCCATTCGTTATCCGTGGAGTAGCGGTGAAAACCGCCCCCCACTTGGTCGTAGATTCCTCCCCGGGCCATCGCATCGAGGGTGACCTCCGCCGCCTCCAGTGCCGCTGAATCGTTACTGCGTTCCGCCTGTTGCAGCAATAACAATAACCAGGGTTCGTGGGGGAATTTTGGTGCCACGCTGAAGCCGCCCTGCAGTTCATCAAAACTGCCGAGCATCGTCTTGAGCGCAGCAGCGATCGCGGTCTTGTCGAGTGCCTTGGCTGCGCCCTTGTGGTTGTTGGCTGCCGCTACGGCTTCAGTTACGCGATCCGCCTGGTCGAGGACGCTGGCCTTTTTGTCGCGCCAGACCTGCTGAATCTGTGAGAGCAGCTGTCCGAACTGGTTGGGTGGGAAATAGGTGCCGCCATAGAAGGGTTTGCCCTCCGGTGTGAGAAAACTCGACATCGGCCAGCCACCGTGGCCGGTCATCAGCATCACAGCGGTCATGTAGACTTCGTCTACGTCGGGATGGCTCTCCCGGTCCACCTTGATGGCCACGAAATGCTCATTCAGTATTTTGGCCAGCTGGAGGTTCTCGAAACTCTCCCGCTCCATGACATGGCACCAGTGACAGGTGGAGTAGCCGATGGAGAGAAAGATCGGCTTGTTCTCACGTTTTGCCTTTTCAAAGGCCTCTTCCCCCCAAGCATGCCAGGCCACCGGATTGTGGGCATGTTGCAGCAGATAGGGGGAGTCTTCCAGAATCAGGCGGTTGATATAGATTGGTGAGCCGTCTGGGTTTAAGTGTTCGGTGCGGGGTTTGTAATCCTCTCCCTTGATCCCGTAGGCGGCTTTGAGTTGCTGATCGATTTCCATAGGCCTCGTGACCGTGTAGCTGGCGTGGGTTGCAGCGAAAGCCGCGCTGCCGAGCGAGAGCCAGAGCAGCAGGGTTGGAATGAGTCGTTTTATCATGGATTACCCGCGGTCTCCGTCCAGTAACTTGTTGATCAGTTGTGCGTCGCTGGCTGGATCAAAACTGCCGAATCGCTGGAAGCGGATACGTCCCTCTTTGTCGATGATGGCCATCTCCGGTGTGCCGCGGGTGCGGTATCGTTTCATGGTTTCCGGGATTTCATCGCCGTCAACGTGCCGATCGATTCCTACCAGGTGTTGGATCTTTTTCTGTTTGAGATAGGCGCGCAGCTTTTTCGGATTCTGATAGTCGTGCCCTTCAAACACGGTGTGGATGCTCAGCATTACCAGATTGCCCGCTGCGATCTCGTCGGCAAACTGCTGCTCCCATCTGGCCATCAACGGTACCGAGAAGCTGTTGCAGCCAGGGCACCAGAGTTGGAAGAAGTCGATCACCACCACCTTGCCCTTGAGTGCGGCCAGGGTGGTGCCATCGCCGTTGATCCATTCGGAGATATCCCACTCCGGTGCAGTGCGGCCGTTGGCCAGGACACCTTGAGTCAGACTCATTAACAATAGTGAGATAAGGAGTTTTGAGACATAAGCGCGCATGGTCTGGTCCTCAATGTTTTAATTGGACTTTCTGTTCCATGGGCAGGGCGTGGTCAAGCGCCCATTCGGCGGTCGATCCATCGTAGAGACGGGCCTGCTTGTTACCCAGGAGTTCGTGGGAGACGAACCAGCCAAGGGCGGCGCGATGGCCTGTATGACAATAGTTGATCTGTGCGCCGTTAAGCGGCACCTGATTGGCGGCATAGATCTTTTTCAGGTTGTCGATGCTGTGGAATGTTGCGCCGCCATTGGCGGTTAGCCAGTCGTAGGAGATATTGACAGCTTTGGGCAGACTGCCTGGACGTTCCTTGCCGCTGCCGGAGTAGATGCCCATGTATTCGGCGCGGCTGCGGTTGTCCACCGCCAACGCCCCCTTTTCGAGAGCAGTTTTTACCCCTTTGGCGTCTGGGATGTAGTCGGCCCTGAGGTTGAGCTTGAAGACCTTCGGCTCAGCTTGGTTGCGACCGTTCTGGAGCGGGTAGACCCGCTTCTGTGCATAGCTGATCAGCCCCCCGTCGAGGATGGAGACCTGATCGTGCCCCAGTGCCTTGAAGGTCCAGTAGACTCGTGAGGCACTCGCCATGTCTCCTGCGCCGTTCCCGGTGGTGACCAGCACGACGTGGGTGTCATTATCGATACCCAGGCGGCCGATCAGCTTCTCCAGTTGCGCGGGGGGCGTCATGATCTGGGGTATCTTTTTCTCCGACTCACGTCGCCAGGCACCATAGCTGGAGTTCACCGCACCGGGAACGTGGTATCGCTGATAGGCTTTGGCATCCTGCAGGTCGAGGATTACGACCCCGCTCTTCTCGCGATTGTTATGCACCCATTCCGGTGTGACCAGCGGTTGAGCCGCCAGCGCAAAGGTTGTGGTGAAGATGAGGAGGAGAGAGAGGGCAAAGGGCTTCATCATGGTTTTTCTTCGTATATTGGCCTGTTTGAAATGTGACTGCCGGGAACCGTGTTGGTTCCCGCAGTGGTCATCCGTCAGCTGCCGGGCTGGATGTTGAGGCCGAAACCCATACCGCCGCCTTGCTGCATGCGGTACTTTCCTGCGGCCCTGGCAGCGACGAAGCTGGTGAACTCTTCGACATTCTCAAAATCCATCTTTTGTGTGAACTGCACCAGTGCATCGATCAGTTTTTTGGTCTCGGCGATCTCTTCATGGCTGCGCCCGCAGCCCTGGCAGTGGGTGCCGCCTTCTGTGCAGTTGTCTCCGCCCTGACAGGGTATGAATTTCATATGTTTATCCTCAATAGTGGTGTGAATCGTTGTCGGCGCAGTTTATCCATGAAGCGTCCGGACGTCACCCTTGGAAGAAAGCAGTCATTAATTCAGTGCTCCAGACGGAATAATCTATAGGATATTTCTATAAGCATTCTCTAATATAGATGACGTGCCTCAATGTGTTTTTCCCCAGAAGGTGTATGGTTTAAATGTGGGCGGGAAAAAGTGACAGCAGTATGTCGCAGGAGGTTTATCATGAAGACAATGCGCAAATTCCTGACTGCAACAGCAGTGGCAGCACTTGTGGCACTGCCGGTATCCACGGCAGATGCCTGGTGGGGTGGTGGCTTCGGTTTCTCCTTTGGCTTCTCTGGTTCAGGCTGGGGGCGCAATTGGTACCGGCCATGGTATGGGTATAGAAATTATGGTTATTATCCCTACCACTATGGCTACTATCCTTCCTATTACCACTATCCGGTATACACGCCGGTTTTGACGCCAACAGTGGAAGTACCGCAGTTGGCTGAAAAGTAGCTGTCGTTAATCTGACCTGACGGTTTTAGCCGTGATTTCGTCCATGTCGCGGCTAAAAAATTCGATAGAAATCCTACATCCGTATACTGCCATCAGTACAAAAGCATGGCTTCTCTATGCACCTGCGGCTGAGAGGTGTTATGTTTCCTTATTGTGTGGGATCGTTGCTAGCCGGGAGAGAATCGATAGCAGATGAATTTGATGGCGAAAAATATTATTCGCGGCGTTACGTTGCTGTTTCTGCTTTTGACACCTTTTCTCTCCGTTGCGGAGAACGATGCCTATGACGCGGCACTGACCTCGTTTGAAGCGGGTGACTACAAAGGTGCCTACACGTCCTTCAGAGATCTGGCGGAGGATGGCGTGGTGGATGCTCAGTACTACCTCGGCATGCTTTATCTCTACGGACAGGGAGTGAGAAAGAGTAATTCCCGGGGAGTGGAGTGGCTGAAACGGGCTGCTGGAAACGGCTCCTATCAGGCGGCCGCCAACCTGGGACAGATGTATCTCTCCGGTGAGGGCGTCGCACCCAATGAGACCGTGGCAATCCAATGGTTGGAATTGGCGGATAAGCTGGCCAAAGCGCAAAACCTGGAAGAGGATTGCGATTGAGCCATGCAGTTTAGCGACTTCGGGTTTCAGGAAAATCCCTTTTCCATTACGCCTGACCCCCGCTATCTCTATCTGAGTCGCGGGCATGAGGAGAGTCTGGCACATCTGATCTACGGGACCGGGCCGAATGGCGGCTTCGTGCAGCTGACCGGTGAAGTGGGTACCGGCAAGACAATGCTGGTGCGCAGTCTGTTGGAGCAGAATCTTGAAAACGTCGATATCGCCCTGATTTTCAACCCCCGGCTTTCGCGTCGTGCTTTCATGGCGGCCATCTGCGACGAACTGGGCATTAAATATGTGGGTCCCCCTTACTCCCTCAAACAGCTGACCGACAATCTGAGCCACCATCTGTTGAAGACTCATGCGGCCGGGCGCAATACGGTCCTGGTGGTGGACGAGGCGCAGAACCTGAGTCCCAGGGTGCTTGAACAGGTCCGCATGCTGACAAATCTGGAGACTTCGCAACACAAGTTGCTGCGCATTATTCTGGTGGGTCAGCCAGAGTTGCAGCAACTGCTGGCACGTAAGGATATGCGGCAGGTTGCCCAGCGTATTACAGCACGCTATCACCTCTTTCCGTTATCCCGCCGGGAGACTGTCCGCTATATCCGGCACCGGCTTAGCGTGTCGGGGAACCGTGAAGATCTTTTTACCTCGTCAGCGCTACGCCTGGTGTATCACCTGTCCAAAGGTGTGCCGCGAATCATCAACACCATCTGCGAACGGACGCTGTTGGCGATTTTTGCAACCGGCGCCAAGCGGGCTGGACCCAGGCTGGTTTGGCGTGCCGCCAGGGAGGTCAGAGGTTCCGGCGTGGTGTTGGGGAAGCTCGGCCGTCTCATGCCTGTCCTGCTGATCGTGTTCTCCACTGCGGTCATCGCCTGGTTTCTGATGCCACTATTTACAGACTCAAAATCGGAGTCGGGTGAGGTGGTTGCGCAGGTGCTGGATCGACCCGCCAAGGTAGAGCATGAATTGTCTCTGCCACCTCTGCCCTCCCCGGAACCGGAAGCCTCTCCTGTGATTCCCCCTGAGTCTGGAGCGAAAGCAGTCTCGGTGCTGTCGCAGTCGGAATCTGCACAGGTTGTAATAGTCCCTCCCGTACCTGAAGCAATCGATACCCTGCCCGAAGCTGGTCTTCCCGTTGATCTGGAGGGGCGGATCTCGCATGTGGCAGACAGCAAGCGGGCGGTGCATCTGCGACTGTTTGAATTGTGGGGCAAAAGTATCAAGCTGCTCTCATCAGAGAGCGCCTGCAAAGAGGCGCCGCCATTGGGTTTGCGTTGTCTCACCAGCATTGGTGGCTGGGAGGATCTGGAGCGCATCAACAGGCCGCTGCTGCTCAAGTTGAAATTGGGTTTCCGGCAACGTTATATCCTTCTTAAATCCATGCAGGGGGAGAGCATAACGGTAGATTACGGTGAGGGTGGCCGGCAGCTGAAACGGGCAGACATCGCTCCCCTCTGGCCTGGTGATTATGTGGTTCTGTGGCGCCCAAGAACAAAATCAGCCCTGGTGGGGCCGGGTTCGACAGGCGTCCCCGTCACTTGGCTGAGGGCGCAGCTCGCAAAAGCAGAAGGTTTGGAACCCCCGGTCGTGATCGGCCGGGATGCATTCAATGCCGAGTTGCGGCAGCAACTGAAACGCTTCCAGTCCAAACACGGGTTGTCCTCAGACGGTGTTGCAGGGCAGCAGACCATGATTACCCTGAACAATGTGCAGCTCACCGCCGACACTCCAACCCTGAGAGCTGTTGTGACCAGCGAAGGGGGTGAAGGTTAAATGTCGCTGATTCTCGAGGCTCTGAAGAAAGCGGAACGCCAGCATCGGATTGGTCAGGTGCCCCGGCTCGGTGCAGTCAACACCCAGCAGGATTTGGGGCAATCCCGTTGGTTCGGTATCGTGGCGCTGGTATTCCTGGGTTTGGGTCTGCTGGTGCTGGGTCTCTATCTGGGGCGAGAGGATCCGCAGCAGATGGTGTCTGGTCCGGCGTTGGTACCCGACACGCAGCCTGCCAGAACGGAGGCACCGACGTTCCCGGCTCCACAGCCGCAACAGCCTGTGCCTGTCCAGCCACAGGTGGCCGCTGTGCAGAAACTGAAAATCGAGCCGCCTGAACCAGAACCTGAACCGGAAGTGCCCTCGGTCCCTGTACCCCAGGTTCCACCCAAACTGATCAGCGAACTGCCGCCGGGATTTGTGGAGAACCTGCCGGAGTTCAATATCGATGTGCATATTTACAATGATCAGTCCAAACGTCGTTACGTGTTGATCAACCTGGAGAAGTACCGGGAGGGAGACTACCTGGCCGCAGGTCCGTTACTGTCGGAGATTCTGCCGGATGGAGTGGTGCTTGAGCACATGGGTGAGCGATTCAAACTGCCGATCGGCAATCAATAAATCTTCATAACCATTTTCAATCGACAAGTTTTAGTCGGGTAGGGTGCGCACGGCGCACCCTACATAATAGATTCAAGGCGTCCGTGCGACAGCCCAAACATCCACCCTGGCCGCTCCGGCCTGCCGCAACACCCGGGTCAGTTCAGAGACGGTATTGCCGGTAGTGACCACATCGTCGAGCAGTACGATCCTGCAACCCGTCACCTGCTTTGTTACGCTGAAGGCACCGCGTATGTTTTTCCCCCGGTCGCCCTTGTCCAGATCCGCCTGTGCCTCGGTGGCTCGATTCCTGACACAGACTTTTGGTCGGAGAGGGATGCCGAATCGGCGTCCCACCGGTCTGGCGATCTCCAGAGCCTGGTTATAGCCGCGTGTTTTCAGACGGCTTCGATGCAAGGGTACCGGCAGGATAAAGTCCGGTTTTTCGAAGATTTCCCCCTTCAGGTAGTCGCAGAGCAGATCCCCCAACAGCCTGGCGTTGCCGAGTTGGTTGCGGAATTTCAGACCACTGACCAATTCACCGGTCTCCTGATCGTAGACCAAGGCGGCAAGACACTGCTCGAAGCCGGGGTGTTGCTGGCTGCATAATCCGCATAAGGTGTTTTCAGGCGCGGCGGGGGGCAGGGGGATAGCACAAACCCTGCAGCAGTGCCGATTGTGAGAGAGATCCTTTTTGCAGTCTGGGCAAAGATCCCGACCGTTCGCCCCCTGGTCCCCACAGAGACGGCAGCGTGAGGCGTAGAGTCTGTTTAGTACAAAATCTATCCAATTGTAAACCTTCATAACCATCCTTGGTTGACAGGGGGCGCTCGATCCTTACTATTGCGGGATTTGGCCAACCCGCAAAGATCGCCATGAACGAAACCATTCTACGCCATGACTGGCGCCTCGACGAGATTGAGGCGCTGCTGGATCTGCCCTTCAACGATCTGCTGTTCAGCGCGCAGAGCACCCATCGCGCCCGCTTCGACCCCAATCAGGTGCAGGTGAGCAGTCTGCTCAGCATCAAGACCGGTGCTTGCTCGGAGGATTGCGGCTACTGCTCGCAGAGTGCGAAACACGGCACCGACCTGGAGAAAGAGAAGCTGTTGCCTCTGAACGAGGTGGTTGAGGCGGCGGAAGCGGCCAAGGCTAAAGGTGCCAGCCGTTTCTGCATGGGCGCGGCCTGGCGCAATCCTACAGACAAAAACCTGGCGCGGGTCATAGAGATGGTGCAGGCGGTGCATGATCTCGGCATGGAGACCTGCCTGACGCTTGGTATGCTGACAGAACCCCAGGCAGTGCAACTGCGTGAGGCGGGACTCGACTACTACAACCACAACCTGGATACATCGCCGGAGTTCTACGGCAACGTCATCACCACACGCACCTTCGAGGACCGGCTCGATACGCTGGCCCATGTTCGCAACGCCGACATCAATATCTGTTCCGGCGGTATCCTGGGTATGGGTGAGTCCCGCCGTGACCGGGCGAGCATGTTGCGTGAGCTGTGCAATCTCAAAAAACATCCGGAATCGGTGCCGATCAATCTGCTGGTGCAGGTAGAGGGTACACCGCTTTTCGGTACCGATGCGCTGGACCCGTTTGAGTTCATCCGCACCATCGCGGCAGCGCGGATCCTGATGCCGGAATCCTACGTGCGCCTCTCCGCCGGACGTAATGAAATGAGCGACGAAATGCAGGCGCTCTGTTTTCTCGCCGGTGCCAACTCCGTCTTCTATGGTGAGCGCTTACTCACCACCGACAACCCTGAAACAGACAGCGACCGGATCCTGTTCGACCGCCTGGGTATGCAGATGGAACAGGTCGTCGAGTCGGAAGTAAAAGCGGCGAAGAAGCCTTGCAGGAAGGCGGGATAGGGATAGGGATAGGGATAGGTGAAAGGTTAAAGGTTAAAGGTTAAAGGTTAAAGGTTAAAGGTTAAAGGTTAAAGGAGGCCGTGCCACAAGATAGGCCGAACTTTGTAGCCTCGTTAGATGTAGCGGGATGCCCGATCGCTACGCTTGATCTGGCCTACGTATTTTCACGGTAACGGCAACAGCGATGAAGCCCGGTCTTCCTTTTACCTTTTACCTTTAGCCTTTCACCTATCTTTTAAAATGTTCGATTCTCTGCATAAAAACCTGAACCAACGCCGCCGGGACGATCTCTATCGCGTCCGGCGAACGATTGATGGTCCGCAGCAGCCTGAACTGCTGGTGGATGGCCGCCCGATGCTCTCTTTCTGCAGCAATGATTACCTTGGGCTGGCCAATCATCCAGAGGTGATCCGTGCGTTGCAGCAGGGCGCCGGGCGTTATGGTGTAGGCAGTGGCTCAGCACATCTGATCAGCGGTCACAGCCGTGCCCATGAGGAACTGGAAGAGGCGCTGGCGGTCTTTACCGGACGGCCCAGGGCGCTGCTCTTCTCCACCGGTTATATGGCCAATCTCGGCGTGGTATCCGCGCTTCTGGGACGTGGCGACCAGCTATTTGAAGACCGGCTCAATCACGCCTCACTGGTGGATGCCGGAGTACTCTCCAGAGCCAGGATGAAACGCTATCAGCACGCGGATGCCTCCAGTCTGGAGCGGCAGTTGAAAGCGGTGGGGGAGGGACGGCGTTTGATTGTCACCGATGGCGTATTCAGCATGGACGGCGATCTTGCGCCCCTACCGGGCTTGGCCCGGCTGGCTGCGCAAAATAACGCCTGGCTGATGGTAGACGATGCCCACGGTCTCGGCGTATTGGGTGAAACCGGAGGCGGCTGCACCAGCCACTTTGGCCTGAGTGAAAGGGAGGTGCCGGTCCTGATGGGTACTCTCGGCAAGGCGCTGGGGACATTTGGCGCTTTTGTCGCAGGCAGCGAGGTCCTGATCGAGACCTTGATTCAGCAGGCGCGTCCCTATGTCTATACGACTGCCACCCCACCAGCCTTGGCCGAAGCCACACTGGTCAGTCTGCAGATTGCGCGGGAGGAGTCCTGGCGCCGCGAACGTCTGCAAAAATTGATCACCCGTTTCCGGGAGCAGGTGTCGGGATTCGGTCTCACTCTGATGGCATCAGAGACACCAATCCAGCCAATCGTGGCGGGTAGCACTGGCCGGGCGCTGGCCTGGAGCCGCCATCTGGAGGCGCAGGGGATTTTGGTCTCCGCCATTCGTCCCCCCACAGTGCCGGAGGGCAGTGCGCGGCTGCGTATCACCCTCAGTGCAAGCCATAGTGATGCCCAGTTGGAACGACTGCTGGAATCGCTGGCGGAACTGCCGGAAGTGGGCGAATGAGACTCAACCTGGAAACCCTTGGCCGGGGAGAAACGCTGGTGCTGCTGCACGGTTGGGGCATGAACTCGGCTGTCTGGGGCGGTTTTGCCGAACGTCTGGCCGAAAATCAGCGAGTGATCCTAATTGATCTGCCGGGACATGGTGGCAGTCCTTTCGCCGAAAAGCGCAGTCTCAGGGAGTGGGCGGACGCCTGTCTTGCAGTGGCTCCTGAGCGAGCGGTCTGGATCGGTTGGTCTCTCGGGGCGCAGGTTGCGCTGCAGGTTGCGCTGGATCAGTCGGAACGGGTGCAGAAGTTGATTTCCCTGGCGGGAACCCCACGGTTTGTGCAGGGGGAAAGTTGGCCCCATGCCATGGCAGACAAGACCCTCGCACAGTTTGCGACATCCCTGAAGCAGGATCATCGCAAGACGCTGGAGCGTTTTCTCGCCCTGCAGGTGCGTGGCAGTGATGAAGCCCGCGCCACATTGCGCACCCTCAAGACCCGTCTGATGGAGAAGCCTGATCCGCAACCTACAGCCCTGGAGTCAGGATTGTCACTGCTGAAAAATGTTGATCTGAGGGAGGATCTGGCTGCTCTGCAGATGCCGACACTCTGGCTCTATGGCGAGCGGGATACGCTGGTCCCGGCAGCCGCCGCAGACCTGCTGCTGGCTATATTGCCCCAGGCTGAGGTGCATAGAATTTCCGCTGCGGCCCATGCGCCTTTTCTCTCCCATCAGGATGAGACGCTGGCGCTGATAGAAACCTTTTTGGAGAGAAGCCGTGAGCAGTAAGCCCGCCGCACCTATCGACAAACTCCAGGCCCGCCGGGCCTTTGAGCGCTCTGCCACCAGTTATGATGAGGTGGCGGTACTGCAGCGTGATACCGCCCGGCGGATGCTTGAACGCCTGAGTTATATCCGCCATCAACCATCGGTGGTGCTGGATGTGGGGGCAGGCACCGGGGAGGCCACTGCCGCGCTTGCCAAACAGTACAGGAAGGCACATATCCTGGCGCTGGATTTTGCCCTGCCGATGCTGCAGCAGACGCGTAAACGGGGTTCCCTGTTCAGGCGTCCACGCTGTCTCTGCGCCGATGCGGAGCAGTTGCCGCTGGCGGATCAGAGTGTGGACCTGCTTTTCTCCAATGCTGCGTTGCAGTGGTGCAACAATCTGGAACAGACCTTCAACGAATTCCTGCGGGTACTGCGTCCCAATGGCCTGCTGATGTTCTCTACTTTTGGTCCGGATACCCTTAAAGAGCTGCGCCAGAGCTGGGCGGAGGTGGATGGCTATCCCCATGTCAGTCCTTTTCCGGATATGCATGACATCGGCGATGTTATGTTGCGGGCGGGTTTTTTCGATCCGGTGGTGGATGTGGATCGTATGCAACTGACTTACGAGGATGTGCCGGGGCTGATGCGTGATCTCAAGGCGTTGGGCGCGCATAATGTCACCCGCGGGCGGCAGCAGGGACTGACCGGCAAGGGTCGGTTGCAGGCAATGTTCAGCGCCTATGAGGTTTTCCGCAACAATGGGCGATTGCCTGCCAGTTACGAGGTGGTTTACGGTTTGGCATGGGCGCCCCGGCAGCGCACTCAGGATGGGGTGACCTCTATCCCTTTCGATAGTTTGAAGCAGAGTCTATGAATTTCAATAAAGGTTTTTTCATCACCGGCACTGACACAGGTTGCGGCAAGACGGAGGTGACTGTGGGACTGATGCATCGGCTGCAGGCGGCGGGACTCAGCGTAGTGGGTTTGAAGCCGGTGGCCGCAGGTGCAGATCCGACCCCGGAAGGGCTGCGCAACGACGATGCGCTCAGAATTCAGGCCCAATCCGATATCCAACTGCCCTACGAAAAGGTCAATCCCTTCGCCTATGAAGCGTTTATCGCACCTCATCTGGCCGCAAAGTCGGAAGGGAGACCGATCAGTCTGAGGAAGATTCAGGCTGATTATGTCGAACTGTCCGCCCAGGCTGACCGGGTCATTGTGGAGGGTGTGGGCGGCTGGCGGGTGCCATTGGGTCACGGTGTCACCCTGCCCGATCTTGTGCGGATGCTTGATCTGCCGGTGATCCTGGTGGTAGGGCTGAAGCTGGGCTGCATCAACCACACCCTGCTCACGGAAGAGAATATTTTGGGTTCCGGCCTGCGTTTGGCGGGATGGGTGGGCAACCATATCGATCCGGATATGGATGCGCAGCGGGAAAACCTTGAAACCCTCTGTAGCTGGATGCCAGCCCCCTGTCTGGGAGAGATACCTTACATGGAGCGGCCGACTGCGGAAGCTGTGGGAGGGTGTCTTGACAGGTGTGTTGCGGCCACGGAGCTGAGCGGAAGTTGTAAGCGTAGCTGTCGGTAGAGACGGCAAAATGCCGTCTCTACAACAGAGATCGATCAGGCGGCGAGCACGCCCTTCAGCTTGCCCATGGCGCTCTTCTCTAT
Organism: Chromatiales bacterium; assembly: GCA_036784775.1. Classification (GTDB taxonomy): domain Bacteria; phylum Pseudomonadota; class Gammaproteobacteria; order Chromatiales; family Chromatiaceae; genus QGON01. The sequence goes on along the minus strand of JAMJIN010000040.1, from coordinate 10,468 downwards.
CTGGCGAATGCGCTCGGCAGAGACGCCAAAACGGTCAGCCAATTCGTGTAGGGTAACCTTCTTCTCCCCCAGCCAACGGGCCTCAAGAATGGTGCGGCTGCGTTCGTCGAGGTCACCCAGGGCGGTGAGCAGCTGCTGTTTCATGTGGTCTTCGCTGTCCACAGCCTCAACCCTGGAGGCGGGCTCCAGACTCATATCCCGCAGGTAGCCGGCGGGGGTGGCTACCAGACCATCCTCGTCATCGCTACCAGGACCATCGAAGGCGATATCCTGACCGGACAGGCGGGATTCCATCTCCAGTACGGTCTCCGGTTTTACGCCCAGATCTTTCGCCACGCCCTCGACCTCTTCCTGGGAGAACCAGCCAAGACGTTTTTTGGAGCTGCGCAGATTGAAGAACAGTTTACGCTGGGCCTTGGTGGTAGCCACCTTGACGATGCGCCAGTTCTTCAGGATGAACTCGTGGATCTCCGCCTTGATCCAATGCACCGCAAAAGAGACCAGACGTACGCCCATGTCAGGGTCGAAGCGTTTGACCGCCTTCATCAGCCCCACGGTGCCTTCCTGCACCAGATCGGGCAGGGCCAGGCCATAACCGGAGTAACCGCGTGCGATGCGTACCACAAAGCGTACGTGAGCCATGACCAGCGAACGGGCTGCCGCCAAGTCTTTGTTATCCCGCAGTTGCACCGCGAGCTTGTGTTCCTCTTCCGCACTCAGAATCGGCAGCCGGTAAGCTGCGCTGATGTAAGCGTCAATGCTGCCGGTGGGCAGCGACATGGGGATCACGAGTTCCTTACCCATTGAATACCTCAGTGTTTTACTCAAATTTGATATTAGCACTCTCTGGTGGTGAGTGCCAACTCAAGAATATGACCGGGTTTTAGGGGGATGGTTCCGTTGCTGAAAGATAAGGGTGGCAGAAGGCCAGTCCCAGGTTTGCGAAAAGAGGGCAGATTTATTTTGCTGGGAAAATCGCCAATAATTATTTTGTTCACCTTTAGTCAATCGGCCAGAAGCGCGTAGTATTTGATGGTGCGAATCGAAGACAATGATTGAGTTGTAATCAAAGGATGTAATCAATGAAACGGGACATCTGTTTCTGGATAGTGCAATGGCCGGGCTGGCTTTTGCTCTTCTACCTCATTTACGCTCAGGCAATTCCCGCATTTGACTACGATCTAGGAGTCGCCATGGGCACACAGGAGTCGGCCGAACAGATTTCGGAGGTTGGCGTTGCCTTTTGGTACGGCTTCGCTTTTGGTGACATCGTAACCTATATCCCTCTTCTTGCGGCAGGCCTGATTGGGTATTGGTTAGGACGGACATGGGGCCGTGTGATTCTTGGCGCCGCGCTTGGGATCACGGTCTACTGGCCGGTTGTCTCCTTAAGCGCAGTTGTTGCTGCGCGTGATGCAGTGGGCTGGAATCTTGCAAGCGAGACGCCCTATTGGATTGTATTACCGCTAATCACAGTTTGGGGTGCCTGGGGATTGTGGCGCATTTCACGTTGATCCCGGTGAACTCCGGGTCCGAGCCAGACCCAGCAGTCCGGCAGTAAAGAGCAGCCAAGTCACTGGCTCCGGCACCCGGGTCAATTGCAATGCTGTCAGAACCACGTCCTCGTTGAAGGGCACATAATAGCTGTGGGCAATCTTTACCTCGTCCAGAGTCAGGCCCAGCAAATTGCTGGCGGCAAACAGGGTGGGGGTGTTAGTGGTGGGAAAGAATTTGTCCTGTGCGACCAGAGCGCCACCCAGATACCCGTTGACCCAGATGCCCTCCACCGGGGTCAGGCCGGTGATCCTGTTCAGGCCGGTGACTGAGTCGAAAGTGAAATCCCCGCCGTCGTCCCGGCTGAATCCGATCCACTGCCCATATACATCATCAATCGAATCCTCAATGCCGATATTTCCACCGCCAACATCAACAAATCGTGGACTGCCGCTGATGCCACCCCCTGCTTGGGTAAAGTCGAATCCCGCTTCCGAAAGTACCGTTCCCATACCGAAGGTGGTGCCAGGCGTAAATCCGTCGAAGCTGATTATGGCTGTGTGAGCAATCGCTGGAACCAGCAGTATCGCGGTAGCCAACAACAGTCGGATATTCATTGTAATCTTCATCTGTCCGCTCCCTCTATATTCAATCAACCTAGTACGTTGAGTGTAGTTGAAACGGCCAGAATAAATGGACTACAGGGAGCAATATTCGCCCACTTCCCGTCTCGCTTGAATCAACCAGGAGAAGGGTCTCTGGACATTTCATTTCACGGTAGAGGTTAGGGGTGGCGGTCGTTGGCGAAGGCGAAAAGTTTGTAGGATGCGGTGACGACTGCATGGCAGAGAGTGCTCCTGCAATCTTTCTGCATCTCCTCCATTCCTGGAGGTTAAATGCAGGCGCAATTACCGAGTGAAACGAAGTATGTCGATCACGACAGATGCGCTTCGCCACGCTCAGCACATCCTACGGATTAGCCGATACTGATCGCTGTTTTTTGGAGCGCTCTCAGAGTTTTATTCTAACTCGGTTCAATCGCACTCAAATGCCGCCCCACTGCAATCCAGGAGCCTAACAGGCCCAGTCCGGCGCTGCCGGTAAGCAGCAGCAGGGTGGTGGTGATGTCCAGGGATGAGAGGTCGAAGGCGCTCTGGTAGAGCGTCGCCAGTTTAGCCACCGGTCCGCTGATGAGCAGGATGGAGATGGCGACCAGCAGCCAGGCGATGATGCCGCCGAAGAGGCCGTACCAGAGGCCGGTGTAGAGGAAGGGGCGGCGGATGAAGCCGTTGGTGGCGCCGATCAGTTTGGTGATTTCGATTTCGGCGTGCCGGTTCTGGATCTCCAAACGTATCGTGTTGCCGATGATCAGCAACACCGCCAGCCCCAACAAGGTGGCGAGGACAAGTACCGCTCGCTGGGCGATCACGGTGATTGCCTGCAGTCGCCGCACCCACTGCAGGTCGAGCTGGACGATATCGGTCTCCGGTAGCAGGCCGAGTTCACGCACCAGCAACTGGGCCGTCTCGGGTGTGCTGTATTCGCTCTTTGGCAGGATTACCAGCAGGGCGGGTAGGGGATTGTTGTCGAGGGTCTCCAAGGCATCGCCAAAGCCGCTCAGGCGGCGAAATTCCGCCATTGCCGATGCCTTGGAGATGACCTGAACCGATTTGATGCGCTGGTGCAGACGGAGTTTTTTGCTCAGTGCAGTCGCCTGCTTGTCGCTGATCTCCTGCTTCAGGAAAAGGGAGATGCTTGCGCCGCTCTCCCAGCCGCCGCTGACGTTTTGCAGATTGTTGAGCAAAACGTGCAGGCCGATGGGCAGGGCAAGGGCGATACCGATCACGGCGGCGGTCATCAGGGTACCCAATGGGGCGTTCGTGAGTCGTCCCAGGCTGGCCAAGGCCACTTGAAGATGGCGCTGCAGCCAGATATCGGGACGAAATCCCGGGCGGCGGCGCATCGGATTGTTGCGCCCCTTGCTCACTGTGTCTCCCCGGTGTCCCGCACCAGCTGTCCGTTGTGCAGGGTGAGGATGCGCATGTCCATGCGGGAGATCAGGTCGAGATCATGGGTGGCGATGAGCAGGGTGACGCCGACCTGATTGAACCATCCGAACAGTTCCATTATCTCCTGGGAGAGTTTCGGGTCGAGATTGCCGGTGGGTTCGTCCGCCAGCACCAGTGGGGGTTTGCTCACTACCGCGCGGGCGATGCCGACCCGCTGCTGTTCACCGCCGGAGAGGGTGATCGGCGCGGCCTTCTCTTTGCTCAGCAGCCCGACCTTGTCCAGTGCTGCATGCACACGGCGGGAGATCTCCTTGTATCCCATGCCAGAAACCACAAGCGGCAGTGCCACGTTGTCGAAGACGGTGCGGTCATTCAGCAGTCGGTGGTCCTGGAAGATCATTCCCACTTCGCGGCGATGGTAGGGAATCTGACTGTTCCTCAGGCGGGTGAGATTGCGGTCGTTGACGTGCACCTGGCCTCCGCTGGAACGTTCCAGCAGGCCGATCAGTTTAAGCAGCGTACTCTTGCCTGCGCCTGAGTGGCCCGTGAGGAAGACCATCTCTCCCGGTTCGATACGAAAACTGACGCCGGCCAGGCCGGTATGCCCGCCGGGGTAGCGTTTGCTGACGTTATCGAAGTGAATCATCAGATTTATTGCTCGAACAGGGCGTCCACAAACTCTTTGGCGTCGAACTCCCGCAGGTCTTCGATGGCCTCGCCGACGCCGATAAAACGGATCGGCACTTTTACCTTGTCTGCGATGGCGAAGATCACGCCGCCTTTTGCGGTGCCGTCCAGTTTGGTGATGACGATGCCGCTCAGTCCAACCGTCTTGTTGAACTGCACCGCCTGATTGACCGCATTCTGCCCGGTGCCTGCATCGACGACCAGCAGCACCTCGTGGGGCGAGGAGGGGTCGATCTTCTTCATTACCCGGGCGATCTTGGCCAGTTCATCCATCAGATTGGTCTTGGTGTGGAGGCGTCCGGCGGTGTCGGCAATCAGTACATCGACCTTTCTGGCCGTGGCGGCCTTCAGGGCGTCGAAGATGACTGAGGCGGAGTCGGCGCCGGTGTGCTGGGCGACCACTGGAACCTCGTTGCGTTCGCCCCAGGCCTGCAGTTGCTCCACGGCGGCGGCGCGAAAAGTGTCGCCGGCGGCAAGCATCACGCTTTCGCCATCCATCTGGAGCTTGCGCGCCAGCTTGCCGATGGTGGTGGTCTTGCCTGCACCGTTGATGCCGACCATCAGCACCACCAGGGGTTTGTCCTGTCCCGCTTTTGCCTGGGGGGTCTCGTTGGCTTGCAGAATGTCGAGCAGCTGCGCCTTGAGCAGACGGCTCAGCGCCTCGGGGTCGGCGAGTTCCTTGCGTTTTACCCGCCCGGTGAGATCGTCGATGATGCGGCTGGTGGCATCGACGCCCACATCGGCGGTGAGCAGCAGGGTCTCCAGGTCTTCCAGCAGTTCATCATCGATGGTCTTGCGGCCCAGTACCAGATTGGTCAGGCCGTCGGTGAGGTTGTGGCGGGTGCGCGCAAGACGCTCTTTAAGACGCGAGAAGAGTCCCTGTTTCTCTTGTGGTGACGGTTCGGGTATTGCCGCCTGCTCCGCTTTTTTCTTCTTTCCAAATCCGAACATGTAAGATGTTTTCCTGCTTGGTGTGAGGAACTCTAACGGTTCTCTGCACTCATAATTTTCTGTTTGGACAATCCCGGCGAGCTTTGGAACAATGCCATCGGGATATTAGTCAACAAATACAAATGAAGTGCTGAACGGCTCCACGAGTTATTCGTCACTTTTTAAACGGACATTCTTACAAGCCGGCAACTGCATGTAAAACGGATTTACCCTGTTTTGATGTCTTTTGTGGCTGGCACAGAGGTTTTTTGATGAATCGACAGCTATTTGCGGTGGCCCTGACGCTCTTCGTGAGTGCGTTCGCGGTACAGGCCCAGGTCCATGAACACCAACTGAAAAATGGTCTCAAGGTGATCGTGAAAGAGGATCACCGGGCGCCGATCGTGGTCTCCCAGGTTTGGTACAAGGTCGGTTCCAGCTACGAACATGGTGGTATAACGGGTGTCTCCCATGTGCTGGAACATATGATGTTCAAGGGGACTGAAAAGCACCCGCCGGGAGAGTTTTCCCGGATCATTGCCGCCAACGGCGGCAGCGAGAATGCCTTCACCGGCCGCGACTACACCGCCTACTTTCAGACCATGTCGAAAGACCGGCTGCATGTCTCCTTTGAGCTGGAGGCGGACCGCATGCGCAATCTGACCCTGCCGGCAGAAGAGTTCGCCAAAGAGGTTGAGGTGGTGAAGGAGGAGCGCCGCATGCGCACCGAGGACAAACCCCAGTCCCTCACCTATGAGCAGTTCAATGCGGGTGCCTATGAAGCCTCTCCCTACCGCATCCCCGTTATCGGCTGGATGTCCGACCTGGATGCGATGCAGGTGGAGGATCTGCAGGCCTGGTACCGTAAATGGTATGCACCGAACAATGCCACTCTGGTGGTAGTAGGCGATGTTGAACCCAAGGCGGTATTCGCTTTGGCGGAAAAGTATTTTGGTCCATTGAAGGCGGAAAAGGTCGATCGGCTCAAACCCCGCACCGAGCCGAAACAGCGTGGCATCAAACATTTCGTGGTCAAGGCGCCGGCGCGGCAGCCCTATGTTCTGCTGGGCTTCAAAACGCCGGTGATCGGCAAGGCCGACGAGGCGTGGGAACCCTATGCGCTGGAGATGCTCTCCTATGTGCTGGACGGCGGCAGCAGCGCCCGGCTTACGCGTAATATGATCCGTGGCACCAAGAATGCCGCTGCGGTGGATGCGGACTACAGTGCCTTCTCCCGCCTGCCCGGTATGCTGATGCTGGATGCCACGCCGGTGCCGGGCAAGGATATCGCCAAGATTGAGGCAGAACTTCTGGCAGAGGTGGAGCGGTTCAAGACGGAACTGGTCAGCCAGGATGAACTGGCACGGGTGCGCAATCAGATTGTCGCAGCCAAGGTATTCGAAAAGGATTCGGTCTTCTATCAGGCGATGCTGATCGGCCGTCTGGAGACGGTGGGGCTCGACTGGCGACTGGCGGATGAATATGTGGATCATCTGAAGGCAGTCACTGCCGAACAGGTCCAGCAGGTGGCCCGGAAGTATCTGATCGAAGACAATTTGAGTGTGGCGAAACTCGATCCCCAACCGATGGATGGGGTGAAACAGCGTCGCGCTGCAGGAGGTCGACATGGAAAGTAAGTATTTTTCGAAACTATTGCTGCTGATACTGGGTTGGCTGCTCTCCGGCAGTCTGCTGGCAGGGCCGGTAATACAGACCTGGCAGACCGCAAACGGCGCCAAGGTGCTCTATGTTCCTGCCCCCGAGATACCCATGGTCGACGTGCGGGTGGTGTTCGATGCGGGCAGTGCCCGCGACGGAGATAATCTGGGTGTGACCTCTCTGACCAATACGCTGCTCACTGAAGGGGCGGGTGATTGGAGTGCAAATGAGATCTCCGAACGCTTGGAGAATGTAGGTTCCAGTCTGGATACGGGTTCTCTGCGCGATATGGCCTGGGCATCGGTGCGCAGTCTCACCGAACAGAATGCGCTGAATACCACACTGGATACCCTGGCGGCGGTGCTGGCTCAGCCTCGGTTCAACACGGAAGATCTGGAGCGGGAACGGCAGGCAACCCTTGCCAGTCTGCTGCAGGATGAACAGTCGCCAGGCACTACCGGCAAGAAGCGGCTCTATCATCTGGTTTATGGCGATCACCCATATGCGGCCGATTCGGAAGGCACCACCGCATCGGTGAAGGCGCTCACCCGCAAGGAGATTGTAGCCACCTACAAACGGCTCTATGTGGCGCGTAATGCACTGGTCGCCATTGTGGGGGCGGTGGATCGTGAACAGGCGGAAACGATTGCGCAGCGGGTGGTCGGTGGATTGAAGTCGGGTGAACATTCGCCGAAGCTGCCGCCGGTCCCGGCACTGAAGAAGGCGGTGGTGGAAACTATCGAGTTTCCCTCCACCCAATCCCATATCTATGTGGGTCAGCCGGGTATCCGGCGGGGTGACCCGGACTACTTCCCCCTCTATGTCGGCAACCACATCCTGGGTGGCAGCGGCCTGGTCTCACTGTTGAGTGAAGAGGTGCGGGAGAAGCGGGGACTCGCCTACAGTGTCTACAGCTATTTTCTGCTGATGCGTCAGCCTGGCCTGTTTCAAATGGGGTTGCAGACCAAGAACTCGCAAGCGCAGCAGGCATTGCAGGTATTGACCGATACCCTGCTGCGGTTTGTCGAGGATGGGCCGACGAAAGCGCAGTTGACCGCAGCCAAGCAGAACATCACCGGAGGATTTCCTCTGCGCATCTCATCCAACAGCAAGATCGTGGAATACCTGGCGGCGATCGGTTTCTACAACCTGCCTCTGGACTATCTCGACGCCTTTACCGGCAAGATCGAGGTGGTGACGGCTGACCAGATTCGCAGTGCGTTCCGTCGGCGGGTGCATCCGGATCGGATGGTGACGGTTAGGGTTGGGAAGAAGGACGAAGGTTAAAGGCGAAAGGCGAAAGGACGAATTCACTGCATCAGCCTTTAAATGGCTTGATGCGTCCCGAGGCTCAGAATAGGCTATTGAAACCTGAAACCTGAAACCTGAAACCTGAAACCTGAAATGCGTAGGCCTGATCAAGCGTAGCGGATCGGGCATCGTTGAATTTCTGAACGAACAGGGTTGCCGGTTCCGCTACGCTTGAACCGGCCTACACTAAATCGATGCCAAAAAGATCCCCCAACAAGGTGCGCATCATCGGCGGCGTACATCGCGGCAGGAAACTCGATTTTCCTGACCTGCCTGGCCTGCGGCCTACCGGTGACCGGCTTCGTGAAACCCTCTTCAACTGGCTGCAGCCGTTGATTCCGGGGTCGCGCTGCCTCGATCTGTTTGCTGGTAGCGGGGCGCTTGGACTGGAGGCGGCCTCCCGGGGCGCCGGACAGGTGGTGATGCTGGATTCCGCTGTCGCCGTTACGCGGCAACTGGAGGCCAACCGTTCTCTGCTGCAGTTGGATCAGCTTGAGATCGTCCGCGCGAATGCACTGGCATGGTTGGCGGAGCAACAGCCCTCCCGGCCCTTCGACCTGGTCTTTCTCGATCCCCCCTTTGCCGATGACCTGCTGGCGGAGAGTTGCCGTCTGTTGCAGTCGCATGGCTGGTTGGCAGACAATGCCCGGATCTATCTTGAGGACGATGCCGGACGAGGACTTCCAATGCTGCCGGAGGGGTGGGAGTTGCTCAAGGAGAAGAGGGCGGGACAGGTCCGATATGGGCTGGCACGCTTTTCAATTCCCTGATGGATAGCGGCTGACAAATATCATTCCTTTCATGGGTTTCTGCTACTATCATCTTATTTTAAAATAAAGGTCTGAAGCGATGCCGGTAGCTGTCTATCCAGGAACCTTCGACCCGATCACCAATGGCCACAGCGATCTGGTTGCGCGCGCGGCGAAGCTATTCGATCGGGTGATACTGGCGGTGGCCGTAAATCCCGGCAAGAGTCCGGCATTCGATCTGGCGCAGCGGGTGGCGCTGGTGGAGACTGTGCTGGCGGATATCGACAATGTGGAAATCTGCGCCTTCGACAATCTGCTGGTCGAGTTTGTGCAGCAGCGTGGAGCGGATGTGATCCTGCGTGGTCTGCGCGCTGTTTCGGATTTTGAATATGAATTTCAGCTGGCCGGTATGAACCGGCGGCTGGCGCCCAAGGTGGAGACTCTCTTCCTCACCCCGGCAGAGCAGTTTGCCTTTATCTCCTCGGGGCTGCTGCGGGAGATCGCCGCTCTGAAGGGCGATGTATCCGAATTTGTGCATCCTGAAGTCCAGGCTGCATTGCGAGTGCGTTTTGGCTGACTGTGTCTGAGCGGGAAGATCGATAGTGTTTTTCAGATGCGAACTCGCTAGAATCCATTTCATTTTAATTAACGGCCAGGAGAAATAGAATGGCGTTGATCATTACCGATGAGTGTATCAACTGTGATGTTTGCGAACCCGAGTGCCCCAATGGCGCGATCACTCAGGGTGACGAGATCTATGAGATCGACCCCGATCTCTGCACCGAGTGTGTCGGGCACTACGAAACCTCTCAGTGCGTCGAGGTCTGTCCGGTAGACTGTATTCCCATCGATCCAGAGCACATAGAGAGCCAGGAAGAGCTCCACGCCAAGTACCTGAAGATTACCGGTGAGGCGGAATAACCCGCTGAACAGACACTTGAAGGCTCCATTTTGGAGCCTTTTTTTCTGTTTTATTCTCTCCCTGTCCGGTGTTGCCGCAGCAGGGGGGAAACCCTCTGCTGCGGCCATCGCCAGCGCCCATCCACTGGCCACAGAGGCGGGACACCGCATACTTGATGCCGGTGGCAACGCCTTCGATGCAGCCGTGGCGGTGAGCGCTGTGCTGGCGGTGGTGGAACCATACAGCTCCGGTATTGGTGGTGGTGGTTTTTGGCTGCTGCATCGGGCCAGCGACGGCTTCGAGGTCATGGTGGATGGACGTGAGCGGGCCCCGCTTGCGGCTCATCGTGATCTCTATCTCGATGAGTCCGGCAAGGTGAAGTCGGGCCTCTCCATCAACGGCCCTCTGGCGGCCGGTATCCCGGGTGAGCCTGCAGCGCTGGTGCATATCGCTGAAAAGTACGGCCGTTTACCCCTCAAAACCTCTCTGGCTCCGGCGGTTCGGTTGGCGCGTGATGGTTTTCATGTGGATGACTTTTATCTGCGTATGGCGGGGTGGCGGCTTAAGGCGTTACGCCAGGGTGGGGATGCCTGTAGATGGCGGTAAAAACCCGAACATAATTGGCGAACAGCGGTAACCGGATGAAATAGCTGCAAATAGCGAGTCAGAAGAAACAGCCAGCGACAAAGAGTGACATCGAGAAAGAAATCGGGAAGATGTAGGGAGCC
>JAMJIN010000386.1:0-1798 GCA_036784775.1 Chromatiales bacterium | reverse complement strand
TTTCTTCTTCTTTGTGAAGAGTGTGAAGCGAGCAGACTCCATGGATGTCCCTGGCGGCTGATCATATAGAGCAATGAAGAAGGGTTTTGCTGCCTCCATCATCTCTGCGTGTGTGATACCTACCTCACCTAGCACATTAGCCAAACCTGGATAGTCCCCAGCAAGCAAGGTGTTCAGTGCCCTGATCTTTCCTTTGCCATAAGGATATGATGTTGTGTCACACCCGCTGAGAGCATGCATGCCAAGCAACTGCAGACATTTTGGCCCCAGGTCAGCGCAGGTGGCATTGATATCCAGAACTGTCCTATCCCACCGCTCCATCTGTACCTTGCATTGTAGCTCTGCCCGATAAACCCAATAGACTAGTAGAGCAAACACGTCTGTGTCATCGCTAAGCACGCGAATCACACCCTGGCCACAGCTGGCAGCCTGAAGGACATATGATATCATGGTGACGTCTGCCTCATCATGACCAAATGTACCATCATCCTGAGTCTCCAATGTCGTATTTTCTCCAAGATTGAAAGTACTCAACACACTTGCCAGCCTCCGCTTGTTATTCTTGCTCTTCATGATTGCATCTCTCTTAGGCAGATGACTGGTTATGGAGAGTTCATAGTCAATGACAACTTCACTAGCCCGCCGCATTCTCTCGTGGTCCTTAGCAGAGACATCCTGGTACTTGTCAAAGACAACGATTTTCTTAGTAACATCTGGATAGTGACTCAAACGACCCTGGATGGATGCAATAACATCTGAGGGGCTGCCACCATGTGGCCACACCATATGATAGAACAGCTGTGAAACATCCACGATGACAGTGTCAGCAGATTTTGGCGAGATCTCAACCACACCAAGACGTTTGACCAAACCTGATTTGTTGGCTTTGCGGAGACAACAATTTCCATCAATGAGCGCTGGAGGCACTGCACACAGTTCATAGGCAAACAGAGGTCCAAGCTCCACTTGCCGCTGATGCCCATTCATTAATAGCCGGAGAAAAATGTTCTCAATGTTTATTATTGGCCTGGCCTTGATGCCTTTAACATGTGCCTTTAGCGCACACATCGTCTTGATTTGGCTACTGATAGCGTTGTAGAAACCAAAGGGGAGATTGGCAATGTAACTGCTCTCCATCTTTTTTCCTATCATAATTGAATCTGCCACGTTCACATCAGTGGAGGCAATTTGGCCAGTTACGGGATTATAGAGATAAGGACGGTTATCTTCTACTGGGTGTGGGTACTTCTCTACCTCTGCATGAATGATACCCCGATCATGTGCATCCAAGGTGCGTCGGTGCTTCAACTCCTCCTTGTGTTGCTTCTGTGAAGTGAGACCTGGTGTATAATCAGAACAGATATAGTCTAGACGATCTGACACATGGACGGTGATAGGGAAGGCGTCAATCCACTTACTAACTAGATCAGCAGAAAGTGTCATGCCCTTAGAGCTCCCTTGCCAATCCTGATAGCAGTCTGCTCTCCAAACTGGTCGGCAGAGACAGCATTCCAGTATCCATCATGGTGCCGACAGACAAGGTCCACCATGTCCTCGGCATGAAGCGCACGCATCTCCAGCAGGTACTGGGTGAGATAACGGGCGTACTGCACATGGCCAGCAAGGAAGAAGTATTTCATCATGCGTTTCATGGTCAGCTGCTTCAAATGGATGTCACCCTCTCTCTCTGCACGCTCAAACTGGTGAACAAGGAGTGTTGGGAGAAGGAAGTTATCCACCCAGTGCCGGCCAGTTGGATGCAGGCGTGCTGTGTCTAGATACTGCTCTATTTGCTCAA
>JAMJIN010000385.1:0-1801 GCA_036784775.1 Chromatiales bacterium | reverse complement strand
TACCAGACACTTCGCAAGTGTTTCCAGTGTATCCATCAATGCAACCACATTTACCTGATTCCTGGTTACACGTTCCGTGACCACGACAATCAGAGTCTGTTTTGCAACCTTGGGAAATCATAAATGTCACATTTGTTAATACCAAAAGTTCCCAGAATTATCAATATAATAATAAAATTTTATTAGAATCCATTATACTAAGCAATATTAGAAGAGCGATTAATTTGTCAAAATAATAATTTATTTAAATGTCGACACTAACACGTTTTACAACCAAAAGTAATATCGCATAATTCACCTAATATGTATTATTGAACTACATAATATTATTTCACTTGGTTAATATTTCATGCGTCTCTCTGTCCTTCGTTTTTATATATTAAATAAAATAGGTAAAACAGTGCCTTAAAACAATCTTTCCAAAAACACATTTTATAATATGTACAATATTTCGCAATAAAATTATGTATAAAATCATTGGAAAGTATTGACAGAAAAACACTTACCAGACACTTCGCACGTGTTTCCAGAGTATCCATCAAGGCATCCACATTTACCTGATTCATGATTACACGTTCCGTGTCCATGACAATCAGAATCTGCTTTGCAACCTAGGGATATTATAAATGCCGTATTTGTTCACTATTAAAAGTTCCCATCATGATAAATAAAATGACAACATTTTATTATTATATATTACACGAAGCAATAATAGGAAAGTGAATTATAATTCAAAATAATCGTTTACAGAACTCAAGACGTTAATACATTTTCAAAACCAAATGTAATTTCATGGTACTTATGTTATTGGTAACACTGGACAACGTGCTATTTTCCCACACCGTCGATCTATATCGTGTCTCTCTGTGGTCCTTAGTTGATATTTCAATTGAAAGTGATTATCTGTTCTCTCAAAATAAAAAACCCAGAAATTCTAATACAGAGAATATTTCGAAATAAAATGGTATAGTACCTAATCCAAAATATCGACAAAATCGCACTTACCAGACACTTCACAAGTGTTTCCAGTGTATCCATCAATGCAACCACATTTACCTGATTCCTGGTTACACGTTCCGTGACCATGACAATCAGAGTCTGTTTTGCAACCTTGGTAAATCATAAATGTCACATTTGTTAATACCAAAAGTTCCCAGTATGATCAATATAATAATAAAATTTTATTAGAATCCATTATACTAAGCAATATAAGAAGAGCGATTAATATGTCAAAATAATAATTTACACAAGTGTCGACACTAACACGTTTTACAACCAACAGTAATATCGGAGAACTAACTTTATTTTTATTATTGGACTATGCAATATTATTTCACTTCGTTAATATTTTATGCATATCTCAGTCCTTCGTTTTGATATACTAAATAAAACAGGTAAAACAGTGTCTTCAAAACAATCTTTCAAAAAACACAATTTTTATTATTTAGACTATTTCGCAATCAAATGATATGGAATGTATTGATAGAAAAACACTTACCAGACACTTCGCAAGTGTTTCCAGTGTATCCATCAATGCAACCACATTTACCTGATTCCTGGTTACACGTTCCGTGACCATGACAATCAGAGTTAGTTTTACAGCCTAGGGAAATCATCAATATCACATTTGTTAATACTAAAACTTCCCATCATTATCAAGATTATGAAAACATTTCAATACAAACCATTACACTAAGTAATATTAGAAAAGTGATTAATAAGTCAAAATAATAATTTATTTAAATGTCGACACTAACACGTTTTACAACCAAAAGTAATATCGCAGAATTCACCTAATATG
>JAMJIN010000039.1:0-25224 GCA_036784775.1 Chromatiales bacterium | reverse complement strand
GGATGTGACGTTCTGACGGAGGATGTATCGACGCAGCGAGGCGGCCTTCGCCATCTATGCGCGGTTTTACTCAGCCGCTAACACCTGACCAAACCGATCACGAGAAGCTATCAGGGCACTTTCGATGACCTAAAGCAGGACATCAACAAAACCATGGCCAATCTGGAGCAGATAATTACCCAGTTACGTGAATCGGGCGAGGTGATCACCACCGCCTCGGGCGAGATCTCCTCCGGCAACAACAACCTCTCATCCCGTACCGAACAGCAAGCCAGTTCACTGGAGGAGACCGCCTCCAGCATGGAAGAGCTGACCAGCACGGTAAGGAACAATGCCGACAACGCACAGCAGGCCAATCAACTGGCCGCCAACGCACGCCGTACCGCCGAAACGGGTGGTGAGGTAGTAAAACAGGCGGTTGAGGCTATGGACGCCATCAACCAATCAAGCAGCAAGATCGCTGAGATCATCGGCGTCATCGATGAGATCGCCTTTCAGACCAATCTACTGGCCCTCAACGCCTCCGTCGAGGCAGCCAGAGCCGGTGAACAGGGGCGTGGTTTTGCTGTTGTTGCCACAGAGGTTCGCAACCTGGCTGGCCGGAGCGCAACGGCAGCCAAAGAGATCAAAGAGCTGATCAGGGACAGCGGAGAGAAGGTAAAAGTGGGCGCGGAACTGGTCGACAAGTCAGGTGAAAACCTGGAAGAGATCGTCAATGGCGTGAAGAAGGTCGGCGACATTGTCTCCGAGATCGCCGCCGCCAGCCAGGAGCAGTCTGCCGGTATCGACCAGGTCAACATGGCGGTGACCAGCATGGACGAGGTGACCCAGCAGAATGCCGCACTTGCGGAAGAGACCTCCGCCGCGGCCGCATCGATGAGCGAAAAAGCGCAGGAGATGGATCAGCTGATGGGGTTTTTCACAGTCTCCAGATAAACGGAGTTGCCGGTTTATTAACTCGGGTTTATGGGTTCGAACCATCCTGAAAAGATAAAGCAATAATGGTGCGCACAGCGCACTCTACGTTCAGCAACCAGCGTAAATCTGATTGCAGGATCAACATTCCCAAGCCCGTCATACTGTGCTTCACTCACATTTTTTCACGGCAGTATTTCCGTAGACTGTCACTCAATTTAATCGGTACCAAGCTGCATTTGGAGGTTTTCATGTACAAACGTATCGCGCTTTCCGGTCTCTCTTTTTCCCTTATGCTCCTGCTACTTGCAGGGTGTGGCGGCGGTGATACAAGCACAACCGCCAGCCGAATGGACCTTGGCATTACGGACGCGCCGGTAGATGGTGCCGACGCGGTGTGGGTCGAATTCAGCGAGGTTGTCATTCAACCCGCCGACGGTGCACGCATCAACATTCTGATGGAGGATGTGGACGGCAACCCCTCCCCCAAAAGCATCAACCTTCTCGACCTGCAGGGCGGGGTACGGGATATGCTGTTGGACGGTTATGAGCTTCCCCCAGGCCAATACAGCTGGATCCGTCTCATGGTCAACGCTGAGGCCGACGGTGTACTCGATTCCTATATTGAGTTTCCCGGCCCATTGCAGCATGAACTCCAGGTACCCAGTGGATCTCAGACAGGGCTTAAGATAAACACCGGCTTCGAAATCCTGGAGGGTGATAGCAACGATTACACCATCGATTTCGACCTGCGCAAATCAGTGCATCAGCCCAATGGGCAGGTAGGTCCTTTGGGACCGGTCTACTGGCTTCGTCCCACCCTGCGCCTGGTGAAAACAGCTACCACCGGCACCATTTCAGGCACTGTCGATCCCGTCGTCTTTGCGGATGAAGACTGTGACGGTATTATCGCGGGCTACGCGGTGTACGTCTTTAGCGGCGCCGGTGAAACCCCCGTTGATGTCAACGTCAACGATCAGACAATAAACAACCCGGTTACCACCGCTGCCATCTCCGACGACGGCAACTTCACCTACACTGCCGCCTACCTGAACGGGGGAACCTACACGGTGGCTGCAACCTGTGCGGCTGACCAGGACGATCCCGAACTGGATAATCAACCGGGCAATCAGCAGGCCAATCCCGAGGTTACCTTTGTCAGCGCAGCTGATGTCAACGTCACCGCGGGAGCGGAGACACTGCACCCCATTCCCTGATCCATGCGGATCGACTGCTGTAGGTCGGGTTAGATGCGCGTTGCTTCGAACCTGGATTTTACCACCAGACTTTGCGCGCATCGTAACCCGACAAATTGTCGTCGGGTTACATCGCGCACAGAATGTAGCATTTCAACGCAGATAAGATTGCCGGTTCCGCTACGCTTGAACCGGCCTACATCTTAGAACTGTCCCAATCGCGCTGTGCCAGCTTTGGCAACTCTCCCACCATCCCCATCGCCCGCCGCACTACGAGATGTTTGAGCGGACCTGAGTTATCCACCAGACTCAACCCCAGGTTACGAGCCAACTTGAGGGGCGATACTTCGTTGCTGAAGAAACGTTTGAAAAAATCCATGGCGCCGAGCATGCCCATGTTCGCCCCTTTACGCGCCCGCTCATAACGGCGCAGGGTAGCCAGCGAGCCGATTTGACGTCCAGCCTGCCTGGCCTCAATCAACACCTCCGCCAATTGTGCCGCATCGAGAAAGCCGAGATTCACCCCCTGCCCCGCCAAGGGGTGGATGGCATGAGCAGCATCCCCCACCAGGGCCAGCCCTTCACGAATATAGGTCTCCGCATGTCCCAGACGCAGGGGGAATGCCGCTCTCGGCCCCACCTCAAGCACATCACCCAGGTTTTTCTCACTGGCCAGGGTCAGCTCCCGGCAGAAGTCGGCGTCGTCCAGCGCCATCAACTCCCTTGCCAGCAGGGGTGAGGTCGACCAGACGATGGAGCAGCGGCCATCATCGATAGGCAGAAACGCCAGGGGACCGGTGGGCATGAAACGCTGCCAGGCGGTGTTCTGATGATGCAAGACGGGGCGCACGGTGGCGACGATGGCGTGCTGATCATAGTCCCAGCCACGGGTGCCGATCGCCGCCATCCTGCGGATCAGGGAGTCCCGCCCGTCCGCGCCCACTACCAATTTTGCCTGCAGAGAGGTACCGTCCTTCAGTCTCACTGAAGGTGCCGGTCCCATTTCGAGGTCAGCCACTTCAGCCGGACAGAGCCGGGTGACATTGTCATAGGTTGCCAGCCGCTCCCAGAGCGCCAGCTGGGTGACCCTGTTCTCCACGATATGGCCGAGATTGGACTCACCGACGTCGTGACAGCTGAAGTGGATGCTGCCGTTGCCCCCCGCGTCCCAGACATGCATGTCGGTATAGGGGGAGACGCGTTTTTCGCACATGCGATCCCAGGCGCCCAGGTTTTCCAGCACCTGCTGGGAGGCCCGCGTAAGGGCGGAGACCCGCAGATCAACCTCATCATCCGGCCAGTCGGTTTGCGGCTCACGCAACTCCAGCACGCAGACATCGAAACCGGCATCGGCCATGGCGCAACCGAGGGCGCTGCCCACCATGCCGCCACCCACGACGATCAGATCAAAGCTGTCTCGTTGTTCAGACAAGGGGTATACCTCGCGCCAGTCGCGGCAGCCGCCCGTTTAATCCCATGAACTGACGCGCTACTAAATGTTTTAACCCTGGGGCGCTATCCAGCCCGAGCAGCGCGACATTGCGCGCCAGACGCAACGGGGTCAGAGGATTGGCAAACAGGCGCGCCAGGGTATCGGTAATCATGGCCACCGCATTCTGATCCCGCCGCCGCCAGTCGACATAACGCTGCAGCAGATCCATGCCGCCGGGATCACCCTGCTCTGCGGACACGTCAGCCAGAAGATCGGCAAGTACAGCAACGTCGCGAATCCCAAGATTGAAACCCTGGCCGGTAACCGGGTGTACCGTGTGCGCGGCATTGCCGATCAATGCGATACGGGGACGCACGTGTTCATTGGCCTGTCGCAGCTTCAGAGGATAGGCAAAGCGTTTGCCACACTTTGTCAGATGTCCCAGGCGATAACCAAAGCGAGCCTGCAAACGTTCCAGGAAAGCGGTTTCGTCCAGCGCCATCAGCTCAGTAACCTGTTCATCTTTTGCCGTCCACACCAGAGAGCTACGCCCTTCAGTCATAGGTAACATCGCCAGGGGGCCGGTATCGGTAAACCGTTCATAGGCGACACCCTGGTGAGGCCGCTCGGTGGTGATATTGGCAATGATGGCAATCTGGCCATAGGTCTGCTCTTTGGATGAAATCGCCAGGCGACCTCTTACCGCCGAATCGCCGCCATCCGCTGCGACCAACAGCGCTGTCCTCACGCGCCTCACCTCGCCTGCCTCCTCCAGATTCACCTCTACGAAATCATCAGAAACGGAAAAGCTTTTCAGACTCGCTGGACAGAGCAGATCGACATCCGGCTCCTGTTCCAGATCCTTGAGCAGGGCCTGTCCCAAAGCGCGGGCAGTGGCGACATAACCCAACGCCTCCACAGCCTCATCGCGATTGTTGAGCCGGGCAAAACCGAAGTGGCCACGATCAGAGATATGGATATCGGAAATCGGCTCCGCCTCACCGGAGAGTCCTTCCCAGACTCCCATGCCCTGCAGTATCAGACGGGTTCCCCAGGAGAGGGCAATCACCCGGTCGTCATAGCTCGGCTGGAGATCGGAGTTGAAAGGCCAGGCCTCTACCACACCGATCTTCAATCCCAATCCATTGATGGAACGGGCCAGACTCGCACCTACCATGCCGCCGCCGATAATAAGAACGTCGTAATCGCTTGCCATTTCAAGAAGCCATCAGGGTTTCGAGTTCGAGCACCGTCTTGGGCGTATCCTTTGTCAGCAGATCACAACCGTCCTTCGTCACCAACACATCGTCTTCAATCCTGATGCCGATGTTCCACCACTTCTTCGCCACGCCTTTGGTGCCGGATGGGATATACAATCCCGGCTCGATGGTCAGGACCATGCCCGGTTCGAGCAGCCGCCAGGTTCCATCGACCTTGTAATCCCCCACATCGTGCACATCCATACCGATCCAGTGGCCGGTGCGGTGGGGATAGAATTTCTTGTATTTCTCTTCACGGATCAGCTTGGGTACCGAACCTTTGAGAATACCCAGTTTGACCAGACCCCGGGTCATGGTGCGCACGGCAGCCACATGGGGGTCGTTCCATTGGTTACCCGGCTTCACCTTGGCGATGGCTGCCTCCTGTGCCGCCAACACCAGCTCATAGAGTTGCCGTTGGGGTTCTGTAAAAGCACCATTCACCGGATAGGTGCGGGTGATGTCGGAGGCGTAACACTCCAGCTCACAACCTGCGTCGATCAACAGCATGTCACCATCATTCAACTTGTCCCGATTATCGATATAGTGCAATACGCAGGCGTTGCCGCCGCCGCCAACGATAGGCGTATATGCCTGTTCACGTGTGCCGAGACGACCACACTCGGCAAGGAACTCCGCCTCCAGCTGATACTCCCAGGCACCCGCACAACAACTCTTCATCACCCGTTTGTGCGCCTTGGCGGATATCTTCGCCGCCTGCCGCATCACCTTTATCTCGGAACGGCTTTTATAGAGCCGCATCTCATGCAGATAGTGATCGAGGGCGATGATCTCCATCGGCCCCTGGCCGCCACTGCGGGATTCGCATCGAATCTGGTTGATCCACTCCAGCAGGCGCTTGTCCAGATCAGGACTGCAGCCCATGGCATAAAAAACCCGCTCGGTCTGCTCCAGCATGCGCGGCAGGATCTCATCGAGATCGCCGATGGGGAAAGAGTCGTCTGCATCGTAGTTGTCACAGGCGCCCTCCTGGCCGGCCCGCGGACCATCCCACTGTTCCATCTTGGGATCACGTTCGCGATTGAAGAGGATATACTCAGCCTGCTTTCTACCGGGAATCAGAACCGCAACTGCTTCCGGTTCAGGAAAACCGGTGAGATAGAAAAAATCACTGTCGGGACGGTAATGGTAATGCACATCACGGTTGCGCACCTGTAGCGGTGAGGTCGGCAGGATTGCGATACTGCCCGGACCCATGATGCGCATCAGTTCACGACGACGCCGTTTGAACTCACTCGCTATCATTACCCTTCTCCCGCTTGCCGGTCAGTGCCTCCCGGATCAGTAACACCGCCACCCGCAGAAACTCCTCCAGCTCCACATAGGCCAGCTCGGCCTCCTCACCCGGCTCAATGTCTTCATGGTCGAGGCGGGTAAATTCAGTGATATCCCGAATCGCTTCTCCTGCCTCATCTTTCAACTGGGCTTCAGTGATACCCGCCAGCCCCAATCCATAGAGATAACCCTGACACCATTCACTCAATGCCTTGGCGCGCTCCTCGATCTCCAGTTCGTCATCCGGCAGAAACGGTGTGAAATTCAGCTCTTCCCCTTCGATGTAACCCTGGGTCGACTGATAGAGCTGGCCCAGCAACTGCCTGGCTTCAACCACCAGAAGATCATCATCCGAGCGATCCTTGAACAACTCGACAAACCAGGCAGCATGGGCATCAGAATGACCGGCACAGAGAATGCCGCTGATCACCCCATGAATCTCACTCGCGCCAACATCCAGGCCGATGGATTGCAGAACCTGATCAAAGCGCTCGAATTGGGGCATTGCCGGAGTATCGTTCATGCAGATTTTCTTTACTTAACCTAGGGCCTGCTAACATTATGCGGATGCCCAGCGTTGGCACTCCAATGAGGCCAGACAAGGCGCTCAGAGCGCAGTTTGGTTGTTCCAAATAAGCGATGTGCAACGCTGTATGGCCTCATTGGAGTGCCAACCCGGAGGGACGGGGCCATTTTTTAGCATGACCGCGTTGCACTTTCGCTTATGTACGGCAGGTACACTACACTCAGTGCGCCTTGTCCTGCAAAAAAATGACCGCCGTCGATGGGTATCCGCATAGTGTTAACAGGCCCGTATTGAAGAAGAATCATAACATGAGCTGTAAAGATTGACCGTTCCCTGAGCGCCCTCTATATTGGGCAGCATGATCGAAGATGAGATGAAAGAGAGCACAGAACTCGACCTCAGAAAACTTGAGCTTCAGATTGAAGAACTCATCCGGGCCTGCGCCTATCTAAAAGATGAGAATACATCCCTGCGCGCCCGCCAGGATAGCCTGGTGGCAGAACGCGCCTCTCTGATCGAGAAGACTGAACTCGCCCGCACTCGAGTCGAGGCGATGATCACCCGCCTGAAGTCCATGGAAGCCCCCCAGTGAGTGAGACACAGATTCCCGTCACCGTCCTAATTTTGGATAAGGAGTATCGCGTCACCTGCGAACCTGAGGAACGCGAGTCTCTGATCGACACCGCACGCTTTCTCGATGACAAGATGCGAGACATCCGTAAGGCGGGGCGGGTCATCGGCACCGAACGCATCGCTGTCATGGCCGCGCTCAATATTGCCCACGAACTACTGGAGCAGCGCAGCAGCAAATCCAGCGATGTGCAGAATATCTCCCGCCGCATTCAAAATTTGCAGGAGAAAATAGAGATCGCACTGAATTCAAGCAACCAACTGGAACTTTGACCCATTTAGGTTTAGCCTATAGGTAGATGACCCCTGCCGTGTTCGTTAGTGACCCGGGTATTTTCTTGAGCCTAATTAGTGCCCTGGGAACAAAATGCCGATGCCGGTGTGCATGTCCGCCTCGTAGCGGGAAGCCTGAAGCATCCCTGCTGTTCCCACTTGAACCTACCGGTTCATGAACAATGGTTTGCGACGGCACATGTGGGGGTTGTCTCTTTCAAATCACTCCCCTGCTCCGATGAATACAAAAGCGCTGCGCCACTTGGCCCGCACCCGACGGCGCCAATTGAGCAACCAGACACACAAAGCCCACAGCCTGCAGCTGAATCGCCTGGCTTCTGCATATACAGCTTTCAGACACAGCCACCGCATCGCTTTCTATTTTGCTGCTGACGGAGAGATGGACCCAGCTCCTCTGGTGAAGCACGCACACCATTCAGGTAAGCGTTGCTTCTTCCCCGTCCTGCGCAACCGCCCATCGCGGTCCCTTTGGTTCGCGGAACATAAAATAGAAGGCCGACTGAAAAACAATCGATTCGGAATCCCCGAACCTGCATCACACCATAAACATATTTCCATGCCCTGGGGGCTTGACCTGATCTTCGTTCCACTGGTTGCTTTTGACACCCAAGGTAACCGGCTTGGAATGGGGGGCGGCTTCTATGACCGCACACTCGCCTTCAGAAAAAACCGTCATCATTGGCCCGGACCAAAACTGGTTGGACTTGCCCATGAGTGCCAAAGGGTCGATAGTCTTCAGGCAAAACCGTGGGACATCCAACTGGATGCGATCATTACCGAACAGAAAGTTTATTCGTTTCGATAGCAAAAATATTTTCACTGAATACACACTAAACAATAAGACCTGTTTTAATCGTTCGACTTTATAAACATCATATCCAACTGGCTCTATTGTCTTCAGCGTTAAGTCACAAACAACAGGCACCACCACTCATAACAGTCATCTTTAATTAACTCTGAAGCGCGTAATTTCACTCTCATCCTCTGCTTAAACTCAATTAACAGACTGTATTAAATAAGAAAAAACGTATTTATTCTGGATTTTTTTTCAAGCTGACTTATACTCAGTGCATCATATGAGGTAGATGTCTCTGGAGGACACATTATGGCGAAGAAAAAAACCGCCAAAAAGAAGGCCGCTGTAAAGCGAAAAGTTCCCACCACAAAAAGAGTAGCAGCCAAGAAAAAAGCATCTACCAGGAAAAAGTCGGTAGCCAAAAAGAGCGCCTCAAAGAAAAAGGCAGTCACTAAGAAGAAGGTTGCAGCCAAAAAGAAGACAGTGAAAAAAAGAGCTGCCAAGAAAAAGGTTGCAGCCAAAAAGAAAACGGTGAAAAAGAGAGCTGCCAAGAAAAAAGTTGCAGCCAAAAAGAAAACGGTGAAAAAGAGAGCCACCAAGAAAAAAGTTGCAGCCAAAAAGAAAACGGTGAAAAAGAGAGCCACCAAGAAAAAAGTCGCTGCAAAAAAGAAAACAGTGAAAAAGAGAGCTGCTCGGCCGCGCAAGGTCACACCGCGCAAAAAAGCCACCCAAAAATAGGGTCGATCTGATCACCACCTAAAAAAACGCCCCATGATTCATGGGGCGTTTTTTATATCCCTGCAAAAAAACGCGTCAATCAACACCCGCAAATAGTTGATATGCCGGATTATCGCTCTCTTCCCAAAAAGTGTAACCCAGGTCTTTCAGCATTTTCCTAAAATCACCTTTTTCACCCGATGGAATCTGTATACCCATTAGTACACGTCCATAGGCTGAACCGTGATTTCGATAGTGGAATAAACTTATGTTCCAGCGTTTGCCAAGGTTGGCAAGGAAATAGAGTAAGGCACCAGGGCGTTCGGGAAATTCAAACCGCACCAGCATCTCGTTTTCAACACCCTTGGCATGTCCACCCACCATGTAGCGGATGTGCAGTTTTGCAGTTTCATTGTCGGTCATGTCGACAATGGGATAGGATTTCTTCTCGAACCTGGCAACCAACTCCTCCCTCTCCCGATCCCCGTCACTCAACTCCACACCAACGAATATCTGTGCGGTTCGGTCACTGGCATAACGATAGTTGAACTCAGTGATACTGCGTTTGCCTATTACTTTGCAAAACCGATGAAAGCTTCCCGGCCGCTCAGGAATCTGCACCGCAAAAAGCGCCTCTCTGCGTTCGCCGAATTCCGCTCGCTCGGCAACATGACGCAGACGGTCAAAATTGATGTTGGCACCGCTCTCGATGGCGATCAGGTCACTCCCTTTGATTCCTTCACGCTTCACATATTTTTTCAGACCCGCAACCGACAGCGCACCAGCAGGCTCAGCAATTGTTCTCGTGTCGTCAAAAACGTCCTTTATCGCGGCACATATCTCGTCTGCATTGACCAAAATCACCTCGTCCACAAGCTTGCGGGCCACACGAAAACTCTCTTTTCCTATCTGCCTGACCGCCACGCCATCCGCAAATATTCCCACCTGCTTAAGTTTGACCCTGCGCCCAGCCTCCATCGCCCGATAAAGCGTCGGCGCGTCATCCGGCTCAACACCGATAATCTTCACCTCGGGCCGTACATATTTAACATAGGATGCAATCCCGGCAATCAACCCCCCACCGCCCACCGGAACAAAGATTGCCATCGGCGGCTCCGGATGCTGCCGCAACAACTCCATCCCGATCGTGCCCTGACCGGCAATCACCTCCGGATCATCAAAGGGATGAATGTAGGTCAATCCCTTCTCCTCCGCTAACTTCTGGGAGTGAGCATAGGCTTCATCATAGGAATCCCCGGCCAATACGATTTTTGCTCCAAAGCTACGCACTGACTGCACTTTGATGGGCGGCGTCGTACGCGGCATCACAATAAGCGCCTGAATCTTCAGCTTGCGGGCCGACAGAGCAACACCCTGGGCATGATTACCGGCCGATGCAGCGATGATCCCTTTCCCCCTCGCCTCCGGCGAAAGACTCTGGATCTTGTTATAGGCGCCTCTCAATTTGAATGAGAAGACCGGCTGCAGATCCTCCCGCTTCAAAAAGACCCGGTTCTCCATCCTCGCAGAGAGCAGCGGCGCAAGATCCAGAGGCGTCTCATGTGCCACATCGTAGACCCGCGCACGGAGGATTTTTTCTATATATTGTTGTGGCATTTTTCTATTCCAATGTGAGATTGTCGCACCTGACATGTAACTGTTCAGCACAACTCAATGTAGGTCGGGTTAGTCGCGCGTTCGCACAAGGTCCAAATACGGCACTGCAGATTGCGCATCTAACCCAACCTACAAATAAGCACCTATTCAGGACCAAGCTGAATAGTTACCCTGACATCAATGAGGTGCATCGGTATGATAACCCCCAAAATCCGATAAACGTTAGATAATATCGACAAAGCTGTCGACCGGGCTTCCAATCTGAATCCCACAGCTTGCAGTCGATAGTTAAGGAGTTAGCGCATGAATGCAGACGAAATGAAAAAAATGGCCGCAGAGGCCGCACTGAAGCATGTCGATGGCGGCATCGTCGGTGTGGGTACCGGCTCAACGGTCAACCATTTCATCGACTACCTTGCCACCATCAAGCATAAAATCGATGGCGCAGTTTCAAGCTCCGAAGTTTCGACCGCGCGCATGAAGGAACATGGCATTCCGGTAATGGATCTTAACGCTGCGGGGGAGCTCGATATCTATGTGGATGGCGCAGATGAATCCGATCACAATTTGGCCCTCATCAAGGGCGGTGGCGGCGCGTTGACCCGCGAGAAGATCGTCGCGGGCGCCAGCAGAAAGTTTGTCTGCATCGCAGACGGCAGCAAACTTGTGGACATACTGGGCAAGTTCCCCCTGCCGGTGGAGGTCATCCCCATGGCCCGCAGTCATGTGGCCCGCCAACTGGTCAAGCTTGGTGGCACCCCGGTCTGGCGCGAAGATTTCACTACCGACAACGGCAATGTCATCCTGGATGTTCACAATCTGGAGATCATGAAACCCATCGAGATGGAGAACCGCATCAACGCCATCGCCGGCGTGGTCACCACCGGTCTCTTTGCCATGCGCGGTGCTGACGTGTTGATCCTTGGCACCGGGGACGGCGTCAAGACAGTGCTGCCAAAATAGGAGGCCGGGCAAGAAGACCAAGGGCCGTATCAACCTCGGCCTTTTTTACCTGGCCAAAAAAACGGGGCCCGAAGGCCCCGTCTTCAACCACTCACTAAGTAAGACTTAGAAGTTGTGGCTCAGCTGCAGAGAGAGAACGCTGCTGTCGGTGCTTGCTGCACCAGCTGCGTCGTCTACGTCACGAGCATTGTAGAGAACCTGTGCATCGGTACGCTTGCTGAAGCTGAACTGGTAGCCGATAGCATAAGTATCGAAGTCGGTACCTGCAGTGTTGTCGAAGTCAGCAGAACCGTACATGCCCTTGATGCGGTGCATGCCCATGTCGTATGCGCCAGACAGCTGGTAGGTTGCCTTATCGTTATTGGCAACACCACCGATGTCGGAACGGGTCTCGTAAACACCGGTTACGCTGATGTTGTTCCAACCCAAAACGCCGCCGCCGATACGCATCTGAGTCTCGTTCTCAGCAGGTGCGCCGAAGTTATCTTCATCAAGCTGCTCGTAAGCGATAGCGCCGTAGAAGGGACCGTTGCTGTACATACCAGCGACGGAGTAAGCATCCTGGAAGTCTTCGGTGCCCAGAGTCTGAACAACTGCACCAGCGAGGGTGAGACCGGAGAAAGAGGGAGAGATGTATGCGATGGCACCGTCAACGCGACGATCCATGAACAGGTTGGTGTGGTTGCCGCCCTGATCGTAGTCAGCAGCGGTATCTGCGAACAGATCCAGCTTGCCGGTGGACATCTTCAGAGGAGTGTCGTGACGACCGGCAACAGCGGTACCGAAACCACCAGCCAGACCGACGAAAGCGTTACGACCAGACCAATTGAATGCAGAACCTGCAGCCATGCCGAACTCCATCTGGTAGATGGCTTTCAGGCCGTTGCCCAGATCTTCGGAACCCTTGATGCCGAGACGGGAAGCCTGATCCTGCATGCCCCATGCATCGATACCAGCGTCCTGAGACCACTTGTCAGAAGCAACACGGACCTTACCGTAGATGGTGGAATCAGCCATGGCAGCAGCGGGAGCAACCAGAGCAGCAGCAATTGCGAAAGAGAGGATTTTCTTCATTTTTAAAAAACTCCAATGAGTTAGGAATAAATTCTGTACGTTCGCCGACAATACTAGATAAGCCAGCTCTGTATTGCAAGTCTTTTTTGTAAAAAAATCACACGTGGTAATTTTGTTGCAAAATAAACACACCACACCTAAGACAAGTAATTAAAATCCAATAATTCCGTGAGTTACCATCACTTCCTCGAATTCCCAGTATAATTTAACCAACAACACCTTTCCGGCATCATGCTCACTTTTTCCTCAGGCACGCTAAAAACAAGCCTTGTGACCTAAATTGCAAATAGCCTAGATTACTTTTGTAACACAAAGTGTTACCTGTGATTTACAACCCCTGCACGAAGATTGGATTGCTAACCTGATGGATTATCTAGAGGAATCAGGGCGACGAATGGGACGGAATTGAATTGAGTCGAAGCAAAAGCGTCTTCAGTGCTGTGGCGCCCACCAACTTCAACTCCGCCAGCCCTATGGAGTTAAACCCCAGACTTTATTATCTGCACAAACAAAAACCTGCCGAAGCAGGTTCTTGAGTTGGCTGGGGATAGAGGACTCGAACCTCTACAAACGGAGTCAGAGTCCGTTGTCCTGCCATTAGACGAATCCCCAGTAAACTGGTGTTCCGGCAATATGCCGGAACAGAGTCGGATCAGCGCTTGGAGAACTGAGGACGCTTGCGCGCCTTGTGCAGACCGACTTTCTTACGCTCGACCTCACGGGCATCACGTGTCAGGAACCCGGCTTTGCGCAGCCCAACATGAAGCGACTCGTCGAATAGATCAAGGGCACGCGCTATGCCATGACGAATGGCGCCCGCCTGGCCGGTGGTGCCGCCGCCTTTTACGGTGACCTTGATATCAACCTTGTCGAGTGTTGCGGTGACGTCCAGCGGCTGACGCACGACCATACGCGCTGTTTCACGGCCAAAATACTCGTCCAGGGGACGATTATTGACAACGATGCTGCCGCTGCCGGAGGTCAGGAAGACCCGGGCTGCTGAGCTTTTGCGGCGGCCGGTGCTGTAATGAATATCTGCCATCGGTTTTACCTGATAAAAATGGTGATCAGATGTCCAGCGGCTGGGGCTGCTGGGCCTGATGAGTGTGTTCGGGACCTACAAAGACGCGCAGCTTCTTGAACATGGCGCGACCCAGAGAATTCTTAGGCATCATGCCCTTGACGGCATGCTGAATCACCCGCTCCGGCGCCTTGTCCAGCAGCTTTTCCAGGCTGATCGACTTAAGGTTGCCTATATAACCGGTGTGATGATGATACATCTTGCCCGACATCTTGTTGCCGGTCACATGAATCTTCTCCGCGTTGATTACAACGATGTAATCCCCGGTGTCCACATGAGGGGTATATTCAGGCTTATGCTTACCGCGCAGGCGGCGCGCAATTTCAGTGGAGAGGCGACCGAGCGTCTTGTCGGTTGCGTCCACGAGGTACCAGGTGCGGCGTACCTCAGCCGGTTTTGCACTAACGGTTGTCATACCGAGTCGCTCCAATGGAGAACTATTATCGTCCGAAAAAGACGGCGAATAGTACCGGATGATCCGACAGGAAACAAGACCTCATTCGCCGCCAGCAAAAAAAAAGCGCAACGGAGGACGTTGCGCTTAAATATAACCACCATTTTAGGAGGATGGAGGAGTACTGACACTTGCCATCAGCAGGTAATCATTATGTTAGAATTATCTGATATTATTATTGACTTGTCAAGCTCAGCGAGCAACCCGGCTAACATCTCTTTGGACTTTCCCCTCCGGGTCTGAAAAAATTGCGCCCTTTCCCGACAACACAATAAACCTTATTAAGAAGAGATGCTGATCGACTCACTTGCCATTCTCGTTGGACTTGCCATCCTGGTTTGGGGTGCCGATCGCTTTGTCATCGGCGCCGCCGCTCTGGCCAGCAACCTGGGTGTATCAGCGATGCTGATCGGACTCACCATTGTCGGCTTCGGCACATCCGCACCGGAGATACTGGTCTCGGTCGTCTCCTCGCTTGATGGCAATCCCGGCCTCGCAATCGGTAACGCACTGGGTTCGAATATCGCCAACATCGGCCTGATCCTTGGCACTACCGCGCTTATCGTGCCTCTTACCGTCCACTCCAGCGTATTAAAGAGGGAGTACCCCCTGCTGCTCGGCGTGACCGGCCTCAGCCTGCTACTCATGCTGGACGGGGAACTGAACCAGCTCGACGGCGCGATCCTGATTGTCGTCCTGATCGCCGTGCTCGGCTGGATGATCCGGGCCGCTAAAACAGGCTCTCCAACCGACCCGATAGCAGACGAGTTCGATGCAGAAATCCCTCACGACATGCCCACCCGTCGTGCGATCTTCTGGCTGGTACTCGGGCTTATCTGCCTGCTGGTGAGTTCACGCATGCTGGTCTGGGGGGCAGTCAACATCGCCACCACTTTCGGCATCAGCGATCTGGTGATCGGCCTGACCATCGTCGCCTTGGGCACCAGTCTGCCCGAGCTGGCGGCAAGCATTGCCAGCGCCCTCAAGGGGGAGGACGATCTTGCCATCGGCAACATCATCGGTTCCAACCTCTATAATCTGCTGGCGGTCCTGAGCCTGCCTGGATTGATTGCGCCGGGAGTCTTTTCCGAAGCCGCACTCTACCGGGACCAACCCATGATGATCGGGCTGACCCTTGCCCTCTTTGCCATGGGTTATGGTTTTGGGAAACTGAAAGGACAGATCAACCGCATTGAAGGCGTTCTGCTGCTGCTCGCTTTTATCGGCTATCAGACACTGCTGTTTTTTACGTTAAGCTAGCGCCTGGACACAGCGGCTAGAGTCTGTTGCCTGATCCGCTGCGCTTGATCATGCCTGCGAACGGCTGTTTTATTACGTTAATTCGAGAGAGATCAATGAGACAAGGTAAACCGATCACTCAGGAAGAGGCCGGCAGACTCCGCAGCCTGGGACTGGCAGTGATCGAAACCGAGGCTGCCGCCATCTCATCGCTGGCGGCGCGTATCGACGACGATTTTGCCCGCGCCTGCAGCTATATGCTCGAGTGTCCCGGCCGCATAGTGGTAATCGGCATGGGAAAATCGGGTCACATCGGCAGCAAGATCGCCGCTACCCTCGCCAGCACCGGCAGCCCCGCTTTTTTCGTCCATCCCGGTGAAGCCAGCCATGGCGATCTCGGTATGATCACCAGCGGCGATGTGGTGCTTGCACTCTCGAATTCAGGGGAGACCGGCGAACTGCTGACCATCCTGCCATTGATCAAGCGCCTCGGCGTGCCGCTCATCAGCATGACCGGCAACCCGAGATCCACACTGGCATGCGAAGCGGAAGTCAGCATCGATGTCAGCGTGGAGAAGGAGGCCTGTCCGCTGGGTCTCGCCCCCACCTCCAGTACAACCGCTGCACTGGTAATGGGTGACGCCATGGCGATCGCCCTGCTTGAGACGCGGGGCTTCACCGCCGAGGACTTCGCCCTCTCCCATCCCGGTGGCAGTCTAGGGCGGCGTCTGCTGCTGCACATCGGTGATATCATGCACACCGGGGATGCGATTCCAAAGGTCTCCACCGATGCCAGCCTGAACACAGCACTGATCGAGATGTCTTCCAAAAGCCTCGGCATGACTGCAGTCGTCAACGGGCAAGGAGATCTGGCAGGAATCTATACCGATGGGGATCTGCGCCGCACCCTCGACCACAAAGTGAACATTCACGAAGCGGGTGTGTCGGAGGTGATGACCGTGAACTGTAAAACGGTGGTGCCGGAGATGCTCGCTGCCGAAGCTCTGCAGTTAATGGAAGAGAACAAGATCAGCGGTCTGCTGGTGGTAAACAGACGAGGTGAACTGGTCGGTGCATTCAACATGCACGACCTGCTGCGTGCCGGCGTTATGTAAAGGCAGGGCCTAGGTTAATAGGGCCGAGGGCCTAGGAAGGGATAAGAGATACAACTTACCCTTGGTCCTTGGCCCTTGGCCCTAATAAAATCGGAGAGAGAAAGTGCAGGACATCCAGGAAAAGGCTCGCAACATCAAACTGGTCATATTCGATGTCGACGGTGTACTCACCGACGGCAGTCTGTTCCTCGGCGATGACGGACAGGAGTATAAGGCGTTCAACTCCCGGGATGGCCACGGCATGAAGATGCTGCAGGCCAGCGGTGTAGAGATCGGCATCATCACCGGCCGCTCCTCGGAAGTGGTGCGCATCCGCATGGAGAGCCTGGGGATCAAACACGTCCACCAGGGCAAGCTGGATAAACTGCCCACCTATCTCCAGTTGCGGGATCAACTCGGCCTGAGAGACGAAGAGGTCGCCTACGTGGGGGACGACGTGGCCGATCTACCCATCATGCGCCGCGTCGGTCTCGCCATTGCGGTCAATGACGCCCACCCCTTCGTGCTCCAGCATGCCCACTGGCAAACCCCGCATGCGGGGGGTCGCAGCGCCGGACGGGATGTCTGCGAACTACTGATGGACGCCCAGGGCAATCTTCAGTCTGCGCTGGAAAGCTACCTTTAAGCCGTTACGCTGGTGAATCGTCATACGCTCTCCATCGTCCTGTTCACTGCCGCCATCGCGGGACTGAGTTGGTGGCTGGCCGAGATAACAGAACAGAAACAGCAGCGCCGGCAGGTCGCGGGACACCATCCCGACTACTACGTCGAAGATCTCACGATCACCACCTACAGTGAGACAGGCACCCCAAAACACCGTCTGGTAACGGAGCACCTGGTCCACTTCAGGGACGATGACAGCGCAGAATTGGAACATCCGCATCTGTGGCTGTTCGATCCAGTCACCCCACCCTGGAAGCTGCGCGCTGAGCAGGCTCGTATCACCAACAATGGCGAAGACATCTTCCTTCCCGGCAAGGTATCCATTGACCGGGAGGGGCAGGGGAAAAACCGTCCCTATCACATCATCACCTTCGACCTGAAGGTGCAGCCCAAACTCTCCTACGCCGAAACCGATGGCGCATTCCGTCTCGACAGCCGCCAAGACTGGGTCACCTCCATCGGCATGCGGGGCTGGTTCAAAGAACCCGCCAGAATCAAACTACTATCCGAGGTACGAAGCCGTTATGAAACCCAATAACCGGCTCTTGAGTCTGCTGCTCGCTCTCTCCCTGTCCATGCCGGCCATCAGCCTCGCACTCAGTACCGATAAAGATCAGCCGATGTATCTGGAGGCAGACAGCGTGGACATCGATGACGCCAAAGGCGTCAGCATCTACGAGGGCAGCGTGGTCATCACCCAAGGCAGCACCAAACTGTGGGCCGACAAGATATGGGTCTATCGCGTTGATGGCGAGACAGAAAAGGTCTTCGCCATCGGCAAGCCGGTGCGCTTTCAGCAGCGCATGGACGACAGCGACGAGGCGGCTCACGGACAGGCGCTACGGGCCGAATACTATGCCAGAAAGGATGAGATCTACCTGATCGGGGAGGCGCTGCTGGAACAGGGCAAGGATCAGTTTCGCAGCGACCGCATCACCTACCTGCGCGGAAAATCCCAGGTCAAGGCAGGCGCCAGCGCCAAAGGCAAAAAGCGGGTCCGTGTGGTCATAGAACCCAAAAAAGGGAAACCATGACCCAGTTGCTCGCCACCAACCTGGAGAAGCAGTATCGCGGCCGCAAGGTGGTTGACCGGATTTCTCTGGAGGTCGACAAGGGTGAGGTGGTCGGGCTGCTCGGTCCCAACGGGGCAGGCAAGACCACCAGTTTTTATATAATCGTGGGTCTGATCCCGGCGGACGACGGTAGCGTCATGGTAGACGGACGTGAGGTCACCGACCTGCCGATGCACAGCCGCGCCCGGCTCGGCATCGGCTATCTCGCCCAAGAGCCTTCGATCTTTCGGCGGCTCTCTGTGGAAAACAACATTCTGGCCATCCTGGAGACCCGCAAATCGCTGAAAAAAGCGGAACGGCAGGAGATCTGCGACAGACTGCTCGATGAGTTCGGTATCGCCCATCTGCGGGATAATATGGCCATGAGCCTCTCCGGCGGCGAACGACGGAGACTGGAGATCGCCCGGGCACTCTCCATCGAACCCCGTTTCGTGCTGCTGGACGAACCCTTCGCCGGGGTTGATCCCATCGCGGTGCTGGAGATCAAAAAGATCATTCTGCACCTGAAAGAGCGAGGAATCGGCGTACTGATCACCGACCATAATGTGCGGGAGACCCTCGACATCTGCGATCGCGCCTACATCATAAACGCAGGCAGCGTGCTGGCAGAGGGGACGCCGCAGGATCTCCTAACAAACCCTGAAGTTCGCTCTGTCTACCTGGGAGAGCATTTTTCCATGTAAGGAGAGAGCGATTTTTCCACAAATTTCAAGCGGTTACTCATCTCGGTTCAGATATCACGCCAGCTGCCGACAAGTTCAATAACGATTTCATGATCCAGAACAACAGAAATCTGCGATAAAGTTTTCCGCACCTTCTGTTTTTGGCTAGAATGAAACCTATGGAATCCATACAAATAACGTACCAGGTTTTATGGGCCTGTTAATACAATGCGGATACCCATCGACAGCGCCCCTTTTTTCGCAGGACAAGGCGTATTGAGCGTTGTGTACCTGCCGTACATGAGCGAAAGTGCAACGCAGGCCTGCGGAAAAAGGGGCCTGTCCCTTCGGGTTGGCCCTCAAATAAGGCCATGCAGCGTTGCACATCGCTTATTTGGAACAACCAAACTGCGCTCTGCGCGCCTTGCCTGGCCTTATTTGAGGGCCAACGCTGGGCATCCGTATAGTGTTAACAGGCCCTAATCACCTGCAGATGAAGCAAACCCTCCAGCTCCGACTCGGACAGCACCTCACAATGACACCGCAGCTGCAACAGGCTATCCGCCTGTTACAGCTGTCCACGCTCGACCTCTCCCAGGAGGTACAGGAAGCCCTGGAGACAAATCCGCTTCTGGAGACGGAAGAGGAGTTTGAGCGACTCAGCCAGAATAGTGACGAAACGGCGCAGAAACCTGAAAAACAGGAATCGACCGCCGAACAGCTCAACGACGCAAACAATGAACGTGAGGTTCAGACAGAATCCCCGGAGATGCCGGAAGAGCTGCCCGTGGACAGCGAATGGACCGATGTCTACGATAGCTATACGCCACCCACCAACAACGGCTCTGCCGAGAGTATGGACAGCGATTTCCTGGCCCAGCGAGGGCAGGCGCAAACACTGCAGGACCATCTGTTCTGGCAGTTGAACCTCACCCCCTTCTGTCCTACCGATCGCGTCATCGCCACCATGATCATCGATGGCGTCAATGAAGACGGCTATCTTGCCACCAGCCCCGAGGAGATCCTTGAGGCGCTGGAGGATGAGGAGATGACTCTGGAGGATGTGGAGGCGGTACTCCATCGAATTCAGGCATTCGACCCCCCTGGAGTGGCCGCACAGGATCCCCGTGAGTGCCTGCTGATTCAGCTGCGGCAGCTGCCTGAAGATACGCCATACCGGCAACCGACCATCCGCCTCTGCGAGGATTTCTTCAAACTGCTCGCCGCTCAGGATCAGGCTCAGATCAAACGCCGCATGAAGGTTACGGACGACGAACTCAGCAGCATGACCCAACTGATTCGTACCCTGCATCCCCATCCCGGCAGCCTGATCGCCGAGTCGGAACCTCAATATGTCATTCCCGACGTCTTTGTCAGCCGGCGCAACGGCACCTGGCGCGTGGAACTAAACCCGGAAGCTGCCCCCCGTCTGCGGGTCAATACGGACTATGCCAAGCTGATCCGCCGCGCCGACTCGGGTAAGGACAACACCTTCCTGAAAAACCACCTGCAGGAGGCCCGCTGGTTCATCAAGAGCCTGCTGAGCCGCAACGACACGATCCTGCGGGTTGCCTCCAGAATCGTCGAAGTCCAACAGGGCTACTTCGAACACGGCGCCGAGGCGATGAAACCCCTGGTGCTGCGAGATATCGCCGAGGCGCTGGAGATGCATGAGTCGACCATTTCACGGGTCACCACGCAGAAATATATGCACACGCCCCGTGGCACCCTGGAGTTTAAATACTTCTTCTCCAGCCATGTCAGCACCAGCGCCGGCGGCGAGTGCTCAGCCACTGCAATCCGCGCTTTGATCAAAAAACTGATTGCCGCCGAAAAGAAGACAAAGCCGCTCAGCGACAATAAAATCGCCACTATACTGTCAGAACAGGGCATCAATGTTGCCCGCAGAACAGTGGCAAAATACCGCGAGTCGATGACGATTCCGCCATCGAACGAGCGTAAACGCCTGGTATGAATACAGGCAGAATGATGGAAAATCCCATCGGAAACAGGAGTTAACTATGCAAATTAGCCTGACCGGTCATCACATCGATATTACTGACTCTCTGAAAGACTACGTCGACACAAAACTAGAAAGACTGGAACGTCACTTCGACAACGTCACCAATGTGCATGTCATCCTCAGTGTGGAGAAACTGCGTCAGAAGGCGGAGGCGACACTGCACATCAACGGCGCGCATGTTTTCGCGGACTCCGTGCAGGAGGATATGTATGCAGCCATCGATTCCTTGATCGACAAACTCGACCGCCAGGTAATCAAACACAAGGAGAAACTGAAAAATCATCGTGGCAGTGGCGTGGATCTCAAATACGCTACCGAAGAATAGACGCGAAGCGAGGTCTGCATGTTTCCCGACGGCTTTATTGTTGAGGAACGCATCGGTTGTCAGATCGAAGCCAGCAGCAAGAAGCGGGTGCTGGAGGAACTCGGCCAACGTCTGGCCGGGGAGATTCCAGCGCTGACTCAGGACATGGTCTTCGACAGCCTGCTGCAGCGTGAACGTCTGGGCAGTACCGGGCTGGGCCGGGGCATCGCCCTGCCCCACGCCCGCATGCCACAGGTAACAAACGCTATCGGCGCTTTCATCCAGCTTCAGGGGGGAGTCGATTTCGACGCCGTGGATGGGCACCCGGTCGACTTGGCCTTTGCCATGCTGGTACCGGAAGAGGCGACTGAAATGCACCTGCAGCTTCTGGCCAAATTGGCTGCCATGTTCAGCGACGCCGGTTTCTGCGACAAACTACGGCAAACCGGAACGGCAGAGGATATTTTCAAACTCATCCGTCTGCGGGATGGTGCCAGCACCGGTCAATGAATCCACCCGTCACCCTTTATGATCTGATCAGCCAGTACGGTACAGAACTGGCGCTCAGCTGGTTCCGCGGCCAGCAGCCTGTTGATCGCCATATTCACCCGCTGGATGCGCAGGATGATGCCCAGCCCCCCGTGGGTCCGATGAACATGATCCGGCCCAATCGGATACAGGTCATAGGCCCACAGGAGCAGCGGCACCTGCAGTCGCTTGACGAGGCCCACCACCGAAAAAGCCTCAAACGACTGTTCGGCGCCAGTCCCGCAGCCATTATCTTTTCCAACGGCTGTACTCCCAGCGACGATTGCTTCCAACTCGCCACAAACAACGACATCCCCCTCCTGATCACGCCAACGGAAGACCATGAGGTCATCACTCGGTTGCAGCATCTGCTCAATCAACGCAAATCCGAAACCACACTGGTACATGGTGTTTTCCTGGAAGTACTGGGCAAAGGTGTCCTGCTGAGCGGCGATTCAGCGGTAGGTAAAAGTGAGCTGGCCCTGGCGCTGATCTCCAGGGGACATCGTCTGGTAGCCGACGATGCCACCGAGATCACCCGCATCGACGACAAAACGCTAAGCGGCAGCTGCCCTCCGGTATTGAAGGATTTTCTGGAGGTCCGGGGCCTCGGCATCCTCAATATCCGCGCCATGTTCGGAAACTGCGCCGTCAAACCCCGAAAGAACCTGCATCTGATCATCGATCTGCAGTGTCTCGACGACGATGAGGTAGCGGAGATGGACAGACTCCAGGGCAGCCATTCATTGAAAAATCTGCTCGGCGTCGACATCCACCAGACAATGCTGCCGGTGGCGGCAGGGCGCAATCTGGCGATTTTGGTGGAAACCGCGGTCAGACAACACCTGCTACGTATCGATGGTTACAATGCGGCTGAGGATTTTGCCCAGCGGCAACGCCGTTTCATCGACCAGCAGCAGGATTAACCCAAATTTCAGTGCAAAATATCTGCTGCGGGATAGGCTTTTAATTTGTAATATGTCACTCCAGTTTTTTATCTGGCGACAGATTGCGCTACCCTACCCATATTGCGGCCTCCAAAATAATACCAACGTGCAGTAAACCATGACAGCTGGCACCAAACTTCTCATCCTCACCGGACTCTCGGGTTCAGGAAAATCCATCGCCTTGCACACCCTGGAAGACCTGGATTACTACTGCATCGACAACCTGCCGGTCTGCCTCTTTGAGGCTTTCTCCAAACATCTGATCGAAGCACCGGAAGCGGCATTTCAATCCTCCGCAGTCGGTATCGACGCCCGCAGCCAACCTGATGAACTGGGCAGACTGCCCAAGATGGTCGACAAGATGCGTGAGCAAGGCATCAACTGCGAGATGATATTTCTCGAGGCGCAGAGCGACACCCTGATCAAACGTTTCAGTGAGACACGCCGGAAACACCCGCTCTCCACTGCGGATATCTCCCTGGAGGAGGCCATCAAGCGTGAACGGGTTCTGCTCGAACCCCTGATCAGCAACGCCGACCTCTGTATAGACACCACCCACACCAATCTACATGAACTGCGGGACCTGATTCGTGGCCGGGTGAGCGGAGACAAGCAGCAGGTATCACTGCTGGTTGAGTCCTTCGGTTTCAAGCATGGCGTACCGCGTGATATCGACTTCGTCTTCGACGTGCGTTGCCTGCCCAACCCGCACTGGCAAGCTGAGCTGAGACCCTTCACAGGTCTCGACGGTCCGGTAGCACAATTCCTGGAAAGCAGCCAAGACAGCAGGCAGATGCGGGATGACCTGATCCGTTTTCTGGAGGAGTGGATACCCCGCTTCGAGGCGGACGGACGCAGCTATCTCACCATTGCCATCGGCTGCACCGGCGGACAACATCGATCAGTTTTCATTACCGACCAGCTCTTTCGCCATTTCAAATCCCAGGGCCGCAAGATACTGAGCCGTCACCGGGAGCTGTCATGAGTATTGGCCTGCTGATCATCACCCATAACCAGGTCGGACACACCCTGTTGCAGACCGCCGTCAACATGATGGGAGTCTGTCCACTCTCCACCGAGGCACTGGCCGTCACCACCGACTGCGATCCAGATGAATTGCGCACCAAGACCCAAAGACTGATCGCCCAGCTGGATCAGGGAGACGGTGTACTGGTACTCACCGACATGTTAGGCTCCACCCCGAGCAATATCGCCTACGATCTGCTGGATGAGGGACGAATCAACGTGGTGGCAGGCATCAATCTGCCGATGCTGGTACGGGTACTGAACTATGCACCGCTCGACCTGAAAGAGCTCACCAGCAAGGCGATCAGCGGCGGCAAGGACGGCATTGTCTGTTGCCGCAGACCGGAAACGGCATAGATCCTGAAGGCCGGAGTTTGCTGCTGCTCAAGGCGTAGGCCCGATCAAGCGTAGCGGATCGGGCGATCCAGGCTTGATAGAACACAAATAACGTTGCCGGTTCCGCTACGCTTGAACCGGCCTACTTCAGTATTTTCGATAACTCACTGGCCATGATCCTTAAAGAAGTCACCATCATCAACAAGCTGGGCCTGCACGCCAGGGCAGCCGCCAAACTGGTAAAATGCGCCAGCCGCTACGGCAGCGAGGTCCATCTGAAACGCAACGGTCAGCAGGTCAATGGCAAAAGCATCATGGGCGTCATGATGCTGGCGGCGAGTCAGGGCTCTACACTGAGTTTAACCATCTCAGGAGAGGATGAGAACAAAGCATTTGATGCCATCGAGTCGCTGATAAACAACCGCTTTGGAGAGGAGGAGTGACCCTCTCCTGCCACGGAATCGGCATCGCAGCCTCTCGGGAGGTAGCCATCGGCCAGGCCTTCCTGCTGCAACAAGGTTTTCTGGAGGTCGTTCCCCGCACCATCCCGGCTTCCAGGTCGAAAAGGAGACAGCCCGTTTCAATCAGGCACTCGCGCATGCCAAAGAGGAGCTGCAGCAAGTCCATCAACACATCCCATCCGACACTGCCCAGGACATAAGCTCCTTCATCGAAACACACCTCCTGATGATGGAGGATTCGGCAATCAGCAAGGCGCCGATCGTACTGATCCGGCAACAATACTTTGCCGCCGAGTGGGCGCTACAGGTGCGTCGGGACGAACTGGTGCGGGTCTTCGATGAGATGGATGACCCCTACCTGCGCACACGCAAGGATGATGTGGACCACGTCGTGGGGCAGATTCAGCGAGCCCTGCAGGGTGTAGATGGCGGTAAAAACCCGAACATAATTGGCGAACAGCGGTAACCGGATGAAATAGCTGCAAATAGCGAGTCAGAAGAAACAGCCAGCGACAAAGAGTGACATCGAGAAAGAAATCGGGAAGATGTAGGGAGCCGTTGAGAAGGTGTGGTACCGGGTGTATCGACCTCGACAGT
>JAMJIN010000274.1:0-3378 GCA_036784775.1 Chromatiales bacterium | reverse complement strand
CTAATCAAGATAGATGTTGCCCCGGTCGCAGTAGCTGCAGATGGCGGTTTGGCCGTGACAACGGGCACAGCTGTAAAGACGGGCAGTGTTCTCCATCGGCGGCAACTGCCGATGAGGACTGGATTAAAGGAGGAAAGTGATAAATACTTATCAGGCTCGTGCTTTGCACGGCTCTTGAGGTGCGGTATCGGGGGACTGTCGAGGTCGATACACCCGGTACCACACCTTCTCAACGGCTCCCTACATCTTCCCGATTTCTTTCTCGATGTCACTCTTTGTCGCTGGCTGTTTCTTCTGACTCGCTATTTGCAGCTATTTCATCCGGTTACCGCTGTTCGCCAATTATGTTCGGGTTTTTACCGCCATCTACAATGGCATAGTGCGCGCTACAAGATCAGCCATGACAGTTTCCAAACCAGAGTTGTACCATGACAGGATTTTTAGTTTTTTGCCCCAAAACCCTGTCAAGTGCTTTTTGTAATTATTTACTGCTTGCCACGGGTTTTTGAGAAGTTACTGGACTGCACGTGAAGCATTGGCTGTTTATGAATTTATTGATGAGCTACGTGAGGTGATCTGGAGTCGATACGGGTTGCAACTGCAGGAGCTGATGCAAGAGGATCGGGTGACAGTCTTTGACGTGGACGAGGATGTGACGTTCTGACGGAGGATGTATCGACGCAGCGAGGCGGCCTTCGCCATCTATGCGCGGTTTTACTCAGCCGCTAACAGCCAACGTGCTTGCTCAAGGGCCGCTTCACATTGGCTTTCGGTGCCGTAGTCTTTGAACAAATCGCTCAAGCTCATGCCTGTCTGAAATTGGATTGGATTCTGTGCCATGTCCGCTCTCCTATTGTGGATCGTGGCATCATCTTGCAACAACCAGTGGCTCATTCCGTGAGTCACTGCTGAACATTCGTACTAATCAAGAAGTTCTTTGCAGGGTCATTTTACTCACCACATCGATTAGAAGGGCATCAGTGCGCTATTGAAGAAACGCGCCAGCCAGCCCATGGAACTGGTATCCGCGAGGGCGCCGTCACCCACGTAGATAATGGTCGGGTCAGCTATGCGGGTCGACTCGACAGTATTCTCCGGCGTGATATCCATCGGACGCACGATGCCGGAGAGGCGGATATATTCGTTTCCCTGATTGATACCGATGCGCTTTTCACCCCTGATCATCAGATTACGATTGGGCAATACCTCAATCACGGTCACCGTGATATTGCCGGTCAGCGCATTACTCTGGGATGAACTGCCCTCTCCCTTGAAGTCGTTGGCGGAAGAGGTACCGAAAGCCAATGAATTGTTATCATTGCTGGCCAGCGGGATGATGCCCGGCGCGCTGAACTGCACTGTGGAGCCGAGGATCGTGGGATTGCCTATATCATTCTTCGTACTCTTCTTGGCGTTGGTCTTGGCCGATTTATTGGCGGAGGTATTTTCTGACAGCGTCACCGTCAAGAGATCGCCGACCCGGCGCGCGCGCAAATCCTCGAACCATGAAACCTCATGGCCATTTTGAAAGATGGAACCATTACCCTGGGGCATTGGCGGCGGTGCCACCGGGCGCACCGGCGCATAGTTGATATCCCGCACCGGTCCCTGGGTCTGGCAACCGGAAAGCAGCAACAGACCCAGCAACAGTGGAGTCAGTCGAAAGAGAAGCACTTTCATCATCTCACTCACCCTTAAAGCTGGTTGCTCACATAGGCCAGCATTTCATCGGTCGTGGAGATCGCCTTGGAGTTCATCTCGTAGGCCCGCTGGGTCTCAATCATGTTCACCAGCTCCTCCACTACGTTTACATTGGAACTCTCCAGCGCACCCTGAATGAGAGTGCCGGTACTGTCGGTGCCGGGTACCGCAGTATTGACGCCACCACTGGCGTTCGTTTCACGGAACAGGTTGTCACCGATAGGGGCCAGGCCCTGGGGATTGGCAAAGTATGCCAGTTCGATCTGCACTATCTGGGTTGGTGTGGTATTGCCTGACTGCAGTGCGGAGACCACGCCATCGGAGCCCACCGTAATACTGGTGGCATCAGTTGGCACAGTCATCGCCGGTTGCAGTTCGTAACCATTCGTCGTCACCACCACACCATCGGCAGTGAGGCTGAAGGTACCGTCCCTGCTGTAGACAATACTGCCGTCAGGATGCAGGACCTGGAAATAACCCTTGCCCTGAACAGCCATATCCAGCGAATTGCCGGTCTGTACGATATTTCCCTGGCTGTGCTGCTTCTGGGTCGCCACGACTTTGACGCCGGTGCCGACCATCAGACCGGAAGGCAGTTCGGTGGTCTCGGATGACTTAGCGCCCACCTGGCGAAAATTCTGATAGATCAGGTCATTGAAGACCGCGCGATCCCGTTTGAAGCCGGTAGTATTGACATTGGCCAGATTGTTGGAGATCACAGACATATTCGTCTGCTGCGCATCCAGGCCGGTTTTTGCTATCCAGAGTGAGGGATACATGGTTGGTTCCTCGCTTCCCGTAATTTCAGTTTCAAACTGAAAGATGCAATTTCCTTGCCATATTCCTTATGACAGTAGAAATGCATGGAAGTGTAAGGCTGTTTAAATCGTAGGAGCGGCGCCTCGCCGCGAGGGCGCGGCTCCTGATATGGATTGACCTGTCAACTATTAGCAATAATTTTCATTTTCTCTCTCTCTGTCAATGGCCTCAGTTCAGGATATGAAAGGCGATTCAACGACGGTGGATCACTCTGATATACGTGGGTTGGTTACCGACCTGACTTCACTTCGTCGCGGAGCTGCCCTTCTCTACAGTCGTGGGTCTGCCCTCCCGAAAGAGGGCGCCACATAGGAGCGCCTGGGGTTCTCCTCACCGGCCTCCCATACCCTGAACCGAAGCCACTGACACCCGTTCATGCCAGTGCCTTGCTGCCGTGTGCCTTACCCATGACCTCGCAGGCAATTGCCCAGATAAACCCCGCCAGCTCACGTGCCACCGCCGTGGTCACCTGCTGTTTGACCTTGCCCAGGTCTATGAGCGACCGGTAGCGTCCGCATAAGCGTTTCTGCCCCTGCCAGGCGATGGCCTGAACCTGCTCCGATGTCTTCTCGGCACGTTTTTCAATGTCCCGTGTCTTGCGTGCGGGAAAGCGGTAATTCCATGCCGCCTCCACCAGTACCCGGCGCACATGGCCGTTGCCGGTACGGGTGATGCGCCCCTGACGCCGTGAACCGCCGCTGGAGTGCTCGCTTGGCACTAGCCCAAGATAGCTCATCAACTCCCGCGGTGAGTCAAAACGCGTGATGTCACCCAATGTTAGCGGCTGAGTAAAACCGCGCATAGATGGCGAAGGCCGCCTCGCTGCGTCGATACATCCTCCGTCAGAACGTCACATCC
>JAMJIN010000273.1:0-3379 GCA_036784775.1 Chromatiales bacterium | reverse complement strand
CACCTTGAATAGACGCCGCAGGGTCCGATAGGTGACCCCCGGCTCGAGCTTTGCGAGCGCCACGGCCCGCTCATGCAGCTCCAGTGATCGCCCTGCCAGCTGAGGTGAGAAATTGCTGGAATCCTGCTGCAGTTGATGCCGCAGACGTTTAATCTCCTGGCCGGGCAACTCCAGCAGGAGTTTCAATAACGAAATATGCAACAGTTGAATGACTTCAGTCGCCGCTGCACGGTCATGCACACGCTCTACGACCACTTCCATCAAACCGCTGTAGGTCTCTCTGAAAGCGTCAAAATCTTTGCTGGAAGCTTCTGGTCCCACCTCGCCCCAATTGTTCCGGGCAAGATCCTCATTGACTATACGCCTGACCAGTTCACTGGCCGTGGCGCTGATCTTCGGGCTCAGGAAGATGTCGATGTGGGTATTATCTATGCCGATCTGAAATCTTTCCAGCGGCAAAACCGGGCGCGTAAGCTTCCTTAAAGGCGACAGGAACTCCGCACGCCCAGGCTGCCAATGAAACAGCTTTTTCAGTCGTTTACCCATGCCCACCAAGCTGTTTTTAACACTACGCGGATGTTACACCAATTCCATATAAATGTTACGCAAATGTTGAATAGCTCTGAATATTGTGCCCTGACAGGCAGGCAACTCCAGGTACTGATCTGCTATTTTCGCCCTATCCAAGTTGGCAACAAGTAGGGAATCCCCGCAGGAATATGACCTGAATTCCTGATAACTAAGTGGAAGTTCTCGTTTTTTGGGGATTGGAAGCTCAGCGCGCCAACATGGTTGCAACCAGTCGGTCTTCAAGTTCGACACGAATCGCCAGCTCTTCTCCCAGAGAAGAGAGGTCTTTTGACAGCTTGTCGAGTTTCAATTCATGGTCTGAAAGGTCATATTTATCATTGAAGTTCACTGCAGCCTCTGTGGCCTCGACAAAACCGGGGT
Organism: Chromatiales bacterium; assembly: GCA_036784775.1. GTDB lineage: Bacteria > Pseudomonadota > Gammaproteobacteria > Chromatiales > Chromatiaceae > QGON01. Next base: position 2,428 of record JAMJIN010000273.1, on the reverse strand, counting down.
AGATCTCTTCAGCTACCTTGATTACACGACCACGTCTCTCAGAACCATCACTGATATGACCGAAGACTTCGAAATGACCAAAGGCGGTGTAATCCACCAGGACCTGGCAAAAAGTCTGCAGCAGCTTTTCCAATGACTCCGTCCGTGAAAAGGGCTCGAGCCCGGCCACCTGACAAAAAAGCACCAGCATCTCCTGACGCTCATCGAGCAGTTTGTCGATCATTCCCTGGGTGCCGGTTCTACGCTCTCCATCAGATCGTTGTTGCGTGTTCATTGAATCTACTCTCTCCCCTCGCCCGAGCAAATTTGAGTCTCGGTATTTATTGTCGTCTTATTTTCAACCATTCAGGCATATCATCTGCCGATAACCCTGCTACCATTTGCGGTATCGGGATCATAGAAAGCAGCTCCGGCGGTCAATTGACTGCTCGACCCATAGCTAACCACCATTAGCCTTTCCTGACAAGAGCGGCGCGGCCACTCAACCCCTGTCTAAGAATGAGATGACCTGATGTTAAACCACAGACTAAAGATGTTTCGATTCAACAAACAGTTATTATTACTCATCCTCTGCTCCCCGTTAGTGATTGCGGGTGGGAACTCCACATCAAACACCATGGCACGAGCAATGCTGTCGATGATGGACGCAATGGGAAAGATTGCCAATCAGTCTCAGGGCAGCAACCCGAATGACGGGGTCAACTGGTCCTCCGGCAACAACTTTCAGCCATTCAACAGCTGGCAGAATATGGCCCCCGCACCCTGGTCACTCTACACCATGCCGGGGAGTGCGATCCCAGGTCAGCAGATGATGCCGGGCATGGCTACACCAGCTATGCCATCTGTTACGCAACAGCCGATGCAGGGCATGATGTCGCAGGCCCCCGCTCTGGCCAAATCCGGGCAGGAACAGATACAGAACCTGGGGAGCCAGATCACTGGAGGTGCTGCACCTGCAGCGTCCAACGTTCAACCTTACCCGCAAACCACACCCACTGCCCCCACTCAGCTGCTCAATATGCCCCAGTCTCCATTGGATGGCGTCTGGAAAGGACAGGGTGGAAAGGTTCTGATTCTTGCATACGGCCATTTCCGAATCTATGCCAACCGCGATCACTACCAGGATGGACAGTACAGACTCGGCCAAAACCAGCTCCTGATTCACGACTCCAAGTCGAACAAAACCCAGTCCTATGAGTTCGCCCACAACCAGGGACGCCTGGTGCTGAAAGGCACTAATGATCAGCTCCTGCTCTTTCGCAAAATGCCGATTCAGCTGCCCAGTCCCTCCGCGATACAATCGAGGCAGTCGCTACCCCAGCAGTAACCGTATACCCATCAACAGTAAAAAAATCGCAAACACCCGTTTCAAAATCGCTGCCGGCAACCGATGCGCCAATGCCGCACCAAATGGTGCTGTCAACACACTGGTCATTACGATGATCAGGCCAACCGGCCAATAGAGATAACCGGTACTCCCTGCCGGCAGCCCTTCCACAGCCCAACCCGTTATAGCAAAACTGGCGGCGCCGGCGAGAGCAATCGGCAGACCGCAGGCGCTTGATGTTGCCACAGCCTTGCGCATCTCCACCCCACCGGCATGCAGCAACGGCACGGTCATTGTGCCACCACCAATGCCGACGATCGCCGACACCAAGCCGATACCACTGCCTGCCAGAGTCATCAGCCACGCCTGTGTCAGGCGGTATGCCGAACTGCCGTTGCCGAGAAAAAACATCCGCAGCGCCACCAGGACGGCAAAGGTACCAAAGACCCGCTGCAACATAATCGCATCCATCGCGCCGGCGGCGATCCCTCCAAGCCAACTGCCCACCAGGATGCCCGGGGTCAATCGCAAGACATAATCCCAGAGCACAGCGCCACGTTTCTGGTGGGCGCGAATGGCCGCAAGTGAGGTAAAAACAATCGTTGTGAGTGAAGTCCCCACGGCGATATGCACCACCAGACTCGCCTCGACCCCCACCAGGGGCAATCCCCAAATCAGTGCAGGCACCACCACCAATCCGCCTCCCACACCAAAAAGACCGGCAACTGTACCCACAACGCCACCCAGAAGAAGGAAGAGCAGTACCGGGAAGAGTCCAAATGTCAGGGTTAGATTCTCCATCAGCGCCTTCGCTTCACTCTGCTAAACAGGATAGTTGAACCACTATCGATTCGGGTCCATTATTCACCAACTACAAGTATAAAAACGCTGGAGAGAAAATGATGTCGGTCGTTCGTGCCTGTATCCTCGGTGGAAGCGGATTTGTTGGACAACATCTGGTGGGACGGCTAAGCAAAGCGGGTACCGCCTGTAGGATAGTTACCCGCCATCCCGAACGTTTCTCTCATCTCAAGGTCTACCCTGGTTGCGAACTCGCCACTACAGACATCTTTGACCGGGCAGCGTTGGCGGAACAGTTTA
>JAMJIN010000384.1:0-1813 GCA_036784775.1 Chromatiales bacterium | reverse complement strand
GAGGACGCGATTCGCGCCATCATGCAACACCACAACGCCGCGCAACTGGCGGGATCTACTGACGAACAGTTGCAAGCTGTCATCCGCGATGTGCGCGAAGCCTGCACCACCAGCCAAGAGGTCGCATGATGAACCTACCTACCGAACAACCACGGCACTGGGCGAAGGGACCCTCCAGCGCTGAGCGTCGGGGTAAATGCCTCGGCTCCGTCCTTGAAGCGGCCAAGTATCCGGCTAAACCGTCCGGTAAGTACGCCATCGATGGCACTCACAGCCACACGCTGCTGGAGAAATCACTCACTGAGCTGCGGGACCCTGGCTTGGCCCTCCGACTTGGGTGCGTGTAGCGGTCGATTTCGTCCACACAACCCTGACCGAGATGGGAGTCGGCACAGAGCTGAAGGTAGAGGAGACGGTCGACATCGGTCGCCGCTACAACATAAAAGCGTGGGCCGGCACGGCGGACATCATCCTGTTCAACCCCAATACCGATGCGATAGTTATCGCTGATTATAAAGATGGGCAGAACGTTATCTATCCCGATGCTCCTCAACTCCTCGAGTATCTAATGGGCGCCTGCAATCCGTGGCCGGTACAACGGTTCAAACAACGCCGCACTGTGATTATCCAACCCAGGGATGCGCGGGATCCCGTGAAGGTTTACGACTGGTCGCTCGATGAATACAAAGTAAAATGTGAGGCGCGAATCGCCGTTGCCGTCGCCAACGATGATCCGAAAGCGCCACTGATAGCTGGAACGCACTGCAAATACTGCAATGCCAACCCAGGATGCCCGCAGCTGGTCACCCAGTCGATGACGGTGGTCGAACAAGCGTTTGCCAACGTACCCACACCGGGAGCTCCTGGATCAGTGCCTGTCGTCGACAACACTATCCCCGATGAACGATTGACCCAGATCCTCGATGCGGCCCCGATGGTGCGCGAATGGCTGAACGAGATCGAGATTGAAGCGTTGCGTCGATTCCAGTCGGGACGTGCGCTCCCTGGCTACAAGGTGATTCACGGTCGATCTACCCGTAAGTGGGCGATGGATGAGGTCGATCTCCTGGCGAAGTTCCACAGTATGGGTATCCCTCAGAAGGATTCCATGAAAACGGTCATACGCACCCCCAAACAGATCGAGTCGTTAGCCCGTGTGAAGGACTGGTCTGATCGTAAAAAAACCAGCCTGGCCAAAATGACCACCAAACCTGAGGGCGCTCTTAAAGTCGTTCCCTCCAGCACCAAGGGCGCACCGGTCCTGTTCGATGCGAACGCGCTATTTGCCGACGTGCCGCCACCCAGCCGCACCTCAGCTACTGCACCCAAAACCCTGAGTTTCCTGTAAGGAGAAAAACATGTCCCAAATGCCACGTTCTGAAAACTTCACAGTCGGGCCCGTCCGGTTGTCCTATACCGAGACCTTGTTCGAAGCCCGCAGCATCAACGGGAGCGAACCCAAGTTCGGCTGCACTATCCTCATGGATGAGACCGTTCGCCAGCAGATTGATCAGCAGGTTGAGGCGATTGGGCGTGCTGCTTTCCCACAGGAGTGGGACACCCCACAACGCTGCAAAAAACCTATCCGCCTGTTGGATGAAAAACCCAACTACGTACAGCAGGTAGCCTCGATGCCTGGTGTCGTCTGTTTTGCCAGTCTGTCGGCCGGTAAATATCAACCCCAAGTGGTCGATGCCGATAGACAACCCATCCCCCTCAACGTGACTGACCCAACCACTGGATTGAAACCTATCTATGGTGGTTGCCAGGCCTATGTGTCAATCAGCGTATTTTCGTACCGCCATCCGCAAGG
>JAMJIN010000383.1:0-1814 GCA_036784775.1 Chromatiales bacterium | reverse complement strand
GCGCCCTCGGCCTCGATGCAGTCGACCGACCACCAGTACGGCACGTCGTCGATGTTCATGATCTTCTTGATATTGTTCGACCACGCCTCGACGGCGTCAACCATCTTCTTGTGCTCCGTGAGGTCGAGGATGTTGTAGATAGCCCCGCTACGCAGCGTCGCAGTAAAGGCCGTCTCGTCGACCGGCTTCTTGTGCACCACCTCCAAGATCTACAGCAACAAGACCGTGACGTCAAAACAGGAACCAACGACACAACGTGGGTGACCACGTGGACGGGGCGTTATCGTTATACACGCCACATGTTACATCACTTCGAATAAAACAATGTGCAATACCACGTTGTAGAAAACGGTGGTGAGAAACCACAATGCGTTGAAATACACAGTTGATATGAATCGAGATAAATGCTTTTGGAAAATAGAAAAAGTAGCTTACATTTGAGCGGTTCAACAGTAGTTTAGCCCCCTCCAGCATATCTAGTTTTTTCCAGCTGTTGGCATTGATGACGGATTCTGCTGTTATTGCAAAACTAACACACTAACGAAAAATAGTTCGACTGGACAGGGAATATTTTAAGACTAAAGATCGAAAAAAGTTTTTAGTTATACCACTCACGAAAGCTTCACCTTTTGTGAGGTATTTCAGTGTTACAGCGTTGTCGATAACCGTTCAATGTAGACTTATTAAATAACAATACGTACTTATATACACTGACGGGTGTATTCGTGATGCTACATACCTTGTGTTTGCTCATGAGGAAGCGGAACTCGCCGTCCTTGATGAGGGGAAGGAAGGACATGCTGATGGCGTCTTCCTGAGACAGTTCGCAGAACTTGACAAGGATCTGGTCACGAGGCAATACCTCCGTCGTCGACGTGTAGGCGTCGGTCATGGCGATCTCGTTGTCACCCTTGTTCTCCAACTTCCAGACGCCGAGCCCCGTCGAGCCGCGCATCATCTTCAGCACCCTCGGCTCGCCGCCCTTCGGGATGATCTTCTCGAGCTCTCCCTTGTTTGCCCTCAGATCGGCCAACATGTGTAGGCGCACCTCCCGGTCTCCCATCGCCGAGTCCTTCAGCTCGTACAGGATCATCTTGCTGCCGAGTCGGTCCATGTGTTCGGGCAGCGGGCCGAGGAGACAGCCCTTCTTGTTGAGTCCGTCCAGCATGGCGACGTACTCGTTCAGAGACAGTACCGGGTAATCCATCGGATTCACTCGGCCAAGGAAAGCCGTGTCCGGATACTTCGCCAGCAGACTCTCGGCCGTGTCCTTGTTCGTCACGAACAGCACCTCGGACTCAACCCCCTTCTTCTTGAACGCCTCCACCAGCCACGGGGTATCCTTCCTGTACTTACCCCCGGGCGTCGCCGCATTCTTGTCCTTGGCCATCTCCACCTCGAGTACGAGAACCCTCTTGAATTTGCCCATGATTGTGCGAGCGAGCGACAGACCGCGAACGTAGGAGAGAATGGTTGAGTATCGAGTACAACGATTCACTGCGAGTGAACTGACGCTCCACGTCGCTCAGCCCCGGCTATATAGCGAGCGCGGCCCGCTAAGGTCACGTTTACGCAAGGTGAATGAGCGACGATGACCGTCGAGGTCGTTGACGCGCAGTCACTGCTATGAAACCATAGTATGACATCATCGGCAATCCTCGCGCATGTATGTATGTATGTATGTATGTATGTATGTATGTATGTATGTATTTAAATATATATATATATATATATATATATATATATATATATATATATAACTGTACAAATATGTATACATGTAACTGTACAAATTGGGAGTGTGTGTATATATA
>JAMJIN010000382.1:0-1816 GCA_036784775.1 Chromatiales bacterium | reverse complement strand
AATCTCCATCGCTCAATCCGTGCGGACGCAGGACGCTGACTCTTGAATATTCCGAGTAGTGGCTGGTGATCTGTGTGGATCGTGAAGCTTGCACCGTACAGATATAGGTGGAAATGCTCTGCGCTCCAAACAACTGCTAGCATTTCACGCTCTGTTTGAGAGTAGCGTCTTTCGACGTCTGATAGTGCTCGGCTTGCGTAGCTGACTACCTTTCCATTTTGCGTGAGGATAGCCCCTAAGCCGAGAGGGAATATTTCCGACGACTTGTTGGGGTCGAAGTAGGTCATCGTGCTCGTGTTCGTCAGCGCGTGTGTTAGCGCCTGGAACGATTGTTCGTGTTTAGGCTGCCAATTCCACAGTTCGTCTTGTTTGGTTAATTCTCGCAGTGGTGCAACGATGTTGGCGAAGTCGGCAATGAATCGAGAGACATACTGCGCCATGCCAAGTAGAGAGCGTACTTCTGATGGGTTTGTTGGTCGCCTCGCCTTCGAAATTGATTCGAGTTTCTTTGGGTCAGCACGCAGTCCATGCGCACCGAAAACGTGTCCGTAGAAAGTGACAGTTGGCTGCGAGAATTTGCATTTTTCTCGGTTCAGGCGAACGTTGTTTTCTCTTAACCTGTCCAAGACTGCTCTCAAATTCGCATTGTGTTCTGCAGGCGTCTTGCCGTGTACAATAATGTCGTCTGAAATATTTCTGCACCCATTCAGGCCGTGTAGAAGTTCTGCGATCGTATTCTGAAAGATTTCCGATGCGGCGTTAATGCCAAACATTAACCGTTTGTACCTGTAGAGAGCGACGTGTGTGCTGAATGTTGTGATTTGACTTTCAGGGTCGAGTTCCAGTTGATGATATCCGGCTCTCAGGTCGAGTGTACTGAACATTGTCGCACCATTCAGATCTGTAATTAGGTCATCGTTTCTCGTTTTACTGCTTTGTTGGCTTCGCGCATGTCAACGCAGATGCGCACGGCTCCCGTTTTCTTTGGCACAACGACAATCGGACTCACCCACGGTGTCGGGCCGTCCGTCTTCTCGATCACGTCGTCTGCTTCGAGTCGTGCTAGTTCACGTTCGACGTCCTTACGTATGTGGAACGGTATGCGGCGATGCTTTTGCTGTTTTGGCGTGACAGTCTCGTCGATGTGCAGTGTGATCAACCTGTCCTTGACCTTTCCCATTCCTTCGAATAGGTCGCTGTAGTCCTCTATGACCTTGACCTTGTCATCAGCTGTCGTGATCTGTCTCGCCATCGTCAGTATCTTGAGGTTCTCGGCCGCTGCATAGCCAAGCAAGTTTCCACTGTTGCCTTCGATCACATGAAAAGGCACTGATAGTTGCTCACCATTGTGTTGCAATTCGAAGTTCGCCATGCCAAGCACAGACAGTGGCGTTGTCGCGCCATACGGGAATACGCGAGTTGTCGTGGGCTGCAATGTTGGCTTCACTCTCAGGCTGTCATACGTGTGCGATTCAAGAATGTTGACTGATGCTCCTGTGTCCACTATCATTTCTACCTGTTGACCTTGAACTTGGATGAGGCGTTTTGGGATGCGCTGTTTTCCCAGTGCGACGTGAACTTGCTCATCTTCTGAACACGTACTCTTCATCGTCGTCGTTGGTAGCAGCGTGTATTGTCACGGTGTTCGCAACCGGATGTCGCGACATTGGACGCGATACATGTTGGGTAGTGCGCCGTGATGATCGACAAACTGATTCAAAATGTCCGATTTTGAGGCATGCATTGCACTTCCTGCCGCGCGCCGGGCAACCAGAACGATGTGGTAGTTGATTACCGCAGTAATTGCAGGCCTTAA
>JAMJIN010000381.1:0-1818 GCA_036784775.1 Chromatiales bacterium | reverse complement strand
GTTGAACCAACGTGTTAAACAATGCCAATGGGGCAGGAGTCATCCAGGGTGTTGGGGAGTGCGCCCAGGGGAATTACGCCGCCGTCCGAGCCACGGGACGGTCATAGACGTAAAATGACAACAAACCACGCCGGTGGTTATGTTTACAAGGTGGACGATGTCGTCAGGTTGACTCGGCTCTTTTGCCTTGGAACGGAAGGTGGGACCTACTACGTTAGCGATGAAGAGTTAAAGGTGGAGAACGCGCAGTGCGTCATGAGACTGATCGAGTCGGGGCGTGGTGATGAAGTGGTGAATATGGCGGTCGAATACAGCGTCGATGGCCGCACAGCCAAACAAAGCGGACTGATGCTCGCCATGGCAATTTGTGCTCGACAGTCGGTGGATCCAGCAACAAAACAGTTGTGCTACAAACGTTTGCACGAAGTCTGCCGCATCCCAACACACCTGTTCATATTCCTCAGCTACTGCGAGGCAGTAAGTACGGGCACAGGTTGGGGGCGCGCTCACCGCAAAGCCGTCGCCAATTGGTACTTGCGATTTCGGGAGAGCCCAGAAGATGCGAGGCGACTGGCATATCTGGTGACGAAGTACAAAAATCGCAACGGATGGAGTCACCAGGATGTGGTGCGTCTGTCGCACCCGAAACCGGCAGAAATCGACGACAAAGGTGTCACGGCCATCTTGAAGTACGTCGTGAAAGGATTCGATGCTGCTAAAGAAGACCTGGAGAGTAACAGCCTACTGGAGTACTTCCAGGCCGTAGAAGACGTCAAAGCACAAAGAGATCCGAACACCATTAACGTGTCTGGGTTGGCAGACATGATCAGAGAGCACCGTCTGGTGAGAGAACATGTCAACACACAACTGTTGAAGTTCCCAGACATATGGGAGGCGCTTCTCGAGCACATGCCGATGACAGCCATGATCCGCAACCTGGGTAAGATGACATCGATTGGCATGTTGACTCGTGGCAGCAGACATGAGGAGACGATCACCGCCAAGCTTGGTAATCTGGAATTCCTGAAGAAAGCCAGGATTCACCCATTCAATGTGCTGGTTGCCCTGCTGACGTACAATAAAGGGAAGAGTGATGTCGGAAGCTTGACGTGGACGCCAAACGCGGCAGTCTCACAGGCCCTCGATAATGCGTTCTACCTGACCTTCAAACTGGTAGAACCAACCAACAAGCGGTACCTGTTGGCTGTTGATGTCAGTGGATCGATGTACTACGGCCAGGTGAACGGTTGCAACTGCATCACTCCTGGAATGGCAGCTGCCGCCCTGGCCCTTGTCACTGCGAGAACAGAGCGCCAATGTGAGATTGTTGGCTTTTCCAACCAGTTGGTTCCACTTGCCATAGGCCCTCACATGAAGATACCAGACGTCGAACGGGTCATCAGGAACGTGAACATGGGTGCGACGGACTGCTCACTGCCCATGCAGTATGCATTGAGAAACAAGAAGAAGTTTGATGTGTTCATTGTTTACACTGACAACGAGACCAACTGCGGCTACATTCATCCTGCAGAGGAACTCGAGGAGTATCGCAAGTGGTCCGGTATTAACGATGCCAAACTCATTGTGTGTGCCATGTCCGTCAGTGACTTCAGCATTGCTGATCCAGATGATGCCAACATGATGGACATGCCTGGATTTGACACAAACGGCCCAGAAGTGATGAACAATTTCATCATGAATAGGATGCAGCCAAGACCAGCACCCAATGATGTGTAACTATGGACGCTGAAACATTGTTGGAACTGTGCTGCTGGTGACATGAGCAGACACGTGCTTCAGTAGATCAACTCGTGAACT
>JAMJIN010000038.1:0-25445 GCA_036784775.1 Chromatiales bacterium | reverse complement strand
CCCATTTATTGCTCTCTCTGCCCACTCTCATTGGTTATTGAAGTCCCATTTTACTGGGTGGACAACTATCCTGACAGAGGGGGGGCGGCCGGATTTTCAAGCACTCAATCTATTTGTTAAGTGCTTTTGCGCTGATATTTTTAATAATTTCATTTGTTATAAAGATTCCTCCATTTCGCGTATATCTTGGAATGTACATATTGATGGGAGGCATGGTATTTGTATTAAAAGACTATTATTCTGAGGAAAAAGGGGTGCAGATAAACAAGACTGCACGAGGGCTATTCATCTTCTTTTCAATGGTGATGCTGATCTTTGGCTATGTAGGAAATTATATTAAGTCGTATAACCTGGAGCACTATATTCGGGATTATGATTTACTTGATGATCAACATGACTATGTTTTTTTTGCAGGGTTTCCTAGCTATACGTCACTGGTATTGCCTTTTAGGAGCGAGAAGGATCTATCCTCAATAAAGATGGTTAGCATTGGCTGGGCATCAAAAATGCCGTACGTTCAGGATGCACTCAACAAGTATGGCATCACTGATTTTGAGTATTCAATTTGCTCAAATGACGATGTTCTTATTTCAGGGTCAGCAGAAAGAATGGAGCGCTTGGTTATTTTTATGCGCGAACACTACCAAAAAGATGTAGAAATTCTTGAATATAAAAAAGGTGAAATATTTGATTTAAAGCGTTGTACGTTAAAATGAATGGAGGCAGTTATTCAAAACTATGCGAGTGTTGCTGCCAACCTATGGAAATATTAAGATGTCCTCAACGGCGGCCAGTGTGATTGGCTATCTGGCAGGCTTAGGCTTCATTCAGGATCCATATGAAAGATCAAACTGCCTTGAACGGATGATTAAGATCGGAGTATGAGTAAACTAGGGGCAATTATCCAATCTAGTTACTTTCCATGGAAAGGATATTTTGACATGGTCCATGATGTGGATCTGTTTGTTTTTATGGACGATGTGCAGTTCACTACTCGGGATTGGCGTAATCGTAACTTAATAAAAACGAAACGGGGGCCGCTATGGTTGACTGTGCCTGTTGGTGCAAAGCGAAGTCGCCTCATTCAGGATGTCGAAATAAACCAGTATCGTTGGCAAAAAGAACACTATAAAAGCCTCAAGCATCATTATGGAAAAGCCCCGTTTTTTCACTATGTGGAAGCCCTTATAAATGAAATATTTTTAGGAGAGGAATGGGGTAATCTATCTCGAGTGAATCAGCATGTTATCAAAATAATTGCGCAACAATATCTGGGTGTTCGAACGGACTTTATAAATGCAGGCAGCTTAAATGTTACCGGAATAAAAACAGAACGGCTGATCGCAATATGCAAGGCAACAGGAATCACTCATTATCTCTCTGGTCCTACTGCAAAAAACTATATCGAGCCTTCCTTGTTTGATGAGGCAGGAATTAAGCTGGTTTTCAACGATTACTCTGATTACCCAGAGTACCAACAATTGCATCCACCGTTCAGCCATAATGTAAGCATTCTGGATCTGCTGGTTAATGCTGGCCCGGATGCGTCCTATTATATCTGGGGGTTTCGGGATGCCAATAACACTAGGTGCGGAAGATGAAGAAGCTCATTATTTTTGGTGCATCCTATTTTGATTTAATTAAATTGATTGATGCAACCAATCAAAAAGAGGCTACATGGGATCTGCTGGGTTTTCTTGATGACACTCCTGAAAAGCAGGGGGTGTCCTACTTCGAGGTGCCTGTGCTTGGCGGTCGGGGCATGTTGGAAAAATGGATTTCAGAAGGCTGTTTTGTATTTAATAATGTCTGCGGGCACTGGTCGAGAAGTGAGAAAGTTGCGGAGCTGTTACAAAACCATGAGTGTCAATTTGCGAGCCTGATTCATCCGGATGTCGATTTGAATTATGTGCAAGTGGGTGAAAGCATTATTTTACCTCAAGGTTGCTTAATTGGTAGTGGCACTAAAATTGGTAACTTTGTATCGGCCAGATTAGGCGCCATAATCAGTCATGATGTTATTGTTGAAGACCATGTCTTTATCGGACCTGGAGTGATAATCGGTAGTGGTGTCCACTTAAAGAAAGGCGCTTTCATCGGTGCCGGCGCCACAATTATGCTGGGGCGTACTGTTGGTGAAGGGGCGGTAGTGGGGGCAGGCTCGGTAGTAACAAAAGATGTTCCTTCTTTTTCCACGGTTGTCGGTGTGCCGGCAGCCGTTCTGAAAAAGGGGTCTGTCTGAATTGAACAAATTGATTATCAACCTGGCTCCAACGGGTATGATTCCAGTAAAGTCACAAACGCCGCATGTGCCGATAGACCCGGATGAAATAGTAAGAGATGTTCTGGAATGTGTGCCTTTGGGTGTAAGTATGGTGCATTTGCACGCACGGAACGAGGAAGGTTTGCCTACCTATAAGCATTCCTATTATGAAAAGATAATTCCTGCCATTCGCGAAAAGCACCCTGATTTGGTTATCGTTGCCACTACGAGTGGAAGAAATTTTAATGAATTTGAAAAGCGATCTGAGGTACTAAATTTAACAGGTATTGCGAAACCTGATATGGGAAGTTTGACATTGAGTTCTGTTAATTTTAACAGGGAAGACAGTGTCAACAGTCCAAATATGATTATGCGCTTGGCAGAAACCATGCAAGACAAGGGCATTAAGCCAGAAATGGAAATCTTTGACCTGGGTATGGTGAATTTCGCCCACTATTTAATCCGCAAAGAATTAATTGAGCCGCCATATTATTTCAATATTTTACTGGGAAATATAGCGGCAGCCCAAGCAAAATTACTGCATTTGGGGTTGATTGTTTCCGAACTGCCGGAGCAATCTTTCTGGTCTGTTACTGGCATTGGAGATGCGCAACTCAATATGAACGCTATCGGCGCTGTTGCAGCAGACGGTATTCGCATTGGTCTAGAGGATAACATCTGGTTCGATGAAAACCGCACATGTTTGGCAACTAACGCGATGCTGGTAACGCGCATACGAAAAATCATTGATGCTTTAGGACGTCCGATAGCAACGCCTGCCGAGGTGCGAAGTATGCTTCGCCTGTCTGGCTAGTGTACCTCATCATGCGGACTACAGCTTATTCTGCTCTTCTCTATCTCGTATAACCTTTGCAATATTTAATTGGAGATTATATCCAGAGGAACATAACTGGAGTCATCCTGCTCCGCTCTAATGAATGGTATCCTAACATTCTGCTGTCCGGCTTAGTAGGACAAATCTTTCCCCCAAGGGTGTGACTCTATATGAGTCAATTAAATGCGTACGTATCTCTGGAGCGTAAACTCGTAGATTTGAGCCCTTCGTCCCTCCTGCTATGAATTGTTTTCTCATGGCGACAAAATAGTCTATGCAGTTATTTTCAATCGCATGAAGTACGGTCTGAGGTTCACCAGGTGCGCCGAATTCGGTGGTAAACAGGCGATAGAAGGTTGGATTGTTCAGACCAGAAAGATAGGACATAGTCGTTGCTTCCGACATTGGGATGAGGGTGGCGGTCTTGTTCTCAGCGGTGAGTTCCATCATGCGTGTGATGTCTGTCTTCTGACTGCTGTAGATATGCATTCCCTTCAAGAGTGGATGGTCCAGTTCGGTTGTTGGAAAAAAACGTGTGGTCAGGCTTCCTGAGTAGATGTGAACACGGCAGAACCAGATGGCGAATAGGCTAACAATGAAGATGCCGGTAATTGGCACCCATTTTGAAAGCCTAATACCTCCTGATTGTAAACATCTGCTCTGTATGTCAGACAGGATAATGCTCCAGACAATGTAGATTACTGAAAAGCTGGAGAGCATTCTGGAGTTCCAGACAAATAGATAGGTATAGGCCAGGGTTCCGATGGCAGTTACCGCAATAACAAGCCGGAGCTGGTTTTTTGCCCGGTTTGTATTCGAGAGAAAAAACTTGTGGAGATGAGTTAGAAAAAGAGTAAATGCGCCAGCAACGCCGAGCGCGTAAAACCACTGCTCTGCTTGCGGCCTGGTAAAAAGTGAAAATGGATTGAATCGTGAAATAATCCCCTGCTTTCCCATTACCTCTCTGCCATGATTTTTCCAGTAGTAGAGGTCTATATTGCTGATGAGTGTCTCCCATTTGCCGGCAATAACATACGCCAGAGCCATAAGGCTCAATATGATGACAAGCAGTGAAAGCATGGAGAATAGCTGTTTGCCGAATGTAATCCAGATCTCCCACCTATTGTGGGTGGTTCGATCAAGTTCATTGCCGATGGCCTGACTGAGAAGAGTGCCAAAGCCAAGTATGAGGGTGATGATTCCAGCCTGATGGCGCGATATAAACGCGACTCCAATCAAAACGCCAATCAGAGCCGCACGTTTACTGTTGGGTTGTTTCAGATAGTAGAGCAGGCTAGCCAGTACCCAGATGATTGAGGCGATAAAGATCACCTTGTACCAGGGGCCAGGAGCAAGGGTGTAGAGAATTACAGGTAGTGGTGACCAGAGTGCAGGCAGGGCAGACCTGGAGATATAGAGCAATAGCTGTGCATTCAACAGCAGTATTGATACAAGAAAAATCCGTTCTGTCAGTACGCCTTCGCCAAATAGCTGGTTAAAGCCCGCCAGCAGAAAATAGCTCAATGGCGGGTAGGAGAAGAAATCTGCAATGGGCCAGGATCCCTCGGTGATCGATGAGGCTCCCATAAGAAAAAAACCTTCATCATCCAGAACAATGCCGTAATTGAAAAAGGTAAGGTAGTAGAGCAAGCCACCAACAAACAACATGAGTTGGGGCTTCTCCAGATAGAGATTGCGTAGATGCACGATCGAATACCTTGAGTCAAACAAACATTTTCGGGAATGTTATTTTAGGGGTTGAGCTTTTTTCTTGAGAAATAGCCGGGCAAGAAAGAGACAGAAAATGATGTTGATCAGTATGCTGACGTAATCCAATGTACGGGGCGAATTGACCTGGATGGACTCGACTTTATTTAGCCTGAAACCATATTGCTGTATGTTCGTTTTCTCCAGCGAAAACATCTCGTTAGAAAGGCATTTTATCTGTTCATTCAGGATGTTTTCCAGGTTCACATAGAAGTCCCTTGGTTTTGAAATCTCTGGTAGTGATAGATGGAGCTTATCTGCAAAACTTGAGATGACGATTTGATTTGAGGTTATGCCTGGGACGTCTTTGATCAGGTGTTGCTGGAGTCGTCTTTGGATTTCTAAAGGAAAGCAGTTAGGGGGTAGATGCTGATGGTACATCACCCGTATACGATGTGCGCCGTCTATCTGTAGATAAACCCAGGTTGACTGGAGTAAGGTCATACCGATCAGCAGTAATATCATCAATTGTAACAGGTGGCGTTGAAGGCCTTTCATCTGAGTGTTCCCATGCGCTTCATCCAAGGCTTGGCTATCAGTGTGATGGCGATAATTTGCAGCATGAGAGAGGGGAGAATGTCGATGAGCCCTCCCGTGTAACCACGCCAAATAGCCAGCCCAACCAGCAGTCCGATAGGAACCCCAACACGCTCTCCTGCCAGTGCCAGAAGAAAGAGAAACAGCACGGCTGAAACGATCCAAAAGAGAGGTGGAGCTGATGACCATGCGGCCCCTTCTCCAAAAAACAGGCTTGTTGTTTGACCTGCTGGGTGGCTGGGATAGATGGCATGATAGAGATGCTCATTAAGATTTGGCTGGTCGGATAGACGTAATTTTCTGGCAAGACCGTCCCATGCCGTTGGTGGTGGAACAGTGTCAGCAAGCTTCCTGGCCATGCTTGCATGGTAGAGTGGGGACATGATTCGCTGCATAATCTGCCGCTCTCCCAAACCTGTGGGTAGAAGGGTTATTGGTGTGATGTTGGGATCAGGCGTTTGCAGAGAAGAGGCAGGCTGTCTGGCCGCAGAGGAGGTATTTGTTGTTGATTGCCCAGACAGGATATAGGTTTTTCTGGATGCTGAGTCAGTTATTACGGCAGGGATCAGAAGCAACGAAACAACAATGCCGATAATAAGTTGCTCTGTGAGAATTGGTCGGTAGCGTTTCCAGTGATTGCGTCGGTTCAGTATGCGCCAGATGAAATCCAGTAGGTAGAATCCTATGCCGAAAATTAGTATTAAGAGTAACGTGCCGCGAAAAAAGGCCAATGAAGCGACTACAAGCAGTAGTGTCAGCGCAAAATAGCGGCCAATCCTGGATCTATCCGTAACATACAGCTGGAGCAGGATGGGCCAGCATAGGTTTTCCAAAGACGTAAAGACTCCCTCTCGTTCGATCATGGCTAGACGCCCAAGCTGATCAGGTCCGGTGATACGGGTAAAAAAATGGGCGCAGAGAAGAGTGAGGACTCCGATAATAAACAAACGGTAGAGGATGGAGCGTTCGAAGGTGTTGGGAGGTAGAGTCCAACGTTTAACAGTTTGCCGCCCCTGTGCGAGGAACAGCGTAGTGATTAGCATCAGGGCCGCCATGCAGAGTCCAGCGAGGGTTTCCCAGCCGGCGGCGATAGTGTCCAGTCTGCATTGATCCAGCGGCGAGAGGGTCACCTGACAGGCCAGAGTGATATCGCCAAACCAATGCAGATCGGTCTGCCAGATGGCGATGCCAAGGGCGGCAGCCGTATAGAAAATGGCGAGAGCAAGGCCTCCGACGACGTAGATCAAATCCCTGATCCTGTTGAGTTATTTTTTAATCCATTGCGAGCGGGCGAGTATCTTGCTCTTGTCGCAACGATGGGCGTATTTTTTCGAGATCTCCATCACCTCATCCAGCAGTCCTTCGGCCAGCTTGGTGGGTTTGAGGCCAAGATCGAGCAGACACTTGTTATCGACAACAAGTTCATTTTCGGCCGCTTCCTTGCGTGGGTTGTCAAGATTCTGCATCTCCACCCCGGTCATGTCAGCGACCAGTTTGGCTAGGTCCCGGACCCGGTGGGTTTCGGTCAGCTGGTTGAAGATCTGTACCGGCTGGCCCTTTTCCGGAGGGTTGTTGACCGCAAGTTCGATGCATTTCACCGTATCCTGAATGTGGATAAAGGCGCGTGTTTGACCGCCGGTGCCGTGGATGGTCAATGGATAGTTGATGGTCGCCTGCATCAAAAAGCGATTGAGCACGGTGCCGTAATCGCCGTCATAGTCAAAACGGTTGATCAGGCGTTTGTCGAGGCGGGTCTCTTCGGTATTGGTACCCCAGACGACACCCTGATGCAGGTCGGTAATGCGGACAGCATCGTTTTTGTTGTAGAAATAGAAAACCAGCTGATCCATCGTCTTCGTTGTGTGATAGACGCTGCCGGGGTCAGCCGGATGTAGAATTGACGTCTCGATGCGTTTTCCGTCGGGCAGCGGGATCTCTACGTCCAGGTAACCTTCCGGGATCATAGCGCCATGATTTTTGTAGCCGTAGACGCCCATGGTGCCGAGGTGGACGACATGAATGTCGAGTCCCGACTCGACGATGGCGCAGAGCAGATTGTGTGTTGCCCCCAGATTGTTATCCATCGTATAGCGTTTGTGCTTGGGGGATTTCATCGAATAAGGCGCGGCGCGCTGTTCGGCAAAATGCACCACGCAGTCCGGTTTGTACTCTTCGATCAGTCGTTCCAGCCGGTCGTATTCTACGGCGACATCCAGATCGATGAACTCAATGGTCTTGCCGCTGATCTCATTCCAGGCCGCAAGCCGAGTAGACATGGGGGCAATGGGCGTCAGAGAGTCCACCTCGAGTTCGACGTCGATCTTCCGCCGGGAGAGGTTATCGACAATCAGGACTTCATGTCCCTGCTGAGACAGGTGGAGTGAGGTAGGCCAGCCGCAAAAACCGTCACCACCGAGAATCATTGTCTTCATGATGTGCGCTATCTTCCTGAAAATCCGATAATTTGTGCGGATCGGCAGCTAATTGTCTGCCGCTTGAAAAAAACGATAATGGGGTAAATTGTACAGTATTTGGCCGTTTATTGCGTAGTTGCCCCAGGGCTATTTCTGCTGCGATGAGATGCCGGATTGATAGACGACAATCTGCTGGCCACGGAATGCTTTCCAAAGGCCGATGGAAAAACCGGTGTTAGCCAGAAAAAAACTGAAAACTGCGCCAACAACAGGGATGTTGTGTTCTCTGCCTTCCAGGCGCCAGCCGATCATGCCTGCAAGGCAGAAAAGCAGTGCAACGATAGCGGCAGGGAGATAGGCATCGATTCTCAAACCCAGCCAGAGGCTTAATATCAGCAGCGCGCACAGGGCTGGACCACCAAGCCACCGAAGCAGTTTATGAGACCAGAGGGTGAATGCGTATCCTGGATGGCGAAAGGGGTTGAGAAGGTTTGGACGCAACCAGGTGCCAACCCAGTTTCTCAGCGTCATGCGTACCCGTGTGTGGAACTCGCGACTGCTTTCATGCTCCATAATGTCATAGGCAATAGCTTTGTCGACATGCTTTATCTTTGCATTCTGCAGTACTGTGTCGAGTGGAATGATGCAGTCGTCACCCACATTGAGGGGCAGATCAACAAAGTAATCTTTTCGGAAGGCCATGGCCTGTCCGCTGCAAACGGCGAGTAGACCCAGTCTGCTTTCCAGTTTGCGGAGTTTGAGTTCATAGGACCAGTAGTATCCCTGACTTTGGGATACGCTGCCGCCTACATCCTTGAACTGCAGATTGGCCGTAACACAGCCGACTTCGGGTATCAGAAAAGCCTCTCCAATATGGCGTAAATAATCCACTTCGAAGCGGGTGTCGGCGTCAGTAAGGACAACAATTCCATGTGCTATGGTGCCAATAGCCAGATTCTGAGTGCCGGATTTTCCAAGACGGCCACCAGACTGAATGAGCCGTATGCAGGTGTGTTTTCCTGCGTATGCCTGAACAATTGGTTCAGTACCGTCATCTGATCCATCGGAAGCGATTAGGATTTGAAGGCGGTCAGATGGATAATCCTGTGCCAGCAGATTATCAAGCCTGGCAGCGATCTTGCCCTCTTCATTGTAGACAGTCAGCAGCAAGGTAATGAAAGGTAGAGTGACCTTGTCATCAAGGGACTTCTTGCGTTTCTTTTCAGGCAGGATTGCCACAAGTGCGCCAAGTAGCCAGCCGTAACCTGCGTAGACATATACCAACAGAAACAGAAACAGCCAGAAAAAAATTGCAGCAATCGTATCGAGCGGAGACATCTTCAGGGTTTCCGAATCAGCGCCAGATAGTGGGTTCGAAGAAGAGGGACGCGTTCGAGCAGGCGGCAGAGTGTAAACGAAAGTTTTGCTACGCGTCTTGTCAGGGGAGGCGCGAGCGTGACTGATTTTACCCTGCAGTCACAGCCGTCAAAGAGTAACTTGATCTCCTTTTTCCCCACAGGCCAGACATCCTTGTTTTTCGGGTTGGGATAGCGAAAGTCGTACCAGAGAATCAGGCCGCCGGGTTTTAACGTTCTCATCATTTCATTGGCAATGGCCTGTCGCAGGCCGCTATCGTTGATTGAGGTGAAAACCGTTTGTTGCACGACGATATCGAAGCTGTTGTCAGGATAGGGGATAGCGTCACCGCCACCGACAATCAACTCTGCAGCAGGCAGGTAGGCTTTGGCTGCATCTATGAAAGCGGGCATTAGATCCAGACCTGTGAGGTTAACCTGTTGTGCGCCCCAGCGCAGCCAGTCGGCAAGACGTATGCCACGCCCGCAGCCGACCTCAAGAATCCGGCTTTCACTTAAATCGGTACAGCCGGCAGATCGCAACATCGACAGAATGTCCTCTTCCCTGTGTTGCAGCATGTAGAGTTCACCGGGATAGAAGAGACTGTACTTGTCGAATAGCTTGTTATCGATTCGCTTTTGGTAAGTATCGAGGATGCGCTGGGTCTCTTTCCTGTTGCTTTCCATATCCGACACTCAGGCGATCCCCGTTGATTTTTTTAAATGAAAAAAACGCATTAATCGATGCCGCTGTTCAGGGAATATCCAGAGCAGTATGCCCCAAAAGAGAAAGGGCAGCGTAATGCCGCGAACCATTGCCAACAGGAGGTCCGCGCTGCCGGTCGTGGAGAGATAATGCCAGACATACGCAATTCCCGCACCTGTGAGAAAAAGCCAAATGGCCTCACGGAAGTCAGGCAGGACATCCGCTTCAGCAATACGATGGATAAAGAAAAAGACTGCGACACTGGCGGCAAAGAAACTGATGGACAGAGTGAGAGAGGTGCTTTCCACTGTGCTGTTGGTGCCTTGGATCTGCAAGGCAGTAAATAGAATGGTCAACGAGATCAGACTGATGATGATGGGTATTTGGGGTCTGTGAAGGGCATAGAATATTCTGTAATAGACGACGAATACGGCTTCAAAAACAATTGCGGGGGCAAAACCGCGCAGGGCGCTGGCGGTCAATGCTGAATCATCCGGGGTAAAGTTTTTTCTCTCAAGAAGCAGGCGCACGAGAATCTCGGCTTCAAAAAAGATCAGCATGCTGGCGGGGATCAAAAGCATGGCGCCCCAGAAAACGAGTTGGCGGGATAGCAAGGCGATCTTGTCCCAATCTTTATCAGCGTAGTATTTGACCATAATGGGCAATATGAGCGTACCGGCCACATGGGCGGCCAATGTCAAAGGGACCTCGTAGATGCGGAAGGCATAGGTCAGGGCCGAGACGGAACCTGTTCCGTTGAAAGAGCCATATCCCCGTACGGCCAAGTGGGAGATCATCAGAAGACCAAGGCTGCTGCCAACTCCCAAAGACATAATGACAGGCCGCGCAAGTTTCCAGGCATGCCGAACAGGCGCTGCAGAAAGACTGACCAGGGAAGGTTTTATAGGAACCCGTCGCATAACGGTTCTGCCCAGCAGCGCTGCCATAAGCATGGGCCCGGTCATCACGCCAACCAGCAGAGACTTGTCTCCCAGTTGATCGGCAGTTGAAATGACAATAATGGTGAATATTACATTAATGCCCAGCCACGCAAGTCCAGGTGCGATAAAGCGATGTCCGGCATTGAGCGTGAGACTGAAGAGAAAATACAAGCTGTAAGCAGGCAGTAGCCAGACTAGCCAGCGGCCGTGAAATGTTGCACTGGTAAGTTCTGCTTCCCCCAGTCCAGGGGCGAGTTTTGCAATGATCAGAGGGAAGAGTGTGCTTAGCAGCAGTGCAAGAAGGGTGGATGCAGAGATTACGACAGTCAATGCCGTGGAGAGGAGTTGACCCTGTTTTTTGAGTTGTTCGCCAAAGTGTCCGAGTGACGGGATGATGGCCGCTGTTAGGGCGGCGGTGATCAGGAGATCATTGACAGTCATGACAAATGCGTAACTGCTGAAAAAAGCGTCAGTAACAGAACCCGCGCCAAATGATGCAGCAACAACTATCTCGCGCAGATAGCCTGCAATCGAGTTCATGATGCTGAGTACAACCAGCACTATGGATGCTTTTTTTAAGCCTGGCATTATAGGTTTCAGTAAAAAGTGCCTGTTGCCGCCCTGCTTGGTCTAACAATCAAAGAAGAAGCGAGAAAAACGAATAGAAAAATCCGATGGACCATTAAAGAGACTCTGAATGAATCGGATATTGTCATTTCGACCGCAGGGAGAAATCTCATACCTCGATAGTGAGTCAATGCTCCGTTGCTTGAGATCTCTCCCTGCGTTCGAGATGACTGGATTTATTCAGAGTCTCCTTAAAAGATAGCATTCAAATGTCAGGGATTCATTTGTATGGTTTATTCCAATCGGCCCTCTATCTCTTTTAGCGCAAGAGCGATCTGTTTCTGGTCTTCCATCTCAAGGTAAGGATGCATTGGCAGGCTGATTACGCGCGCAGCAACTGCCTGGCTGACAGGTGTGTCTGTTGGATTGCAGTGTTCGGAAAATACCGGTTGTTCATTGAGGGGTACTGGATAGTGAACGGCTGTTGGTATGTCTGAATCAGACAGCATGGTCTGGGTTTTTTCGCGATGATCTACCTGCAGGGTATATTGCGCATACACGCTGGTGTTCCCGTTCGCGATCGTCGGGGTTGTGATACTGCTGCAGTACTCATTGATGAGTGTCGTATATCTGTCGCCAATGGTTTGTCTGAGTTCAATCTCTTCGTAGAATTGATCCAGTTTGGCAAGCAGGACTGCCGCTTGCAGGCTGTCAAGGCGACCATTGATGCCAAGACGGGGGTGGTGATATCTGCGGTCCTGTCCGTGGTCCCGTATTTCGCGCAGTGTTTTTGCCAGATCATCGTCATTGGTAAAGCAGGCGCCGCCGTCCCCATATGCCCCAAAGGGTTTCGATGGAAAAAAACTTGTGCAGCCGATCGTAGAGAGTCCGCATGATCTTCGGTTTTTGTAGGTGGCGCCGAAGCTTTGAGCGCCATCCTCTATTACCGGTAGATTGTGCCGTTCGGCAATGGTGTTGATGGCATCCATGTCGGCGCACTGTCCGTATAGACTGACCGGCATGATGGCGCGCGTGTTAGGGGTAATGGCGGCCTCAATGAGGGCCGGGTCGATATTGTAGGTTGAGGCGTCGATATCGACGAAGACCGGTTTGGCGCCTAGCAGGGCGATGGTTTCACCGGTGGCAATGAAGGTGAAAGGTGTCGTGATGACCTCATCGCCTGATCCGATATCCAGTGCCATCAGTGCCATCAGCAGGGCATCTGTACCGCTGGAGACGCCGATGCAGTGGGTTACGCCCACAAAATCAGCTAACTTCTCCTCAAGTTCTCTGACCTCAGGCCCCATGATGTATTGACCATGTTCAAGGACATTCTGGATTCGCTGGTTGACCTCTTTTTCGATCAACCGGTACTGAGTTTGAAGGTCGATAAATTTCATTGTTTTTCCGCAGTCTGCATAACGTTGTTTTTGTCTCTACTCCGAAGCAGCGAGCCAGCCTTTCAGGATTACCAAGCCGCCGCCTATGCCCAGGCCGCTGCCGATAAGCAGGGTTGCCGTGGCGGGAATGAGTGCACCGCTGCCGAACACCAGCAGCAGTGAGCTGCTGAGCAGCATGGCGCTGCCTGAGATCACGGAGAGAGTGCTGCGATGGTTCTGTCTCAGCACCTGCTGCATCTGCACCAGTTCATCCGATTTCCATTTGATTACCAGGCGACCGGCGGCGGCGTCTTCCACGATTTTGTTGATCTGCACCGGCAGATCGGGCAGGTGCTCAACGATAAACGGCAGGTTTTCCTTCATCTTGCGCAGCAGCGCACGGTGGCCGATCTGCTCGCTCATCCAGCGTTCGAGAAAGGGTTTGGCAGTGGTCCACAGGTCGAGCTGTGGGTAGAGCATGCGCCCAAGACCTTCGATATTGAGCAGGGTTTTCTGCAGCAGCACGAGCTGGGGTTGCACCTCCATGTCGAAGCGGCGCGCGGTCTGAAACAGACGCAGCAGGAAATGGCCGAAAGAGATTTTGCTCAGGGGTCTCTCGAAGATCGGTTCGCAGACGGTGCGTATCGCCGCCTCGAACTCTTCGACCCGGGTGCTTTTCGGCACCCAGCCGGACTGAACATGTAGTTCGGCAACACGCTTGTAGTCACGGTTGAAGAAGGCCAGCAGGTTCTCTGCAAGGTAGCGTTTGTCGGCCTCGGTGAGGGTGCCCATGATGCCGAAATCAACAGCGATATAGCGGCCGCTGGGCTCTACGAAGATGTTGCCGGGATGCATGTCGGCATGGAAAAAGTTGTACTGGAAAACCTGGGTGAAGAAGATCTCAACCCCGCGTTCCCCCAGCAGTTTCATGCTGATGCCCTGACGTCGAAGTTCCTCCACGTCACCCACTGGTGTGCCGTGGATGCGTTCCATGACCAGGACATTCTGACGTGCGAGATCCCAGTAGATCTCGGGTACGTAGAGCACCTTGCTGCCGAGAAAATTGCGTCTGAGCTGGGAGGCGTTGGCGGCCTCACGCATCAGGTCGAGTTCATCGAAGATGGTCTTCTCATACTCCTCGATCACCTCCACAGGCCTCAGGCGATGCCCCTCCTTCCAGTATTTTTCCGCAAGGCGGGCGATGGTGAAGAGCAGATCCACGTCGCGGCGGATGATCTTTTCGATCCCGGGGCGCAGCACCTTCACCACCACTGGCGTGCCGTCTTTCAGCTTTGCGGTATGGACCTGGGCGACGGAGGCGGAGGCGAGTGGTTGTTCATCGAAGGCGTCGAGCAGTTCGCCAACGGGCTGGCCGTAGGCCTTCTCGATAATGGCTCGGGCCTGGTCGCCGGGAAACGGCGGCACACGGTCCTGCAATTTTGCCAGCTCATTGGCCAGATCATCCGGCAGCAGGTCACGCCGGGTGGAGAGTATCTGCCCGAACTTGATGAAGATGGGGCCGAGATCCTCCAGTGTGCGTCTGATGCGCTCCGGATAGGTGCCACGGTCGCGGCGAAGCCAGTACCAGGGAGATAGATAGATGAGGAAACGGAGCGGGCGAAAAAGGTGGGTGGCCAGCACCACCTCGTCGAGACCGTGACGCAACAGCACCAGATTGATATGTGCGAGCCGGAGTGCCTGAGAGGGGCGGATCATGAAGCCGCCTTATCGTGCAGGCGCTGCAGTCTGGCTGCCAGACGTTCCACATCATCACGCAGGGTGTCGACGCCTGTCAGAAACGGCTCGATTTCGTAGCGGCTGGGCAGCAGACGCAGCTCCTCTTGCAGATACTCCTGCAGGTTCTGTCCGGTGGTTCGGCGCAGCTTCTTCCCCCAGCCGAACAGGCTGCGGGCGGCATTGCCGACTTCATGGGCGATGAGATCGCCTGTGAGGTGGGAGAGCTGCTCCTCCCAGTCGATATCGAGTGCGGAGAGGAAGTCGCCGAAACGGTGGGCCAAGGCAGAATCACCTTCGATCTCCACTGCGCCGCTGAAGAGCTGGTCGGCGCTTTTACGGTTACCGCGCATGGCGGCCAGATCGAGGGGGGTGCCCCGCAGGGCGCAGTCAGGTTCTCCTTCGAAGTCACTCAGCAGCTGTATGCCGCCGGGTTCCGGGATCAGGTAGAGCGACAGGCCAAATCCCAGCAGGTCGAGACGGATGACCCGCCCAAACATGGGCTCCAGGCGTGCCGGCGCCTCAGGGTCGAGCCGGATGGCCTGGTTGATCAGCTGTTCAAGGGTGGCGAAGGCCGCAGCACTAACAGTCATGTTTGATCAAAGCTTATAACCCCGATGGATCGCCACCACGCCGCCGGTTTCGTTGAAGTAGTCGCAACGCTCGAAACCGGCATGTTCCATCATCCCCTTCAGGGTCTCCTGGTCGGGATGCATGCGAATCGATTCCGCCAGATAGCGGTAGCTATCTTCGTCGTTGGTTATCAGCTTGCCTATCTTGGGCAGCAGGGAGAAGGAGTAGAGGTCGTAGATCTTCTCCAGCGGCTTGATGGTTGGCTTGGAGAACTCCAGCACCAGCATGCGACCGCCAGGGCGGATAACTCTGAAGATGGCGTCCAGCGCCTTCTGTTTGTCGGTAACGTTGCGCAGCCCGAAAGCGATGGTAACGCAGTCGAAATAGTTGTCGGGGAAGGGCAGATATTGGGCATCGACCTGGGCGTATTGCAGGTTGCCGACACGCCCTTCGTCCAGCATGCGTTCACGGCCCTGTTCCAGCATGGCGGCATTGATGTCGGTAAAGACCACCTGTCCATCAGGTCCCACCAGGCCGCTGAAGCGGGCGGAGAGGTCGCCGGTGCCGGCGGCGAGATCAAGCACCCGCTGGCCACGTCGTACGCCCGAGATCTCTATCGTGTGGCGCTTCCACAGGCGGTGGACCCCGAATGACATCAGGTCGTTCATCAGGTCATACTTGTTGGCGACCGAATCGAAGACGGCGCGCACCCGCCCCGCCTTCTCCTCGACGTTAACCTCTTCATAGCCGAAATGTGTGGTCTTGTCGTCACTCATGTTTCATTTGCCTGCTGCGTAGGATGCGGTTCGTGCTTCACCACTTCCTGCGTTGTGGTTCATCTTAGGGAAGCCCTGATTAATTGGGTCACTGTCATCTCGACCGTAGGGAGAGATCTCAAACTACAAGGCGCATAACCAGGTTTCGGGGTATGAGATTTCTCACTGCGTTCGAAATGACGATTAATCAGAGCTTCCTTAGTTTGCCAGCGCTTTACGTTGATATCCGGCGGCTTCGAGCCTTGCCAGGTAACCCTTCCAGTTGGCATTTTGATTGGCCCCCAGTTTGTAGAGGGTCTCCCAGGAGTAGATGCCGGTGTTGTGTTCGTCGTCGAAATGGAGGCAGACGGCGTAATTTCCCACAGGATCGATATGGAGAATGTTCACCTCTTCCTTGCCGGTCTGCAATACCTCCTGACCCGGGCCGTGTCCCTGTACTTCGGCAGAGGGGGAGAATACCCGCAGATACTCTGCCGGATAGGCAAATTTGTTGCCGTCGTCGAAGGTGATCTCGAGTACCTTGGATTGACGGTGCAGATGGATCTCGGTGGGATTGGGGTGTGACATCTCTCTTCTCTCTCTCAAACTTGATTCAAAGATGCAATTTTAAGCACTTGCCCGGCGGCAGAAACCCGGCAGCAAAGCGGGTTGGTGCTCTCATCAAAGAATGTACTGGCTCAGGTCCTCGTCGGCCGCAAGCTCTGCCAAGTGCTCATCAACATAGGTGGCGTCGACCGTGAAGCTTTCGCCTGTATGCTCAGTCGCTTCGAAGGAGACCGTCTCCAGCAGGCGCTCCATTACCGTGTGCAGACGTCTTGCGCCGATGTTCTCGGTGCGCTCATTGACCTGCCATGCGGTCTCGGCGATGCGTTGAATACCATCCTGGGTGAATTCCAGCTTTACCTGCTCGGTGGCCATCAGCGCCTGGTATTGCTCGGTCAGTGAGGCGTCAGGTTCGGTGAGTATGCGGGTGAAGTCTTCGGTGCTCAGGGCTCCCAGTTCCACCCGGATCGGCAGGCGTCCCTGCAGTTCCGGGATCAGGTCGGAGGGCTTGGAAAGATGGAAGGCGCCGGAGGCGATAAAGAGGATGTGGTCGGTCTTCACCATGCCGTGCTTGGTGGAGACGGTGCATCCCTCCACCAGTGGCAGCAGGTCGCGTTGCACCCCTTCACGGGAGACATCGGGGCCGCCATGGTCGGAGCGGCTTGCCACCTTGTCCAGTTCATCGAGAAAAACGATGCCCTGTTGTTCCACCATGTCGAGGGCGCGCAGTTTGAGATCCTCTTCGTTGATTCGCTTCTGCGCCTCTTCGTCCTGCAATATCTTGAAAGCGTCCTTGATGCGCAGTTTGCGCCGCCGGGTGCGGCCGGAACCCATGTTGGAGAACATGCCCTGCAGCTGATTGGTCATCTCCTCCATGCCGGGTGGAGCCATGATCTCAACCCCCATGGGCGAGGAGCTGACCTCGATCTCTATCTCCTTGTCATCCATTTCGCCGCTGCGGATCTTCTCCCGGAATCGTTCACGGGTGGCGCTGGAGACGCCGCTGTCGGAGTCGCTGTCATCACCCCAGTCACTCGACTTGGGAGCGGGCAGCAGGGCGTCGAGAATGCGCTCTTCTGCGGCATGGTGGGCGGCGTCTGCCTCTTTTTCCATCTCGGTTTCGCGTACCATTTTCACGGCGGAATCGGCAAGATCGCGAATGATGGAGTCGACTTCGCGTCCAACGTAGCCAACTTCAGTGAATTTTGTCGCCTCGACCTTCATGAATGGGGCGTTTGCCAGTTTGGCCAGACGGCGGGCAATCTCAGTCTTGCCGACGCCGGTGGGGCCGATCATGAGGATGTTTTTAGGGGTGATCTCGTTACGCAGATCCTCAGGCACCTGGGATCGCCGCCAGCGGTTACGCAGGGCAATGGCCACGGCCCGTTTGGCATCCGCCTGACCAATGATGTGTTTGTTGAGTTCAGCGACGATCTGCTGGGGAGTGATTTTCGACATGATAACGGTTATTGCTCGCAGTCGAGTTCTTCAAGAACGATGTTGTGGTTGGTATAGATGCAGATATCTGCCGCGATGGAGAGGCCTTTGTTGACCACCTCTGCCGCGCCCAGCTCGGTATTCTCCAGCAGGGCACGGGCAGCAGCCTGCGCAAAAGCGCCGCCGGAGCCGATCGCCATAAGACTGTTTTCCGGCTCGATTACATCGCCGGTGCCGGAGATGATCAGGGATGCCTTGGCGTCAGCGACACACAGCAGCGCTTCCAGACGCCGCAGGGAGCGTTCGGTGCGCCAGTCTTTTGCCAGCTCAACGGCCGCCCGGGTCAGGTGCCCATGGTGTTTTTCCAGCTTGCCCTCGAAGCGCTCAAAGAGGGTGAATGCGTCTGCCGTGGCGCCTGCAAAACCTGCAATTACGCCACCTTTGTAGAGGCGGCGCACCTTGCGGGCGTTGCCTTTCATCACTGTGTTGCCGAGGGAGACCTGGCCGTCACCGCCGATTACCACCTTGCCGTTACGGCGCACTGAGAGGATTGTCGTGCCTTTAAACATTGTTACGGAGATCCGCACTATTACTACAAAGGGGCGATTGTACCTGAATTTTCATGCAGGGGTCGGAGTCAAACCGTCCTGCCTTGAACTGATTGGTTATTGTAGCGTCCGGTTTGACTCCGCCCCCTACCGGCACTATTTCTTGCGGGCGCGGGGATGGGCTTTGTCATAGACCTCCGCAAGGTGCTGGAAGTCGAGATGGGTGTAGATTTGGGTGGTGCTGATGTCTGCGTGGCCCAGCAGCTCCTGCACCGCCCGCAGGTCGCCTGAGGATTCCAGCAGGTGGCTGGCGAAGGAGTGGCGCAGCAGGTGGGGGTGGACGTTTCTGGGTACCCCCTGCTCGATGGACCAGTGCCGCAGACGCTGCTGGATGGTGGAGCGGCTGATGCGTTTGCCCCGTATTCCAACAAACAGCGCGTTCTCCCCGGCCCCGGCAAGTTGGCATCGCACACTGAGCCAACGGTCGAGTGCCGCCAGTGCCTTGCGCCCGACGGGCACTCGACGGGTCTTGGCGCCCTTGCCGGTGACCTCCACCATGGCGTCGGCAATATCGATATCGCCGAGGTTGAGGCTGATCAGCTCTGCCAGACGCAGGCCGGAGGAGTAGAAGAGTTCCATGATTGTCAGATCCCGGATGGCAACGGGGTCGTCGTCCCGGATATCGAGCAGATGGCAAATCTGGTCCGCATCAAGGGTGACCGGCAGTTTGCGCCGAACCTTGGGGGCGCGGACACCCAGCGCTGGATTGGCCTCGGCAACACCTTCCCGTAACAGGTAACGAAACAGGCTGCGCAGGCTGGAGAGCTCCCGCTGCAGGCTCTTGGGGTCGAGCCCCTGGCGATGGCGGCGGGCGATATAACTTCTGACCTGGTGCTGGTCTAGCTGTTGCCAGGCAGTGATCTTTTCTGTTTCCAGCCAATGGGTGGCTTGGTTGAGATCCCGGGCGTAGCTCTCCAGGGTGCGGGGGGAGAGGTGGCGTTCGAGACGCAGATGGCCGAGAAAACGCTCTACCCACTCCTGCGGATCGTTGGGCAATGACATATCAGACATTCCGTAACCTGTCGCGATGTCAGTTGATTTATGTAGGATGCCGGTGAGCTTGCGAACCGCATCATTCGCGATTGATGCGGTTTATACTTCACCACACTCTACGCCCTGCTGTCTGTTGGGGTTAGATACCAGGTAGCGAGACTGCCTGCAGGGTGCGGCCAATGACCTCTCCGAGCCGCATCAGGAACTGTGTGCCCTGGTGGGCTGCGAACCGTTTGGGATCCCGGCTGCCGATGGCGAGCAGACCCAACACCCCATCATTTTTAAGTGGAATCAGCGCAGTGGAGGCGATCTCATCCCCTTCAGTGCCGAAGATGAAATTGAGTTGGTCGGGTTGCAGGGGACCGCAGACAGGTACGCTTTCGGCGAAAAACTGCTCGAAGGTGGCGATGTGTTCAGGTTTGTCATCGAGCAGATGGTCTTCGAGGTGATTGTTGGAGAAGAGCCTCAGTTCCATGGCGTCTGCCTTGAAGTCATCGTGCAGTTCATCCTCCAGGGCGTTCATGACCTCCTCGAAAGAGGCGGCGTCGATGAGTGCCAGAGTGAGGCGATGCATACGCTCCTGCAGCGCCTCGTTCTCCCTGGCCACGTCCACCAGATCCTCCAGATGTGACTGGTAGTGATGCACTTGTTCCCGGAGGCTCTCCACCTGACGCTCGATGAGAGAGACTGCAGCGCCGCTTTCGTGGGGGATCTGCAGGTTGCGCAGCAGCGCTGGATGGCGCTCGAAGAAGTCGGGATGATCGGTCAGGTACCGGG
Source organism: Chromatiales bacterium (assembly GCA_036784775.1). Lineage (GTDB taxonomy): Bacteria > Pseudomonadota > Gammaproteobacteria > Chromatiales > Chromatiaceae > QGON01. The sequence goes on along the minus strand of JAMJIN010000038.1, from coordinate 5,240 downwards.
CGATCTGCGCCTCCCGTTCCTCCAGGCTGGTATTGTCTGACTCTGAAGCATGTTGACTCATAGTTCGATTCTACCTTCGAAAACCGTGGCCGCCGGCCCGCTCATCAGTACCGGTTTACTCTCTTCCCGCCACTCTACCACAAGATCGCCGCCGGGGAGGCCGACCCGCACCTGCGGATTCAGCAATCCCTGAAGGCGTCCGGCCACCACTGCGGCACAGGCGCCGGTACCGCAGGCCAGGGTTTCGCCGGCGCCACGCTCAAAAACCCGCAACTTGATGTGGTCCGGGTTGACGATCTCCATGAAACCGGCATTGACGCGGTTGGGGAAGCGGGCATGGTGCTCGATCAGGGAGCCCAGCCGTTGAACCGGGGCCTGCGCCACTGAATCGACCTGGATCACCGCATGAGGGTTTCCCATGGAGACGGCTGCGATGGTGAGTCTCTCCCCCCCGACTTCGAGGTCGTAGGTGGCGGCCTGTCTCTCTGCTTGAAAAGGGATCTTGGCAGGACTTAGCTGTGGCAGCCCCATGTTCACCTGCACCATTCCATCGGGCAGGTGTTTGAGCTGGATTCTCCCGGCGGCGGTGCCGACAGGGATTTCGTTCTTGGTGCTGAGTCTTTTGTCACGGACGAAGTGGGCGAAACAGCGGGCGCCATTGCCACACTGCTCCACCTCTGATCCGTCGGGATTGAAGATGCGATAGTGGAAATCGGTCGCCGCGTCCCGGGGGGATTCCACCAGCAGAATCTGGTCGCAGCCTATGCCGAAGCGCCGGTCGGCAATGAAGCGTAGTTGCTGCTGCGTGAATTCGACCTGCTGACTGATGGCGTCGATCACCACGAAGTCGTTGCCGAGGCCGTGCATTTTGGTGAACGCGAGTTGCATGAGAACGGGCTTATCGTTTCTTCTCGTTGTCCTGTTGGTCCATCGCCTCTTCAGACGGTGGCAGATAGAGTGGGCCTTTCTGGCCGCAGGCGCTGAGCAGGTTGCCGGTGCCGAGTGCAGCGATTACCAGCCACAGGAGATATCTAGGCCAACAGGTCATAGTCGTGCTCAACAATTGAAGGGCAAGGAAAAGAGAGAGACGGAATTATAACTCAAGTTTCTGAGTTCGTGGTGATGGCTGGTGGGTCTTCAATAAATACAATTAGGAATTGTAGGGTGCGCCATGCGCACCAAAACAAGCCGTATTCACGCTGATCATGGTGCGCACGGCGCACCCTACATCCTGGCTGAATCCGTGGCGAGTCAGGGGGCAAGATCAAGCACGCGGTTAAGGCGCTGTTCGACACGCTTTTTCAGCTGCAGCAGCTCCACCGTACGGGGCGGCTCGATCGTCTGTATCCCGGCAAGCCGCAGAGAGGTGAGATAGATAGGGTAGCGTTGGTTACCCTCACGCAGGCCCTGTAGATGGATGGCGGTGGCAGTATAGATCTCTTCACCATATTCCAGGCGGCTGAACTCCTGATCACCACAGATCAGGGAATGGGGACGAGCAGTGGCATCGAGGGAGTCGGTGACCAGGGAGAGTTCCATATAGTCGTCAGGCCGGGTCAGGGGTACACGGCGGGGTTCGACCCTCCAGTCGCCGTTAGACGTCTGTTTCAACTCGTAAAACCGGGGCTCTTCGAAGAGATTGATCTCACCGCCGGGCATCAGGCTGCGTAGATGCTGCAGACTGTTGAGAAAACGCCGCTGCTGCCGCATGAGAAATCTGGGGCTGTCAGCGGGCAGGGTCTGTTGAAAGAGTGCGCCCTGCTCGTCGAGCAGATAGATATGCGTCTGCTGCCTGCCAACCTGGTAGAAGATCTGGATAAAGTCTCTTCTGCTGTGCTGGAAGAGCGTCGGATAGGGGGTATTGGTAAGAATCCTCGGGTCGAACGTCAGGGGGCGGAACGTCTGTTGTGGTTGTTCCAACTCCTCCAGAAGGCTCTCGAAGGACTCCAGACTGCGCCACGTAAAGTCTTTGTCATTCTGCTGCACCATGTAAAACTCGTGTCCCAGACGGAATGCAAAACGCCCCTCGTGGTTTTCGGACTGCTGAAAGTGGCCGATGATATGTTGGAAGAGTTCGGTGACCCGTGATGCTATCTGGCTGCCACGAATGGAGGAGAAGCTGTAACTGGATATCCGGCTGGGGGTTGTTTTGGCCTGTTCCTGCAGGCTGAGATTTTGACAGAGGGCATCGAGCAGGCCCTCCGTCCCCTCGCGGCGGGTGATCAGCAGTTCACCCCAGCTTGTCTCCACCAGCTCTTCGAGGTTAAGCACCAGGTTGTTGCGGGCGGCGCCAAAACTGAGCGGGTCATGGCGGTCGCTGGTAAGCTGTTTGCCCTCTTTCGCAAGGTGTTGCAGCGGGTCTGTGCCGAGATTGATGAAGAGTGTCAGGGAGCGCGCATAAGCGGGTCGTGACAGTGTTTTCATGGAGGCTGTTGCCGGTTTTCCGCCGGGGAAAAGATTACGCAAGCTCTTGTGCAGGGCAAGCAGTTCGTCTCTGCTGATGTGATCCTCTTCAGGATAGAGGCTGATGATGGTGTCCTTGTTCCACACTTGGTTGATGTGGCTCCAAAGCAGAATCTCAATGAGGTTCAAGGTGATCTTTATCGGTTTGAACTCCAGAACCTCCTCTTCATCAACGGTACCCCGATAGAGCATCCAGGCGAGGCTGCCATCCCGTGAACGCCGATGGTGCAGCGAGATGTGGGGTTCGGAGAGATCCTTGGAGATGCCGGGGTTGATGCTGTCGACCTTGCCGGGGTGATGGTCCAGTGCGGCATAGAGCTTGCGCCCCAGCAGGTTGAGTTCCATAGGGTCGATGCGGCTATGCTCTCCCTGCGCGCGGGCGAAGTCGGTGAGCAGTCGGTAGCTGCGGGAGAGTACCCCAACCAGCACGTTGCGCTCTTTTATCACCTGATCGATCTTCCAGTCGGCGCGGGCGTCGAGTATCTGCAACTGGGCCTGGCTCCAGCCCCACTCCCGCGTCAGCTTGAACAGCTCGGCGGCGCGCCAGTGCTGCAGGTTGCTGTCCCGGCTCAGGGTCTCACCGACCTTGAAGTAGAAGCAGCGCCGCGCCAGCTCGAGACGGTCTTCATCCTTGAGTTGGATGAGATACTCTTCAACCCGGCGGTAGAGCAGGATATAGGCGTCGAGTTTGTTGAGGTCGTCTTCTCCGGCATAGATGGCGGCCTTGGCCTGCTGCGCCAGCCATAGAGGATGTGGGAAGTCGCGGCTGTAAGCCTCCATGAGAAAAATCTTGAGGATCGACTTGTAGGGCGAGTCGATGCCTTTGTAGAGCTGCCACAGCGCCGCGCCGAAGAATTCGTCAGCAGGTGTCTGATCCAGCCCACCGAAGTCGAGCAGTTCCGCATTGTTGACGAAGCGGTGACTGATCAGGTTGTCGGCGTAGTTCCTATAGTCCAGTTCGCGGTTGGGGGGCACCAGCCACCAGAGCGGATAGCGTCCCGCCAGCAACACGGCGCTGCGATAGAACTCCTCCAGCAGCAGGCTGTGTTGAGTGGTGCCACTGCTCTCACGGGAGAGGGCGGCCTTTTTGCCGGCCCTGAAATCCTCCGGATCAATAAGGAATATGTGAAGTTCCAGATCCAGTTCGTCAGCAGCCTTTTCGATCAGTTCAGCCTTCTCCTGCAGGGTTCTGCGTTGATCGCCGGAGAGGGATGGGGTGTGGCAGAGCCAGACGTCAAAATCGCTGCCGGCGGACTGGCCGATGGTGCCGGTACTGCCCATCAGGTAGAGGCCCTCCAGCATGAAGGTACGGTGTGCCCGCTTCTTATAGCTGAAACTGCGGCTGAGTTTGCGCGCAATGGTGAGGGCCTTCTGCGAGGGGCCGTAATCGGGAATGCCGGCCGGGGATTCGCTGTTGACGAAACCCGGCAGCATCGGATGGTTGATATGAAGCAGCAGCGGCAGCAGAGTGATGAACTCCTGCTGGCTGGGTCTGAGTTCTCCGAGGATGCGCCGCAGCCGCTCACGGTGCAGATTCATGAAGCGCCGCCGGATGGTCTTCAGATCTTTGCGGCTGATGCCCTCCTCAAAACTGATTTGCTGGGGTTCCGGCACTAATGACTCCCGGCTGATGACTCCAATGCCTCCAATGCCTCCATGGCGTGGCGAATCAGCAGATGCGGGTCGTTACCCCTTTCCCAGGCGACAACACCGATCCCGATATGGGGTGCGGTTTTGTCTCCCAGTGAGGTCAGGCTGCCATCCCGGCACTCCTGTTGGATCTGTTCCAGCAGGTTGCGGGCATCGGATTCACTGGTCTCGGGCAGCACCAACATGAACAGATCCTCTTCGTAATGGCCAATGGTATCGGCCCAGCGGAGCCGGTCACGCAGATACTGGGCGACTGCGATAACCCTGTCACTATCCAGGAGGGAGGACGGATCGTCCGGATCGCTGATGCGGACCACGGCAAGGGTGAGCGGATTGTTATAGCGGCGGCTGCGTGTCACCTGCGCCGCCAATGCCTGTAAGGTTGCGCGCTGGTTCGCCAGTCCGGTCAAGGGGTCGGTTATGGTCAACTCCTCCACCTGCTTCTGCAGTGCCTCGCGTTCCATCTGCGCAGTCACCTGACCGCTGATATCCTGGTAGAAATGGAGTTTGAGTGGTGACTGTGCACCATCATTGACCTCCCGTACATCCCGCCGCAGCCAGCGTTCATCTGTACCGTCGACGGAGAGGTGGAGGATCTCCGTGGTTTCGAATAGTGCGTGCAACCCTTTCGGGAGTGTTTGCTGATTCTTGCCTACCAGTTCGTTGGCGGACAGATCCAACATGGATTCAAGGGCTGGGTTGATCCAGCGGATGCGAATATCCTGGTCCACTGCCAAAACGCCTGTCGGACAGGCCTCCAACAGCGCCTGGTTGAAACTGATTCCATCAGTCATTCTGATTCCCCACTCAATGATGGCGGCCCAATAGGTTCTCTTTGGGCTGGCCTCGTGTTTGCCTGTTTTTGTTCCCCTGACGGATGGAGAGAGGAACTTACGAACCCCTTAGCGGCAGAGGAAGGAGAATCTTTACAAGTTTTTGACAAGAGATGCTTCAGTAAAACGACAAAGATTGCTGAGTTGGTAGACATAATGGATTGACCTGCCCAGCCTCGAAAACGTGGGTTATGTTTTAGGGGTTGGTAAAAAACCTTCAACACAGAGCCACCTCGAGGGGACAGGTCATGAAAGAGTTTAACAGTGTTTACGTAGGTTTGGATGTTCACAAAG
>JAMJIN010000272.1:0-3392 GCA_036784775.1 Chromatiales bacterium | reverse complement strand
CTCCACACTAAGGACACTACTGTGTATTACGCCGACGCAGACAAGGTCTCCACGCGTAAACAGTGCAGTCACAAAGTAAAAAAAGGGACTCCCACTCATTCGCAGTTGAAAGCATATTACAGGTGTGGCAAGACGACACATCTGCCAAGCGAGTGTCGTTTCAGAGACACTGAGTGTCGTTTCTGCAAGAAGATAGGCCACATCGAGAGCCACTGTTTCTCAAAGAAATACAAGCCGAGGAATCACACCCATCATATGAGAGCAACGGGGCGAGAAGAGAATCATGGGTCGATGTATTCGCTGTACACAGTGAAGGGGCCACGCCCTGACCCGATTGTTACCTCACTCAATGTTGATGGACAGATGTTACAGATGGAGGTCGACACAGGAGCTACCCTATCCGTCGTCAGTGAAGAGACGTGGCGTCGACACTGGACGCGACCACGTCCACACTTGGAGCATTCACACGACACCTTGCGCACATACACCGGGCAGTGCGTGAAGATCAAGGGCATCGTGGACGTGAAGGTCGAAGGCAAAAAGGGAGAATGTCACACACTTCCACTGATGGTCGTTCCCGGAAACGGACCAAGTTTGCTAGGCAGAAATTGGCTCAGCATGCTACAACTTGATTGGACCAGGATCCATCATTTAGGTGCGTCGTCTTCGACACGTCGAGACGATAGAACGTCAGATCCGCGACTTGAGGCGTTACTCCAGAAGTATGACGCGGCTTTCAAAGACTCGCACCTAGCCGCCAAGACAGAGGCAGCGAAGATCTATGTCGAAGAAAATGCGACACCAAAGTACTTCAAAGCTCGACCATTACCGTATGCTATGCGCGACATGGTGGACAAGGAACTGGATCGTTTGCTGGCAGATGACATCATAGAGCCAGTACAATACTCTGATTGGGCGACCCCGGTAGTTCCCGTGATGAAAGCCGACAAGAGCGTTCGTCTGTGTGGAGACTACAAGCTGACGGTGAATCAGGTAGCGAAGCTAGACAGGTATCCCATTCCAAGAATAGAAGACTTGTACGCACAACTTGGCAATGGCACATCCTACACGAAACTCGATATGCGCCACGCCTACGAACAAATCGAGTTACATCCCGAAAGTCGCAAGTATGTAACGATCAACACTCCTAGGGGGCTATTTACTTACAAACGCCTTCCCTACGGAGTATCCTCAGCACCGGGCATTTATCAGCGAGTGATGGACTCTTTACTCAAGGGCATCAAAAACACTATGGTGTATCTCGATGACGTGCTTGTAACTGGAAGGACTGACGAAGAACACTTGCAGACACTGGATCTGGTGATGGAACGCCTGATGAGCGCAGGTTTCTGCTTGAAGAGACAAAAATGTCACTTCATGGTCGAGGAGGTTGAATACCTGGGCCATCGCATAGACGCCTTGGGCATTCATCCATCGGGACACGCACTCGTGGCCGTTCGAGACGCTCCCGCTCCTGTTAACGTGGCAGAGCTTCGGTCGTATCTGGGTATGGTAAACCACTATGGTAGGTTTGTGTCCAACCTCTCGACAGTTCTGGCACCACTGCACCAGCTATTGAGGAAAGAGACGAGATGGCGTTGGAGCAAGGCTCAACAGGACGCTTTCGCGCAGACGAAGGAGATGCTGAGTACACCTCAGGTAATGACTCACTTCGACTCTTCTAAGCCACTCGTGCTCACCTGTGACGCATCGCCGTACGGAGTCGGTGCGGTCCTCGCACATGCGTTTGACGACCGTGTCGAGAGACCGATCGCGTACTACTCAAGAAGCCTTTCGGCAGCTGAGAAAAACTACGCGCAAATTGACAAGGAAGGGCTAGCTGTCATCGCAGGGCTAACCAAGTTTCACCAGTACCTGTGGGGTCGACCATTCCTGATCGTGACGGACCACAAACCACTTCTGGGTCTTTTTGGAGAGCAGAAAGCAGTACCGCAAATGCTATCTCCTCGTATGCAGCGATGGGCTTTGACATTGGCAGCCTATGAGTACCAGATCGTCCACAGGCCGGGGTCGAGTATACCCCAGGCCGACGCACTGAGCCGCCTCCCGCTAGGTGGCGCACCGACACACGTGCCGGTGCCAGGAGAGACTATACTAGCAATGCAGTATATGGACATGTCGCCTGTGACGTCTTGCGACATTCGCAATGAGACGATGCGTGACGCGATACTCTCTAAAGTCTTCATGAGAGCGAGAGATGGTTTCCCACAACTCGAGGACAATGATCTACTGAAGCCCTACCATAAACGGAGGACCGAGCTCAGCATCACTGATGGTTGTCTCATGTGGGGCGCACGTGTAGTCATTCCCAGTCGCTACCGCAATGCGATGCTGGAGGAGTTACACAACGCACATTCAGGCATAGTGCGTATGAAAGCCGTGGGCCGCAGTTTCATGTGGTGGCCCGGCATTGACAGTGACATTGAAAGAACAGTCAACTCGTGCAACATGTGCAGGCGAAGCCGCCATAAGCCTACAGAAGCTCCACTGCAGCCATGGTCATTCCCTGACAGACCGTGGTCACGAGTGCACATCGACTATGCCGGACCGGTTATGGGAAAGATGATCCTAGTGGTCATAGATGCGCATTCCAAGTGGATTGAAGCCTACACGACTTCTGGGTCTACGTCAGCCATCACGATCAGCAAACTCAAATGGATCTTCAGTTCACATGGCATACCGGATGTCATCGTGAGTGACAACGCTACAGGCTTCGTCAGTGAAGAGTTCCAGAGTTTCTGCCGACGCAATGGTATAAAACACGTAACCAGTGCGCCCCATCACCCAGCAACGAACGGCCTCGCCGAGAGGGCCGTGGGCATCCTCAAGGGAGGGGTACAACGCCTACAAGGTGATCTCGAGACACGAATCGCTCACTTCTTACTCGACTACAGAATCACGCCACACACCACAACAGGCGTATCACCAGCAGAACTGCTGACTGGGCGAAAACTGAGGACGAGGTTGGATCGGATAATACCTGACGTGTCCGGCAGAGCGATCAGCAAACAGACAACACAGAAAGAGAGACACGACCAACACACACAGGCACGACAATATCAACCTGGTGACCTGGTGTACGCGCTGATGTATCGTGGCAACAAAACTAACTGGTCTCCAGGCACTGTTGTCACACAGACGGGTCCGGTATCATACACCGTACGTCTTGAAGACGGCACGATCGCCAGACGCCACATCGACCAGCTACAAAGTAGACTGTCGAGCAGTCAAGTGGTTCGAGAGCTTCCCATTTACGTGGAGGAGCCGCGACAGCGAACGATCGAGCCGGAGCCGTCCGAGGCGGAGAACAGGACATCGACTCCGACGGAGAACAGGACATCGACTCCGACAGCGCCGTCGACGCCGGCGCC
>JAMJIN010000380.1:0-1819 GCA_036784775.1 Chromatiales bacterium | reverse complement strand
GAATTGCTATTATATGAAATATTTTACTGGTGATGTAAATGTTAGAGTGTATATAGACGGATGGCATAAACAAGTTATGTAAAGGTATCCAAGTGTTGTGTGTGAGCCCACATTATATGTTTTTTGTTAGGCGTGGGGCATGATCATGTTATGTAATAATTGTACCCATGATGTTTTAGCTTTTGGTGTGGTACATTTTAGTAAAAGGGGTATCAACGTAATGGAACCGTCCATAGAGGTTATTAATTTTGATTGGCTGACGCCGACCTTGTAATCTAGTGGAAAAGTTAGCAAGCGATAGGTTTAAGATGCGAAGTATAGGATATTCGTGAGAGCCAGAACACACAAATGCGGCATTAGGTTCCAACGATAATGTCCGGCAAGGCCCGGTGTGGAGAGGGCGCGATTTATCGCGACGTCGAAGAACCCTCTACAATTTTGCTCACATTGACAATAGCGAACGAAAACCCAGACAACACAATGCCACGCAAATAATTACTGTGCATTGTTTGACTATATGCGTTGACCGTCTGCCTCGGCTGCCTCACATTTTCTGCAGCCTACTGATTGCTTGCGACTGTTCAGCTATTTCTCCATGTACGAAAACAGTGCGTCCGCATGAGCCATCTTTACGACACGTTCGTCGTTTCCACGTTATGTTGACGACCGAATCACAAAGTGTTCAGCCGACTATTCCGCTGTCTTATCCGCGGGCCCGCGACACCAGTGCGCCCACATGAGCCGTCGTCACGACACGTTAGCCGTCTTCACGACATTTTGCCGGCAGACGTAAGGTGCGACAAGCCTACCGTTCAGCTGTCTTCCCCGTGTGAAACACCAGAGCGTCCGCGTCAGCCGTCGTCATGAAACGTCGCCATCTCCACGATTATTTGACATCCGGCCTATTTATCGTCCAGCCGACAACAAGCTCGACAGCGCTGCAATCGAACGAGACACATATCGCCTGCGTATTCAGTTGGTGGTGAGATCAGGCGACCGACGGCCACATCAATTATCGGCCTATTCAATCGAGCAGATTGACGCTGAGGGTATTGTTGACTTTGAGCCACTTTTCGAGGACGTACACCGAAATACCGTGGACCATCAACATTTGTATGCGTGAGCTGCTGAAGAGACTGTCAATCGCGTACTGGCCTCACCTTCCACAGCAGACGCTGTTCAACTCATTGGTGACCCTCAACCAGGCGTAGTCCATCATCTCCCGAGACGGACGGATGTCTACTACTACTAGTCACTGATACAACCAACTTTGTTTTAAATATATAACATCAAGCGTTGTGCTGTTGCCGACAAGGTAGGCATTCACGTGAACAACGTGTTCCCGACAAAGTAGGCGTTCACACGAATAACGTGTTACCGACAAAGTAAGCGTTCACACGAACAACGTGTTGCCGACAAAGTAGGCGTTCACACGAACAACGTGTTGCCGACAAAGTGCATTCATAACTAAACACTTATTTTGCATAAGTATACGAATGCAAACAATATGTTATGCATTAACAACAAGGAACACCAGGTCGAACGCCAACGGAGATTTCTACGTACAAAAAGCACGTACACAAATCTTCAAGAACTCTGTAGCAGTTACTGGAGTTACGATCTGGAGCACTCTCAGCCCAGCACTACGAAATTGTAGCTCCATAAATGCTTTTACAAAACTTTATCTGAACAATATATTTGACTAACTCAGCATATATATATATATTCCAAATTGCATTTCCACCATAAATCTTCGGTGGTCCCTTGTCCTGATAATGACTTTTGCGCGTCCCTATTCATGATTATGTTTAGTGACCCT
>JAMJIN010000379.1:0-1819 GCA_036784775.1 Chromatiales bacterium | reverse complement strand
ATCCTCGTGGTTGGTTGGGTGTGGCTTCTTAGTCCTTGCTGCCGTACCAGTCCTGGTTGGCGTGCCAAGCGGTCATGAACTTGGTTTTTTCATCGGCGGGTAGATGTGAGTTGAAACGCACGTTGATCATCCCACTGCTTGTATAAATGGTTAGATAATAATACCCATACGGCCTAACCTCGATCACGCGGTCCAGGTCTACGATCGTTCCTTCGGAGAACTCGTAAAGGTGCATGTCGGAATCACCATTAACGGTTCGCCAAGCGGTTATGAATTTGGTTTTTATTTCCAGTTTGTCGTTCGCTGACGCATCTGAATCGAAGGTCACGTGGGTTATTCCTGATGTTGTATAGATGATCAGATAATTCCTGCGTGGCGCAATTCCAATCACGCTGCTCAGATCTACGGTCAACCCAATCAGATCTACGGTCAATCCCATCAGATCTACGGTCAATCCAATGTTAGCCTCATGCTTTTCGCACTCAGCGGCTTCATCGAAACGAGTGCCGTCTTTGGCTTCGAATATGGTTTTCTGTTCCACCGTTGGCTCCTGGGTTTGTCGGGTTCGTTTTTGTGTTCGATGGTGAAATGTAGGTGAACCTAATCACGTGGTTTAGATCTACGGTTACTCCATTGGGTAATTCGTACAACAGCACGCAGGGTTTGGTTATTTAGTGACATGAGGATTTCCTGGCCCAATTTTTTCTGAAATCCGCCTCCCCCGCTCCCGCTCCCAATCATCCACTGGATCCTGCCGATCCCAAGCCTCAAACAGCTGCCTCTGCTGCCTGCTTAGGCGAATGCTGTAGGTTTTTGACATATAGAAGTAAGTCCTGGCAATATCCCCGCGCACATCCGGGCTGGGCTCTGCCCGCCTCTCCTTGAAGTCCACCTCGAAATCACACTCCCCATATCGGCGCCGCTCGCCCTCGATTATCCCAAAGCGGTAGTTTGAGCGATCCCCGTTGACCTCCCCGATGGCTGGCACCAGGTTGTGCAGGTCGGCCTCGGCCTGGCGGAATACAGGGTCAGTTTTTCGGCAGTTCTTTCGGCCACCGCTCTGCCAACACTGGCGCTGATGACCGAACCACCAGGCGGGTACGATGTGCTCCCACTCCACGCGCGCCGCCCTCTTGGGTTGCTTGCGGGGTTTGTAGCCGCAGCTGCCCAGATCGGTGCGGAGCTTACCGTCGATCTTGCGGTAGTCGCAGCCGCAGTAGAAGGTGGTCTGGTGGTCGGTGTAGATGCTGGTGGCTATCTTCTTGGCGGCGGAGAAGGATTTTGGTGGGGCTGCGAAAGTCGCATGGCTGGTGGCCCAGGAGAGAAGAAAAATAAGACAAGTGAGTCTTCGGCCTCGTGAAAGACTCACTTGTCTTAGCTCCTGGGTGTTGTCTGTCTTCTGGTAAGCCACTGCTGGCAGACCAGCCGTCGCAGCCTGGGCCGCCTTGCGGAGCTGTTTTGCTTCGCCGAGGGTCAGGTCATCAATATTCATTTTTACTCTCTCCTTTTCTGGGTTGTGATTTTGCGCTGTTCATCTCGGGGGGTTGGTTGGGTGTGTGGTTAAAATACTACCACGGTATTTATTATTGTCAATACCATAGTAGTATTTATTTTGTGATATTCTCGAAATCAGACGAAAAATGAACAAACACAGTCAGGAGAACGAGATTGAACAGATGGATTTTATGGGTGCTGTTGGCGGCTTCTGGGGCCGCTCAGGCGGACTTTGGCCCAAGTGTTAGCGGCTGAGTAAAACCGCGCATAGATGGCGAAGGCCGCCTCGCTGCGTCGATACATCCTCCGTCAGAACGTCACATCC
>JAMJIN010000271.1:0-3409 GCA_036784775.1 Chromatiales bacterium | reverse complement strand
ACTTTACGGCGGCGGGTTATTCAGCGTGCCGGTCGATTGATCCGTCCTCAAGGTTGGCTGACACTTTCTATGAACGCCAACCAGGCTGTGCAAAACGAGTTATTGCATTACCTGGATGAAATCGAGAAGGCAGCGTAGTCATTGCTGGCCTGTTTTTATGCAACGCTGGGGGTAACTCTCTGGGGCTTCCTAGAAAAGATACTGGGCAGCGTATGAAATGATGGCGATAGATTACATGGCGAACGCCGATAGCGGGTTTTCCTTTGCGGAAGAAACCGAGGATTCAAAACACCTGGGTCCTGATGACACTCATCCGTGGAAAATATTGGTGGTGGATGACGAGGAGGATATCCACCAGGTCACACGTATGGTGCTTGGTGATTATCGCTACCTGGGACGCCCAGCCTCCATCATTGACGCCTACTCTTCCGAGCAGGCCATTGAGGTGATGCGGGAGCACCCGGATGTCGCCTTGATTCTTCTTGATGTCATCATGGAATCGGATACTGCAGGACTGGAACTGGTAGAGGTGATTCGAAACAAGTTGGGGAACAGCGATGTGCGAATCTTCATCAGGACTGGACAACCGGGGATGTTCAACCAGTATCAGGTTGCCGCTCAGTACAATATCAATGATTTTAAAGACAAAGCGAACCTGACAGTTGAAAAGCTGTTTGCCTCTATCACGACGCTACTGCGTGAATATTCCGGCCTGCAAGAGATGCGGCAAGAGCACGAAAATCTACAAAAGAGTATCGACCAACTCAAGGCACTGGCAAGTGTATTCCAGGAGACATCGTTGGCAACGCTGGTCCTTGATGATCAATACCGGATCAAGGCGGTAAATCCTGCATTTGAAAAAGTGACCGGTTTTTCTGCTGAGTATTCAATTGGCAGGCGAGCTGATTTCCTCAAGTCAAACAATAACGATGAGACCATTTTGAATGCAGCCTGGGAGAATCTGCTCGATAGTGGTTCGTGGGAGGGGGAGTTGTGGTGCGCAACGAAAGCTCTCAACGACATCAATATCCGGCTCTCAGCTTCCGTAGTAAAGATAACAGATCACCACCATCGCGAAATTGCGATGCAGTTTTCAGATATCACCGACATCAAGGAACAGGAAAGACAGCTTTTGGAGCGGGCAACCCGTGATCCATTGACGTCATTGCCCAACAGAAATCTTTTTCTTGACCGTCTTGAGAATGCCATATCACTCTCTGAACGGGGTGGTCAGAGTGTTGCACTGCTTTTTATCGACCTGGATTACTTCAAGAGTGTGAATGACAAGTTGGGGCACAAATATGGCGATCAACTGCTGATTGAAGTGGCGGATCGTTTGAAAAAATGCCTTCGCCGATCAGATACTGTAGCCAGGGTAGGTGGCGACGAATTCACGGCTATTGCCACAAACACCAGTAACTGCGACCACATCGAAATAGTTGCGAAAAAAATTAATGTCGCAATAGCCAAACCCTTTGATCTGGACGGGAAGGAGGTATACATCGCATGCAGCATCGGGATAAGCCGATATCCGGATGATGCCCAGGATATTGAATATCTTCTGCATACGGCAGATCTGGCTATGTATCACGCAAAACAGAAAGGAAGAAACACCTATAGATTTTTTCTCCCTGAAATGGATGGAGATACTACCGATGAATCCGGCAAAGAGAAGGATTCATGAACTTAGTCGCATACAGGCGATTCTACTGGATTTTTCCGCTACTTCTCTGGGGCGGTCTCTCCTTACTGTCTGCTCTGTGGAATCTCTCCGAACTGGATGGCATGGCAGAAAGGCAGGCCTATGAGAGGGCGCAAAGCATGTTCAGACTGGTGCAGATGACACGGCTCTGGAATGCAAAACACGGAGGTGTTTATGTGCCAGTCAGTGAATCAACACCTTCAAACCCCTATTTGGAAGTACCGGATCGGGACGTGGAAACGCTGGGCGGCGTCAAGCTGACCAAACTGAATCCAGCATACATGACACGTCAGATAGCCGATGTGGCCAGAAAAAATAGCGGGATTCTTCTTCATATCACATCACTCAAACCAATCAATCCAAATAATGTGCCGGATGCGTGGGAGTCACAAGCACTTAACCTGTTTGAAAAGGATGTTCCGGAGATTCTGGAATATATCAGGCAAGATAGCAGCCGGGTCTACCGCTACATGGGACCACTGTTTACCAAGAAGGCCTGCATGAAGTGCCATGAGAAACAGGGGTACGAGGCGGGTGACTTGCGTGGAGGTATCAGTGTGACCCTGCCTGCAGACCCCATTCTCTCGGCCCAGTCAATTGCAAGGTCTCAGGTGGTTCAAATCCATCTGGCGGCATTCATTCTATTAACCTGGACCACACTGTTTCTGCTTTCCAAACTGCGCCAACAATGGCAGTTAGTGAATGATACCAAGGAGGTTCTGGCTGGACGTGAGCATTTCCTGAGAAGTGTCACCAATGCAGTGGGGGAAGGCGTTGTCAGCATGGATCGACAGGGCACGGTGACTTTTGCCAACCCTGAGGCGATACGCATCCTGGGTTGGCGTGACTGGAAGTTGAGTGATGATGAGTCAGAAGAAGCACCGGAAGTACTTGGTTTCAAGGCCTCGATAGAGTCTGTCACCCAATCTGCTCTCACAGCGGATGCGGAGAGTGGCGAAGTAGTGCGCGTGAATGAGGCTGTGTTTAAACATCAGGAGGGCCATTCAATACCTGTCTCCTATGTATCTTCACCCATTTTCGAAGGATCGGAATTCTCCGGAACAGTGACTCTTTTTCAGGATATTACCCTGCGCAAGGAGATGGAGAAGACACTGGTGAGATCAGAAACCATGTCAGCACTGGGTGGCATGGTTGCAGGTGTTGCGCACGAGGTTAATACACCGATTGGTGTCTCTGTCACTTCAGCCTCCTATCTGGGTAGCCAGACAAAAGATCTTGTGCAGACTGTAACAGATAACAAACTTTCACGTTCAGCTCTGGATAACTACCTTAATCTCTGCAAAGAGTCGACTGACATCATCCTCTCGAATTTGCTACGTGCAGAGCGGATGATCAAAAGCTTCAAACAGATTGCTGCCGATCAGGCCAGTGAACAGAAAAGCCGCTTTAATCTGAAGACCTACATAGATGATGTCATTCGCACACTCAGGCCTGAACTAAAAAAAACCCAATTGAGCATAGAGATTGTATGCCCTGACGATATCGAACTTGAAAGCTATCCGGGGGCACTTTCACAGGTTATCACCAATTTAATCATGAATTCATTGGTACACGGTTATTCACAAAATATTCTGGGTCATTTACATTTTGAAGTGCTGGATGAACCCCAGCGTTGCATAAAAACAGGCCAGCAATGACTACGCTGCCTTCTCGATTTCATCCAGGTAATGCAATAACTCGTTTTGC
>JAMJIN010000270.1:0-3412 GCA_036784775.1 Chromatiales bacterium | reverse complement strand
GTTGGCGATATTGGAAGGATCGTCCGAAAACCCCGTAACGTGGGAAAAAGGCGCGTTGCGGCCAAACACCGTCGTCAGGAAATTCTGGTTGCTAACAGAGATAGCCGGGGTGAGCGCAGTCATATAGTTCGGGGCATTGCTGCCAACAACACCTTTATTTACCGCAAAACCTTGCTTTTTGGGTTGGGTCTGTGTAATACTTTTAATCGTCATATCGATTTAATCCCTAAATCATCTGTAAATGTGACATCAACCCCGATAGTGCCTTCACCAGCCGTCGGGGTTTTCTTTTTGGGGTATATCTTCATCTCAGAGCCTCTTCGGTTGTGGACCTTATCGGTCAGGTGGAGCTTTCCATCGACTACCCTAAATGCAATGAGGCACTCAAGAAGCCCCTTTCCGGGTTTGAGAGTGACCCCGGGGTTCTCTACCCCACGTGCGGAGTCAGAATCAGACTCAATCCTGATCAGTTGCGAGCCGCACGACACGATCTTGCGGAACTTCAAAAGCAAGTCAGACACGCCAGAGAGCGATCGATCAGCGGCAATCAATACGGCTGCCGCCCGTTTAGCCTCTACCAAAACCGGCGTAAGCGCAGACATATCAGCAAACAGCTCGATCGATAGCGGGTTGATAGCGTAATGGTTCATGGTTATCCTCCAAATATTGAAGTACGGTTCGGTATTCGTTAACAGCTCCAGCGTTCATCAACGAAGCTTGATTGGACCTCCGCCAGCGGAATCTTCAACGATCCCGGCAATGACCCAGCGGATAAAACGACGCTTCAGAAGGATGGAAAGGTAAGAGAGTTGGCATTTAAATCTGATCATGTGTAGGGTCCTGTGGCGTGGTGTTTAGTTGGAAACAGAGATCCGATAAAACGGGGATTAAGAACCAGTCAGCCTTGGTGCAGTCGCCCTCTGCCGCGTTATGACGGCAGGTCTTTGAGCAGCAGAAATTCATGTCCCGGTGGCAGAGCCTGGGGGTTCCATTTCGCACCTCTCCTAGAAATCAGGAGTCGTTAGGAGTCCGTGTTGAGCTATAAAAAAGGGCATGGACACGTTACTGATTTGCGGCCGCCAACAGCCCAGCCTCTTCATCGGCTGGTTGACCGCCGGCGAGCTCTCGAATTGTGACTTCGTGATCTACGGCCTCTTCAATCGGGACGAGATACTCAGTGGGAACAATTCCAGTGCGGAACAGCCACGCCCAAATGTCGCCTTGGCGCTTACCGATCGATTTGGCGAGATTTGTTTGACCACCAGCCAAATCTACGGCCTTTGCCAGTGCTTCATTCAAGACAGGACGATTATTCATTTCTAATAACGGACTCTTTCCAAGGGAACCAAATAATACTTTAGTATTATCAGTCTATACCATAGTAGTTTGATGCGCAACTACCGCCGTAGTAAGTTGATTTCTATGGATTACGGGGAAAGATTAAAGAAGGCCAGAAAACGCATGGGGTGGACCCAAGAGCAGCTTTGTGAGCGCTCCGGCGTAAAGCAGGGAACCATTTCAAAAATAGAACGCGGCGACCAAGAAACATCCGCATTCAATCTTCAGCTCGCAACGGTCCTTGAAATTAGTCCGCATTGGCTTGATAGAGAAGAGGGGAACATGCTCGACCGGCATGTCATCGTCTCAGACCGCGGAACAGCCCACGAAGAAGCCAGCATGACGGCCAGCGCAGGAACCTCAGACTCTGGAGCTGGCCATGACGGCACGAACGTCACTCCCGGGCCAGGCACGAAAGGACATGTCCCGCTAATATCGTGGGTTTCAGCCGGAAAGCCGGAGCAAGTCGAAGATCCTTATTATGTCGGAGAAGCAGAGGAATTCATTCCTTGCCCAGCGTCTCACAGTCTACACTCTTACGCCCTGCGGGTAGAGGGTGACTCGATGACCGCTGCATACGGAAAGTCTTATCCACACGGCTGCATTATCTACGTTGACCCAGAACAGCGAGGCGGCGTGGTAAGCGGGGAACGAGTGACTGCAAAGATCAATGATAACGACAAGGCGATATTCAAGGTTTTTGTGGAAGAAGACGGGAAACGATTTCTCAAGCCGCTTAATCCGCAACACCCAATAATCACCGATGAGTTTAGAATACTGGGAAAGGTAATCGGCAAGTACGAACCGGAATAGGGAAATATCATGCGGGCAAATATATTCATCATATTGCTATCACTTATGTGCTTTTCTGTCACAGCCGACATTTCAAGTAAAGATTATGCCAAATGCGCTTCTATAAAAGGGGATCTGGCAATGAAAACCCAGGTACTGCGACTTTCAGTACTAAAGGATTAATCAATGCCATAAAGCCTCTCAGGGAAGAATGCTACTGGTCTGAAGAAGCTATTAAAAAAGCACACATAAGAAAAAATAAGACCGAACAAAAACGAAAGCTTGAGGAAGAAAGAAAGCTAAAGAAAAGCAAAATATCCTACGAGAAATACAAAGAGTTCATCACCAACCACAAAGGCACTCTTGTGCAAATTCGGACAAGCGAGTGGAATGACCTTCATCAATCTACTCAAACATTGCTAGACGAATCATTGCGTATTTACATTGTGGGCGATGATGACCCTAATGCAATTAGTCTGCCGTAGAAAGAACAACGGTAAGGAGCACAGCATGGAAATACTAATTATCGGGCTAATTATCGGGCTAATACCCGCCGCAATTGCCAGCAGCAAGGGACGGTCTTTCTTTTTGTGGTGGGTGTATGGAACGCTGCTGTTCATTATCGCCATAATCCACTCAATTGTTATGAAATCAGATAACAAGGCGATTGAGAAACAGGCTATCTCCAAGGGCATGAAGAAATGCCCTTACTGTGCGGAGATGATCAAGGATGAAGCGAAAGTTTGCCGATACTGTAGCCGAGAGCTGGAGACTGAAACCACTTAATCATATTCACACTATTGGCACCAGGGCTCTCTTTCCCCCCGCTGTAGGGTCTTGCATGCCCGGCATGGATGAGAGCCTGCCCTAGATCCTGATCACCCAATGGCAGGCGCCCCAGTACGCGCCCAGCGTATTTTCCATTCTTCACCCCGGAAACAGTTACCCATTCAAGGCCCTGCAGGAACTGCCAGGTGAATTCTGACACCGTCAGGGCCAATGCCTTCTCGCAATCCGTTACCCCCTTCCATCTCTTCTCCGGCGTATTAATCCCAACCAGGCGCAGTTTCACCCGCTGCGTCAACCCTGGCCATAGCGCCACATCGACCTCCACGGTATCACCATCGATCACCCGCACCACTTGGTGTAGATGGCGGTAAAAACCCGAACATAATTGGCGAACAGCGGTAACCGGATGAAATAGCTGCAAATAGCGAGTCAGAAGAAACAGCCAGCGACAAAGAGTGACATCGAGAAAGAAATCGGGAAGATGTAGGGAGCC
>JAMJIN010000378.1:0-1826 GCA_036784775.1 Chromatiales bacterium | reverse complement strand
GGCCATGGCGGTCTCCTCATTTGGCTTCAGGTTCAGTATGCGCCACCCACTGACTCAATAGCTGAGCCTCAGGGGTAATCAGGAAATAGATTAACGTCAGCTGTTTCTGCCCCCAGGTTTTTTCCGCCACAAAAACACCTACACCGCAGGTATTCCTTGTTACGAATTCCCGAGTTTTCTTCGAAGCCGACATAAAAAAACCCGGTCTGGATCACTCCAGCCGGGTCTTCCACTCTGAAACCCTGCGGCTCCAGAGAAGCGGTCCGAAAACGAACTGCTTACTTGGCCATTGCCTCGGCCATGCCCTTCTCTGACATGCGACTGCAACGTTCGTTGCACTCTTTCGCAGCAGCGGTGGCGTCGTCGGCCTTGCTCATAGCAGCATCAGCAGAACCTTGGGCAGAAGCGGCATCGAGCTCCGCAGCACGAGCAGCCTTCATAGCGGCGTCGGCAGTCTCCTGTGCCCTGGCAGCAGCATCACGTGCCGACTGAACGTCTGCAGTAGTGGCGCAACCAGCAACCAGGCCCAGAGTCAGAACCAGAGCAGCAGCTTTCATCATCGTGGTGGTTTTCTTCATTCTCTTGATCTCTCGTTTCCGTGGAATAATCTATTATGACAAGGTTTACAGCCTGAGCTTGGGCTATTTTCTCTCTAAATTCAATGGGGAATCCCTAAATTTGGACGATTTACCCGTTGATAGCCATCAAATGAATTCCTTAGCGCCACCAATGCCCGACCAGAGTGCAGAAACGGCGCCCCGTAGCGAAACTCACGACCTGATCGTGGCGGGGCGCTGGTGAGTCTGAGTGGCTTGGTATCAACGCACCTGCGCCTCACCGATGCCTCGAGGATCGCTTGCTGCCGACACCTCGCCACTGCGGCGGTTCCAGTAGACCGCCTGCATATTCCCATAGGACGAATCCAGGGGTTTCAGGGAGTGACCCATCGCAGATAGCTTGGTACGCACCCCGTCCTCCAGCGCCCCGGGTTCGAACTGCACCTGATCCGGCAGATACTGGTGGTGAAAACGCGGCCGATTCACCCACGCCTGCGGCCCTTTTCCATCGGCAAGCTCCAAAACTCCCAGCAGCAGCATGGTGATGATGCGGCTCCCGCCCGGCGTACCGAGTATCGCCACCCCCTCCTCACTTGCAACGAACGTGGGTGACATACCGGAGAGCATCCGCTTACCCGGTGCGATGGCATTCGCTTCACCCCCCACCAGTCCGTAAACATTGGGTATCCCTGGCCTGGCAGAAAAATCATCCATCTCATCATTGAGCAGCACACCGGTTCCCGGCGGGATGAAGCCGGAGCCAAAAGGATAGTTGATACTCAAGGTCGCCGAAACCCGGTTGCCCTCCCGGTCGAGGATAGAGAAATGCGTGGTGTCCCGGCCTTCACCGGAACCGCCGGTGTTGCCGACGCTGGGAGTTGCCCGGCCGCGTTGGATGTCCCGCGCCAGCCCTGCCGCATACCAGGGGTGGATCAACGCTGCGACCGGGACGTCCACATAATCGGGGTCGCCCATATAGTCGGCACGGTCACGGTAGGCGCGGCGCATCGCCTCAATGATGAGATGGATTCGGGTTGCCTCATCCGCAGATTCCAGCCCCAATCCCTGCAGCATGTTCAGCATGCTTACCAGCACGATACCGCCGGAAGAGGGGAGAGCGGCACTGGTGATCTTCAACCCCCGATATTCGCCACGAACCGGCTCCCGCTCAATAACCTGGTACTCCTGTTAGCGGCTGAGTAAAACCGCGCATAGATGGCGAAGGCCGCCTCGCTGCGTCGATACATCCTCCGTCAGAACGTCACATCC
>JAMJIN010000037.1:0-25856 GCA_036784775.1 Chromatiales bacterium | reverse complement strand
TATATCAGAGTGATCCACCGTCGTTGAATCGCCTTTCATATCCTGAACTGAGGCCATTGACAGAGAGAGAGAAAATGAAAATTGTTGCTAGTAGTTGACAGGTCAATCCATATCAGGAGCGCCGCCTCGGCGCGAATTGGCGTTGTGGCAACATTTCATACCTCATCGCCGCGAGGCGCGGCTCCTACAGGCGCCAAATCCATGCGATGTCGCCTATCAATGCACTCCGTGCCAACGGATGGGAATCAATAGCGCTATAATACCCCGATGAAGCGTACCATCTTCTTTATCTCAGACCATACCGGCATTACGGCCGAGGCTATTGGCCGTTCGCTGTTGAGTCAGTTCAAGGGACTTGAATACGAAACCATCCACATGCCTTTTATCGACAGTATCGATAAAGCCCACCGTGCCGCCGAACGGATCAATCAGGCGGCTATGGAGTCGCATGCACATCCGCTGGTGTTCAGTACTCTGGTCGATCCAAAATTGCGCGCCTGTCTGCCAGGAGTTGGGGCTGTAATCTTCGATTTTTTTGACGATTACACCCATCAGCTCGAGAAGGTGCTGGGCACCGCATCCACACCAGTTAGGGGACGCGCCCACGGCATGGGTAATCACCATGTCTATAACGCCCGCATCCACGCAGTAAACTTTGCCCTCGCGAATGACGACGGGGCAGTGGTACGCAACTACGCTTCCGCCGACCTCATTCTGCTGGGAGTCTCACGCAGCGGCAAGACGCCCACCTGCCTGTTTCTTGGCCTGCAGCACGGTATCCTGGCGGCCAACTATCCCCTTACCGACGACGACCTGGAAAACGGCCGTATTCCCAAAACTCTCCAGTCTCACACTGACAAACTGTTTGGTTTGACCATCGATGTGCAGCAGTTACAGCGTATCCGCCAGGAACGCCGCCCCGGCGGGCGTTATGCATCACTGGCCCAATGCAGATTGGAGGTCGAGGAGGCGGAAACCATGTTCCACCGCTACAAGATCCCCTTTCTCGACACCACATCCATGTCGGTGGAGGAGATATCCGCAAGGGTTTTGCAGCACACCGGCCTTGAAAGCCGGATGGGTTAACCTGTTGCCGGCTTGATCAGGCCTGCGAAGATCAATCCTTCTTGCGTGACTGATGCTTCTTCTGCTTCGACTTTTGTTTGTCGGCAGCCTTTTTCCCGCCTGTATCGGCCTTTCCACGGTGGGATTTCTTGCCTTTGCCACCGTGACTCCCTTCGTCCAATTCAATGTCCAGTTTCTGCCCGCAGACATAGACCCGACGCAGATGTTGGAAGATATCCTTCGGCATGCCTTCCGGCAATTCCACCGTGCTGGAATCCTCACTGATATCGATATGACCGATATGTGCGCCATCGAGACCCGCCTCATTGGCAATAGCGCCAACGATTTCCCGGGGCGAAACACCATCTTTGTGACCAACCGCAATGCGGTAGGTTTCGCGTGGAATATCGTCATCTCTCCGAGAGGACCGCTCTTTACGTTCTTTACGCTTTTTGCCTTCCCCAGGCCCTCGATCACCACGGGGGGCTTCACCCCGCCCCTGATTCGACTTGCGCCCAGGGCGCTCAGACCGGCCGCCGCGCTGTTGAGTCTGTAACTCCTCAACGATAAAGGGGCGCTCGCGCTGGCTCAAGTAGGTCAGCGCGGCGGCGATATCCATCGCGCTCATCTCCTGATCCTGTTCTAAGCGGCTAAGCAGACGATAGTAGTAGTCGAGATCCTGCTCCGCGAGGGTCTCCCGCAGCATCAGCATGAACCGGTCGATGCGGTGTTCGCTGAGATCATCCGCGGTGGGCATTTCCATCGCTGGAATACGCTGACGGGTATTGCGTTCGATGGCCTTCAACAGATGGCGTTCACGGGGCTGTACAAACATCAGAGCCGTGCCTTCGCGCCCTGCCCGGCCGGTGCGGCCGATGCGATGAACATAGGATTCCGGATCATTGGGGATATCGAAATTGACTACGTGGCTGATGCGTTCCACATCCAGGCCACGGGCCGCGACATCGGTGGCCACCACGATATCGAGCTGACCTTTTTTCAGCCGGTTGATGGTGCGTTCCCGCATCGTCTGATTCATGTCGCCGTTCAAGGCTTCAGCGGCAAAACCGTGGGCCTCAAGCTTGTCCGCCACCTCTGCCGTGGAAGTCTTGGTACGCACAAAGACAAGCATCGCATCGAACTCCTCCACTTCCAGTACCCGGGTCAGGGCATCCATCTTGTGGTGGCGGGTCACAACGATGTGGCGCTGATCGATAGTGGTCACGGTCTCGGTCTTGCCCTGGACCTTGATCTCCATCGGATCGGTCAGATGCTTTCGCGCCACGCGACGGATCGCATCCGGCATGGTCGCGGAGAAGAGCGCCACCTGACGTTTCTCCGGTGCCTGATCGAAGATCCACTCGATATCGTCGACGAAGCCCATCTTCAGCATCTCATCGGCCTCATCCAGTACCAACGCCTGGATGCCCTTCAGTGAGAGCGTGCGGCGACGCAGATGGTCCATCACCCGCCCCGGTGTCCCGACGATGACATGTACCCCCCGCTTGAGCTGACGCAGTTGGGTCGACATGCTCTGTCCGCCATAGAGGGGCAGGACGTGGAATCCCTCCAGATGGCGGGCGTAGCTCTGGAACGCCTCGGAGACCTGCAGTGCCAGCTCACGGGTCGGCGCCAATACCAGCACCTGGGGTTCACGTTGTTTCAAATCGATACGGCTCAGCAGCGGCAGAGCAAAGGCTGCGGTTTTGCCGGTACCGGTCTGGGCCTGGCCCAGCAGATCCCGTCCCTCCAGCAGGTGCGGAATACACTGCGCCTGAACCGCTGTAGGGGTCTCATACCCCAGTCCTTGAACCGACTTTAGAATAGGCGTTGCCAGTTCGAGATCGTCGAAAACGATAGAAGTTGGATCGGAAGACATGGAAAACAGCACCTCGAACAGGGAGAAGATCCACCGAGGAGGCTCAATGGAAGGGACGGGAAAGGCGCGTAATTATACAGATTTTGGCCATAGCTGGATAGCATCACTCGCTAAAACCTTAAGAATTAGCACTACCGATCATTGAACAGACAAAAAAATGTTATTGAATTTTCACATTTCAGCTCCATACTGGCTACTCTTAGTAGGTTATGTTCCTCCCATAACAAGTAACCGCCAACCACCTTTCTGGACTGGTGCCGCTACTGTAGGCCCCATTTTTACCATGAAAACGTTACGACGACTTTTCAGAAATGCTCCCGTGCCTATTGCCATCAAATGGTCAATCGCCATCGGCACCCTGATTTCACTGGTGATGGGCACCCTGGGCTGGTTTCTGATCACCCAGCAGAACAGCATCCACATGCGGGAAGTGGAGATTTTCGGCACGGCACTGGTCGAGCAACTCTCTCACTCATCGAGTGAACCTCTGCTCGCAGACGACCTGTTCAACCTCCAGGGGTTGGTCAGCAGACAGACGCAGAGTCGCAATATCGTGGGTGCTGCCATCATCGGTTTGCGCGGCCTGCGCGCTGACTCGGGAGTCGTTCCGCAAAAGCTGGACAATACAGACAAACAGAACTCCAGAGTATGGTTCTGGCGCGATGAAGACGGAATCTCCCATCCTGTGATTACCTTCACCGCCCCAATCCGCTTCCGCGATACCACCGCAGGTCAGGCGATCATCACCCTCGACCGGGAATTTCTCGACCGTCATCAACGCGCCACTATCCGCATCATCGCCTATGCCACCTTGGGCCTGATCCTGATCGCCGCCCTGCTCTCATACGCACTGAGCCGTCAACTTTCACGCCCTATCACCCTGCTTGCACAGGCAGGAGAAAAAAACTCGGCACCGACTTTGCCGAAAGTATCGATGCGGGGCGCAGGGATGAGATCGGCCAGGTCTACGCCCACTTCGATCGTATGTCCTTGGGACTGCTGGAGAAAGATCAGGTTGAAGCGGCCCTCTCCCGCTACGTCTCACCAGTGGTGGCGAAGAAGATTCTCTCCAATCTGGCCCAGCCCCGTCTGCCGAACCAGCAGGTGGATGGCTCGGTGCTCTTTTGCGATATCGTCGGTTTTACAGAGCTTTCGGAGAATCTGCCGCCTGATGAGGTCGCAACCATGCTGAACCTCTATCTGGGTTATATCGCCGAGGCGGCCCATCTCAGTCATGGATTTGTCGACAAGTTCATCGGCGACAGTGCCATGATCCTGTTCGGCGTACCGGATTCAGACCCGAAGCATGGCCAACACGCCATCCGCTGCGCCTGGCTGATTCAGGCATTGGTCAAGCAGCTCAATCGTCAGCGTGTGACTTCTCCGATCCACTTTCGTATCGGCATCAACAGCGGAATCATGCTGGCGGGCAATATCGGCATCCCGGAGCGTCTGGAGTTCACCGTTGTGGGTGACACCGTCAACCTAGCCTCACGGCTCTGCTCCCTGGCACCAGCGGATGGTATTATCATGAGCGAAACAACTGCCACACAGCCCCACATTGATGAGATGATTGAACTGACTGAACAAGCACCCATCCAGGTACGCGGGCGCAAAAATCCTGTAACACCCTCCATCGCAGGCACACCCTCCTCCGAATTCGGTCACTGGTTGATGAATGCCATCAGCACTATCCTCGACAATGGAACAAGGGGATGAAACAGCTGCTTCTGCTGACACTGGTACTCATCAACGGTTGCGCACTCAATCCCCTGAAAAAAGAGGAGCAGCCCAAGCCAATACCAATCGACGACTCACTTGCCGGCGCCCAAACACTGGCACAGGAGGGCCGTTTGGGCGAGGCCGTGGCCCTTCTCGAAACTGCCATCCAGCAAGAAAATGACAACACAACCCTTCAGGCCACGCTCGATAAGCTGCAACAACAAAAGAGCGCACTACGACATGAGTTACAAGATCGTTTACTGATTGCAGAGGTCCATGGAATGCAGCGGGAGCTCCCGCTGATGGAGAGGCTCTCCCTTTCGGAATCAGGCGACGGCTATCTTCGTTCCAGGCTAATGGACAAAAAAACCAGGCTGCAACGCAGCCATAAAGAACTCTCCGACTGCGGCTGGCGTTATGCAAAAACAGACCGGGAGCTGGCAATAACCTGTCTGAACCTTGCTCAATCGATCCACAACGACGTCACCGACCTACGGCTGCTCACACAACTGCAGGAGAAAGAGCAGCTTGCCAATGAGACGCATAAACAGGAAGCGCGTCTGGCACGCGAAATGGCTTGGACCACCCGCAATCAGCAGCGTATTGCACAGGCAAAAAGCTTTTTGAAGCAAAATTTCCTGCTTGAAGCGCGTTACCTGATCAGGCTGGTATTAAAAGAAGACCCCAAAAACAGCGAGGCTAAAAAATTACTTTCGCAGTTGGAAGCCAAACTTAAAGGTCACGTCGATACCCTGCTGGAAGCTGGTGACCGACTCTACCGGGATGACGAGATAGAAGGCGCCAAAGCGGCTTGGCACGCGGCCCTGACCCTGGACCCAAGTGATGAACGGGCCAAAGAGAAGATCAAGCGCGCCCAGAAAGTACTCGACAACCTGGAGTCACTTAAAAAGCCGGAGTAACTCATCCGCACGCCGAATCCCGCAAGCTCCATCCCAGCTGCTGATTTCCCAGTTCTCGCATTTAGCCCCTGAATCGCCCAGATTAATGGCCTGTGAAAGGGCCTGGAACAACACAATCCGGCAGTTGCCAGTGGATATTGGCCGCTGATCCGGTACAATTCCGCCCTGCGCAATGCGGGAC
The DNA here is from genome assembly GCA_036784775.1 of Chromatiales bacterium. GTDB lineage: Bacteria > Pseudomonadota > Gammaproteobacteria > Chromatiales > Chromatiaceae > QGON01. Next base: position 20,089 of record JAMJIN010000037.1, on the reverse strand, counting down.
ACAAGCACTTCATGCTAGATTCCCCCGCGTCCGCGTATCCGTCTCAAGGATTACGCATACAGGGAGATGCGCTACAAGGTGCCACCCCGAACCGATCCGGAATGCGCCAGGCGTCTGATGGAGCTTGCCCAGGAACTGGTCGATCTGCGTTGGGAGACTTAACGAACACATGGCCGGGCAGGAACCCACCGAATTCCAGCCGGTCGCTTAGGAAGCAATTAGGATGATAAAAGCGCTTTCAAGTTGCCTTATGGGATTGCTGCTCTCATCAGCTGCCCAGGCGAACAGTTGGCTCCCCGGCACCCCAGTCTCGTTTTATGAAACCAGCTACGAAATGCAGTATCTTGCCGCAACTCTGAACGAGGAGTCCTGGCTGACCAAGACTGCTGAAGGGACCGAACAGCCGTTATCACTCAATGACCGTCCCTACGGCTTTGGCAGGGAACTGGACGACGACAGCCCTGCAGACTGGGATGGGATCAAACGGGATGCATTCTACTTCATAGGCTACCAGGCAACAGCCATCGCCGTGCTCTACGTAATGCCGGAAAGCATCTCCCAGTGGAGCGACGAGGACAAAAGCAACTACAGCTTCTCCAAGTGGTGGGATAACGTCACAAACCCAATCTGGGATGGGGACCGCTGGTGGATCAACTATATCCTGCATCCCTATTGGGGGATGGCCTACTATACCCGTGCACGGGAGCGCGGTTATGACGAGATGAGTTCATTTTGGGCATCCGTTGCCTTCTCCTCAATGTATGAATTCGGACTCGAAGCCCTTTTTGAACCGGTATCGATACAGGATCTGATCTTTACGCCCGTGATCGGCAGTATGCTCGGCTACTACGTGGAAGGTGTACGTACCAATATCAAGGCACAGCGCCACTATAGTTTCGGTGACAAAACCCTCCTGGTACTCACAGACCCACTGGGAGCCGCTAACAGCATAGTGGATGGCTGGTTTAGTAGTGATGTGGAATCTGACCTGAAATTCCGATCCTTTGTCAGAGAAAATTACTACACCAACTCAGAACCCGAAGCATGGAGTGACTCGCCCTACCACACTGAACGCGTAGTAGGTGATTATCTCGGCCTTGAGATGAACCTGAATTGGCGTTAATAAGGTAGGAAGGTGACAGATTTATTTTCGTAGGTCGGGTTTGCGCAGCGTAACCTGACAAGATCCTACCCCGCAGCAAGCAGGCAGCTTTCGACAAGTAGCCACGCTACCCGTTGAATGCCTTCTCGTTGCTTTGACCAGTCTCAGTCCCACTATCCGAGTCAGCCATCGGTTATACTGACGCAGAATCAGGCCGGTTTGACACCATCAAAATCTATACATCGTAATTTTGGATAACCGAGTCATGGGTTACTGATATTTGCTCATATGGAAGCCGATGCGGCGATTTGTTGTAGTCACCTGCCTACCGCTGGCCACTGCTGCCGCGCATGCTTTGGACATAGCGGTGCAGATCGAAGGCCTGGAAGGCGAGCAGGAGGCCAATGTGCGTGCTTTCCTCTCCCTGGAGCAGGAGAAGACACGGAAGGGACTGACCGAGGATCGGTTACGTCTGCTACACAGGGAGGCGCCGGCGGAGATTCGTCGGGCGCTACAACCCTTCGGCCACTTCAAACCAAAAATTGAATCCCGGCTGAAACAGCATGAGTCTGGTTTTCAAGCCCTCTACCAAATCCAGCCAGGCCCCCGGATAAAACTGGCAAAAGTCGAGTTCAATGTCACCGGTCCAGGCAAGGGCGATACCCTGTTTGCCATGGGACTCGACCTGCACAAGAACGACTTCCTGGATCAGACCCGCTACAAGGTCCTTAAGCAGCAACTGCTATCCGATGCCATAGAGGTCGGATATCTCGATGCCAGCTACAGCATCCATGAAGTACGGGTGGACCTGGACAGGTACCAGGCCGAGATCCGCCTGGAACTGGAGAGCGGCCCTCACTACCGGTTTGACGAGGTGCGCTTTGTTCAGGACATACTGAATCCCGAGTTTCTTGCACGCTTCCTGCGCTTCGATCCCGGCGACCCGTTCAGCCACGAACAGTTGCTGACACTGCAGTCCAATCTTATCGATAGCGAGTACTTCAGCCACGTGGAGGTCCGCACTCTGCGTGATGAGGCAGTGGACGACCGGGTGCCCACCGAAGTGTTACTGACGCCCAACAAACCAAACCGTTACCGGATCGGACTCGGCTTCACCACCGACACAGGGCCACGCGTCACCCTGGACTGGAAGCGTCGTCTACTCGGCCGTAACGGCCACCGCATGCTCAGCGAACTGCGCCTGTCCGCACCTCACAGCTCGTTAAAAACAGAATACACCATCCCACTGGAGCGCCCGTCCATGGACTCCCTCTCATTCTCGGCCCAGGGGGACCGTTTTGACACCGATACCCGCCGTGGTGAACGACTTCTGCTCAATAGCGCCCGTTCAGTGGGTCTGGAGAATCACTGGCGGCGCACCATAGGCATTGACTACTCCTACGAAGACTTTGAGGTGGGTGCACAGGACGACAACGCCTTACTGCTGGTGCCTTACGTGAGCTGGTCGCAGCTGCGCAGTGACGGTCTCTACTACATTCAGCGCGGCCATAGGATCAACCTGCGTTTCGAGGGAGCCGCCGAGCAACTGCTCTCCAGCACCAGCTACCTCCAGGCTCATACCAACAACAAGCTCATCCGCGGCCTCGGCGACGGCAACTGGCGTATTCTCACCCGGATGGAACTGGGTGCCACCCTTGCGCAAAGCCTGATGGAACTGCCCGCTTCCAAACGTTTCTTCGCCGGCGGAGACAACAGTGTGCGCGGTTTTGGGTGGGAGGAGATCGGCCCGCAGGACTCGACCGGTGCGGTTATCGGCGGACGTTTTCTGGCTGTGGGCAGTATCGAGTTGGAACGTTTGCTTGCGGAAAAGTGGAGTGCCGCCGTATTCGCCGATGCAGGCAACGCCTTAGACCCGGATTACGCTGCCGACATCGAATACAGCATCGGTTTCGGCGTGCGCTGGCACTCACCGGTGGGACCCATTCGGGTGGATCTTGCCAGTGCCCTGAGCCGGGACGAACCCTCAGTGCGTCTGCACATTGTCATCGGTCCCGAGTTATGAGCTGGCGCCTTCTCATCCTGCGCGGCCTGGCAACCCTGATCAACACCATTCTGCTGGCCTCCATCTGCCTCATCCTGGGATTGGGCTTTGTTGCTCACAGCGAAAGCGGCACCCGTTGGCTGTTCGATCTGGCCAGGGATCTGGCACCGGGTGAGCTGCAGGCAGACAGTCTCAAGGGACGCCTCACCGGCCCACTGTACCTCACAGGACTCAGCTATCGTGACGGCGATCTGCTGTTGGAAATCAGCCATCTGAATCTGGACTGGCAGCCCGTCGCCCTGTTGCATCGACGCCTGCAGATCCTCTCCCTGGCACTGAACCAGAGCCGTCTGACATTGCCGCAAGCAGCGTCAGACAACACCCCAGCCGAGCCCTTTCCCGGCCTCGCCCTACCCCTTGAGCTGGTAGTGAAATCGATGGAAGTGACCGACTTCCATCTCATCCAGCCCACGTCTACCGAATCCGTCGTCATCGAACAGATCAGCCTGGCGGCCCAAGCTTCCGGTGAAACGCTGAAAATCAATCACCTGGAAGCCACTGCCCTTGGCGCTCATGTGGAGATCAACGGAAATGTACGCCTGATTCCAACGCTGCCCCTGGAATTGCAGTTGCAGTGGCGTTATCAGCTGCCGGAAGGGCCCGGACTGTCAGGACAGGGCCGCGTCGCCGGCAACCTGACCGAACTCAAACTTGAACAGACCCTCTCCCCCCCCCTGTCCACAGCCCTGAACGCCACGCTGTATGAGCTGGAAACAGCACCCCGCTGGGACGCCAAACTGGCGCTGAATGGTACGGATATCGGTGCCTTCGTCGCTGACTTTCCCGCCAGAATCAGCGGACGGCTACAGATAACCGGTAGCCCTGAGATGGTCAAAGGTGATGGCAATCTAAAGCTGACCGAGCTCTCCCTGGGGGAACTGAACACGGCGCTTGCCATCACCTATGAAGCGGGCAGTCTGGTTGCCGACCACCTGCAAATCACTACCCCTGCAGGCGCAAAGATCGAAGGTCACGGACGCTACACTGTCGGCGATGCGCAAGGCGTGTTCGATGCCGACCTCTCCTGGAGCGACCTGCGCTGGCCCCTGGCTGGCGAGACAATCCAGGTACGCAGCAATCAGGGCCGATTGAAAGTCGACGGTCAACCAACGGACTACCACTACCAACTCAGCCTGGACACGCTCATCCCGGATCAGCCGGCACTCGCGCTGGAGGCATCCGGCAATGGCAATACCGATGGTCTGGACTTTGAGGCGCTGCACATCCTCCTGCCCGAAGGAGAGATCGACGCTTCCGGCCGGGCCGACTGGACACCACAGCCAGCCTGGGATCTCAATCTTACAGGCGCCGGTATCAATCCCGGACTGTTCCATCCCGACTTTCCCGGCAAGCTGGCGCTGGATCTGACTAGCCGAGGCCAGCTGTTGGAGGACGGCCCCCAGGTTGAAATGAAACTGGCACGACTGGATGGTGAACTGCGTGGCTATCCGATCAAAGCCAAAGGCGACCTGAAACTCGCCACTGAGACGTTACAAATAGACAGTCTGGCACTGATCTCAGGCAGCAGCGTGGCCCACATCGATGGTACGGCCGGTGACGTACTGAATCTGGAGTGGAGCCTGCAGGCCGATGACCTGGCCAGTCTGTGGCCCGGCCTGAGCGGTTCCCTCCAGGGCGAAGGCCGCCTGAGCGGTAACCGGGAGACACCGCAAATTCACGCCGACATCAGCGGCAAGGCTATCAGTTTCGAGGCCCATGAGGTGGCTGAACTTCAAGCACAGGCAGCGCTGGATCTGAGTCACAACCAGCAAGTGGAGCTGAACCTGGCGGCCCAGGGCCTGAAGTCAGGCACCCTGCAGTGGCAACAATTGTCACTGAGTGCCAAAGGTGCACGCACCGCACACCACGTCGAGCTGAATCTGGTCAGTCAACAGGCACCGGCAGCGCAACTGACCATTGATGCCGGGCTGGATGAAAACAACAGCTGGAGCGGACATCTGCAGACACTGGCCCTCACCCTGCCTGAAGTCGGCCGTTGGGATCTGGAGCACCCCGCCGCGTTTTCTCTGGCAGCCAAAACCCAACGGGTACAGGATCTGTGTCTGGCTGCCAACAAAGGACGCCTGTGCGCTGACTTCGACGGTAATGTGGAACATGGTTGGAAGGCAAAACTGAACGCCCCGGCCTTTCCACTGACTTTCTTCCAGCAGTGGCTGCCAGCGGAACTGGCACTCACCGGGTACAGTGATCTGGCAGCAGACTTTCACACTAATCCCGAGGGAACAATCCTCGGCCATGCCGATATCAAACTGCCCAAGGGAGAGCTGGTTTTCGAACTGAATGGTGAACCCCGCCGAGTGGATTTCTCCGGTGGCGGTCTACAGGGGAAACTGGACACCAAGGGTGCTCATGCTGAAATCACTATCCCTCTGGCCAATCTGGGAGAGATCGATGGAAGGATCCATCTACCAGGGCTGAATGCCGCAGACATGGACCTGGACAAACAACCCTTGGCGGGTCACCTGAAGGCACGCATCAACGACCTGGGTCTGGCCTCAGTGGCGGCACCGCAACTGCAGAACGTGGCAGGTTTCATCGATGTGGATTTCACCCTGTCCGGCCTTGTGGGGAAACCCGAATTAAAGGGTCAAGCGGCGCTGAAAGAGGGTGCCCTCGACATCCCTGAACTGGGGTTGGAGCTGCGCGATCTTGGTCTGAACATAAATGCTCCCACGCTGGACCGGCTGGTGTTGCAGGGAGAAGTCAGTTCCGGCGGCGGCATCCTGACGCTGGAGGGTGAAACTCTCGTCAAACCGGCAGAGGGTTATCCCACCCGCCTCAAGATAAAGGGAAAGGATTGGGTGGCGGTGAACATCCCTGAAGCGGAGATACACGTATCACCGGATCTGCTGATCCTGCACACCAGCAAACGCTCCGAACTGGACGGCGAGATTCACATCCCCTACGGCCGCATACGGCCGAGGGAGCTGCCCGCCTCCACGGTATCCGACACACCGGATCTGGTGATTGTGGGTCGTGACGCGCCACAGCACGAACAGAATGATCCAAACTTTCACTCAAAGCTGCGCATCATCTTCGGCGACAGGGTCAGTTTCGAGGGCCTTGGCCTGCGTGCTGATCTCACCGGCAACCTGCTGCTGATCGATGAACCGGGCCGACCAGTCATAGGCCGTGGCAGAGTGGGTGTGACGGACGGCACCTATCGCGCCTATGGGCAGGATCTCAAAATAGAGCGCGGTTATGCCCTGTTCGCCGACAGTCCGGTGGACAATCCGGGCCTGGACGTTCAAGCAGTACGCGAAGCTGGAGAGGTAACCGCCGGCCTGCGGGTAAGCGGCACCCTGAAGACGCCCAAGCTTTCACTCTACTCCACCCCAACCATGACCCAGAGCGAAATCGTCTCCTATCTTCTCACCGGGCATCCACCGGGAGAATCCAGTGGAGATGTGAGCATAGTCGCGGCACTACAGGCTGCGGGTGTGGGTAGCCTCGCCACCGAAGCCGGCCGTCAGTTGGGACTGGAAGAGCTACGAATAGAAGCGGGTAACAGCCTGGCCGAGGCCTCCGTGGTGGCAGGCACCTATCTATCGCCACGCCTGTATGTGCAATATGTCAACGAACTTGCCACGCGTGAGACCAAGCTGCGACTGCGCTACGACCTCACTGACAAACTGCAGATTCAGACAGAATCCGGCCGTTCACAGGGAGTGGATCTATTCTACACCATCGAGCGTTAAACCAGGGCCTGTTAACAGCAAGCTGCGGGTTATCTCTCCTCACTTGGACACACAGCCTTTTCGTCCAGTGACGGCATTTTTTCCTATGTTGAGCTGGACTCCACCGGAAAGCCTTCCAGGCGCCATTCCGGCAGACCACCATCCAGACGTCGGGCTTTAACACCTCTCTCCCGCAGTTTCGAAACGGCGTCGAATGCCAGTACACAATGTGGCCCACGGCAGTAGGCAACGACCTCCTGGGAAGGATCAAGTGCATCCAGCTGCTTTTCCAATTCTGCCAGCGGAATATTGATCGCACCCGGCAGATGTCCCGCTGCATACTCTTCCGGCGGACGCACATCCAGCACAGTCACCAGACCATCCCTGACCCTCTCCAGCAATTGTGCCGCCGGCACAGGTTCCAGGCTGTCCTTGACCTTGAGATAGTCATCGACAAGACGATCCACGTCAGCCAGATGGCGCTCCGCCACTTCTCTTAGATAGCCAAGCAGAGCCGAGACATCCATACCACTCAACCGGTAGTAGACCTTGTGACCCTCTTTACGGTTGGTGACCAGTCCGGTCTGCCTGAGCTGCTGCAGATGTTGGGAGGTATTAGCCACGGTCAGACCTGAGACCTGGGCCAAGGCATCCACGCTGCGCTCACCCTGTGCCAGAAACTCCAGCAGTTCCAGCCGGTAACCGTTGCTCAATGCCTTGGCGACTCGGGCGAACTGGCTGAAAAGATCATGTTTGAAATTACCCGTTGACATAATTACCGCCCCAACTATACTTCAATTATTCAAGAGATCTATTGAATTAATGATAATTAAAAAAGTATAGCAGACAAGAGAGTGGAGGATAGTGGATCATGAATTGGCACGACTGGATTCTGGGCAATGAGTTACCCATTCGCCTGAGTTTTTTCTTCGGCATCTTTGCCGTTATGGCAGGGTGGGAAATCCTCTCACCCGCCCGTATCCTCACCGTCCCCAAGGGTATCCGCTGGGCCAATAATCTGGGACTGGTCTTTCTCAACAGCATTGTGCTGCGGCTGCTTTTTCCCGCAGCTGCGGTGGGTGTTGCCGCCCTTGCCGAGCAGCAGGGTTGGGGGCTGCTCCACTTCTACGACATCCCCTTCATATTATCGGTCGTCATTGCAGTGATAGCGATGGATTTTGTCATCTACCTGCAACATGTGATGGTCCATGCGATACCTGTTCTTTGGCGCCTGCACCGGGTCCATCACGCCGACCTGGACTACGATGTCACCACCGGCGCCCGTTTCCATACCCTGGAGATCATCCTCTCCATGCTGATCAAGTTCGCCACCATTCTGCTACTGGGTCCACCCGTCGTGGCTGTGGTGATCTTCGAGGTGGTATTGAATGCCACTGCCATGTTCAACCACAGCAATATCCGGCTGCCAATAAGCCTGGACCGGGTAGTGCGCTGGTTCCTGGTCACGCCTGATATGCATCGGGTACACCATTCGGTGGAGGACGATGAGACGAACAGCAACTTCGGTTTCAGCCTGCCCTGGTGGGATCGGCTCTTCGGCACCTATCGGGATCAACCCAGAGGCGGTCATGAAGGCATGACCATAGGCATCCACACATACCGCAATCCGAAACAGGTCAACCAGTTGCCCGGTATGCTGGCACTGCCCTTTGTCGGAAAGATCAGTGATTACGCCATCAATCGCCGCGAATGGAGTAGCCGCGATGAAAACTAAAGGGCTGTGCCGCTTTTGGCGGAATGGCGCAATGGGATAAGGATGCCCCACCCGTAAAAACTGCAGTCGAAGTCTGATATGGAGTAGATCATGAATACCCTGATCATATTGAATGACCCACCCTATGGTACGGAACGCAGCTATAACGGTCTGCGTCTGGCCAAAGCACTGAGCAAGACAGATGCGAAGGTTACGGTATTTCTGTTGGCCGATGCAGTGGTCTGTGCCAAACGCGGGCAGAAGGTACCCCAGGGATTCTACAACATCGAACTGATGCTCAAATCCATCACGCGTAAAGGTGAGGTGCTGCTCTGTGGCGCCTGTATGGATGCCCGTGGCTTTACGGACGATGACACTGTACAAGACGCCCGGCGCAGCACCATGGCGGAACTGGCCGAACGCACCCAGGCGGCGGACAAGGTGTTGGTGTTTTAACCGCGTTTGGCTGCATAACCCACGCAAAGATTTCTCATGCACACAGGCATAGGAGGTCAGGCAATGTTCAAGCAACTGATTTGGCTTTCAATGGATTACCCGCGCAGTACGCTGCTGCTGGTACTGTTGGCCACACTGGCTTTCGGCTTTCAGTTCCCAAAAATTCATATCGATACCGACCCGGAGAACATGCTGCCGGCGGATCAGGCTGACCGGGTGCTCTACAATCAGGCCAAGCAGGACTTTGGCATCCATGATCTGGTTGTGCTCGGGATTACGGACGAGGCCGGAGTCTTCCGGCCCAAAACCCTGGCCAGGGTGTCGCGCATCATCGACGGCATCCTGCAACTCCCCGGCGTCATCACCGAGGATGTGATCAGCCTGACCACTACCGACGATGTGCGCCCCAAGGCGGGACTGCTCGAGGTCCGGCGCATCATGGAGGAGATCCCGACCGATACTGCACAGGCCGAGGCCATACGCACAGCGATCGCGGACAATCCATTGCTGAGCGACAAACTGGCGTCACAGGACGGCACGGCGCTCGCCATCTATATACCGATCCAGAGCAAGGACCAGGCCCACGACATCGGCGTGGCCATCGCTGAACTGGTAGAGGCTGAACTGGAACCCGGCCAAGCCTACCATCTGGCGGGACTGCCGGTGGCCGAGGACACCTTCGGCACCGAGATGTTCGTGCAGATGGGCATGCTCGCACCGGCCTGCGGCATGATGATCTTCCTGCTGCTGTGGGGGCTGTTCCGCAAGCTGACCTTTATCCTGCCGGTGATGGCCGTCTCCATGTTCACCGTGGCCTGGGCCATGGGGCTGCTGATCGGGCTCGGCTACACCGTGCATATCATGTCCAGCATGATTCCGGTGTTCATCATGCCCATCGCGGTGCTGGATTCGGTGCATATCCTGAGCGACTTCTATGACCGCTATCCACGCGTGGGCGAGCGGCGCAAGACCCTGCGCCAGGGCATCGACGTACTCTATAAACCCATGCTGTTTACCTCGCTGACCTCCATGGCGTGCTTCGTCTCCCTGATGCTGGCGGATATCCCACCGGTGCAGGTGTTCGGCGGCTTCATGGCCTTTGGCATCCTGGCCGCCTTCCTGCTCACCATCACCTTCATCCCGGCATCAGTCATGCTGATGCGTGAGAAACACCTGCAGGCCGCATTCGGGCGGCTCGACGAAGCCGGCGGCTGGTTGGGGCGTGTACTACCGCCTTTTGGTTCAGCCGTCTTCCGGCGCGCCATCCCGATTGCACTGGCGGCAACGGCACTGCTCGGCGTTGGCATCTATGGCGTCTCCCGTACCGTGGTCAACGATAACCCGGTCAAATGGTTTTCACAGGGCCACCCGTTGCGCATTGCGGACCGGGAGATGAACCGTCTGTTCGGCGGTACCTACATGGCCTACCTGGTGGTGGAAGGTAAAGAGGCCGACGATATAAAGCGTCCGGAAGTACTGGGCTATCTGGCTCGGCTCCAGCGCAAATTGGAACAGGACCCGGTGGTGGGCAAGACCTCATCCCTGGCGGACATCGTCGGCCAAGTCGGTTATGTCCTCCACGATGGGAACCCCGATCAGCGACGGGTGCCGGACGACCGGGAAGCACTGGCCCAATATCTGTTTCTCTACCAAATATCAGGAGACGCCGGTGACCTCGACAACTTCGTCGATTACGACTATCGCCTGGCCAATATCTGGGTGCAGATGCGCCAGGGCCAGAATCGTGACATGGCACGTGTGGTCGACAAAATGAACGCATTCATGGCATCAGAACCGCCACCCGCCGGGATCTCGGTTAACTGGTCCGGCCTCACATATATCAACAAGGTGTGGCAGGACGAAATGGTGTGGGGAATGATGAAAGCGGTCATGGCCGGTTTCGCCGTAGTGCTGGTCATGATGGCGCTACTGCTGCGCTCGGTCAACCTGGGGCTGCTCTCCATGCTGCCTCTGACCTTCGCCATCACCCTCTCCTATGGCCTTGCCGCCTTGGTAGGCAAGGAGTACGACATGCCCCTGGCGGTCTGTTCAACGCTGACCCTGGGGCTCTCCATCGACTTTGCCATCCACTTCGTGCAGCGCTTCCGTACCTCTGTGCGGGAGTCGGCCGGCAAACTTGAAGCCGCCAACCGGATCATGTTCGGTGAACCGGCCCGGGCTATCGCGCGTAACGCACTGGTGGTAGCGGTCGCCTTCCTGCCTCTGGTGCTCTCGCCACTCGGACCCTACAAAACGGTGGGGACATTCTTCGCTCTGCTGATGAGTTTTACCGCTTTGACCACTCTGGCACTATTGCCCGGGTTGCTACGGCTGACCCACGGTCGGCTGTGGATGACAAAGGCCAGTTGAAGGAGGTTACGAAGATGCGATACGCAACAACAGTAATCCGGCTGGCCGCAGGACTGACAGCCCTGCTCGGCGCAGCCCTTATATCGGCCGCCACCCAGCCAACAGCCGAAGAAATAGTAACCCGCTCCCTGGAGACGTTATATTACGCCGGCGAAGACCAGCGCGCCCGGATCTCCATGCGCCTGGTCAATCCCCAAGGCAAGGAGCGCAGGCGCGAGATGACCCTGCTGCGCAAGAATCTGGGCAGCAGCGGGAAGCAACGCTACTACATCTATTTTCACGCACCCGCAGATATTAAAAGAACAGCTTTCATGGTCTGGAAGTACCCTGCCAGAGAAGACGACCGCTGGATCTTCATTCCTGCGATCAAGTTGGTGCGGCGCATCGCCGCCGACGACAAGCGTTCCTCTTTCGTCGGCTCGGACTTCACCTACGAGGACGTCTCGGGCCGCGATGTGGGCGACGAGACACATCGCCTAATGGGCGAAGAGAACCTGGACGACCGGCCGGTCTACCGCATCGAGAGCCTTCCCAAAACCAAGAGGGACTACTCCCGCCGTCTCTCCTGGATCGACCGGAAGCGCAACCTACCCCTCAAGGAGGAGTACTTTGATGCCCGCGGCGAGTTGATGCGAACCTTCAACGCCGACGAGGTACGGGAGGTGGACGGCCACTGGACCGCCACCCGCCGCAGTATGCGCGATGGCCGGAGCGGACACCGCACAGAGGTGGTATACGAAGAGGTGGGCTACGACGTCGGCCTCACCGAGGGCTTGTTCAGCGAACGCTATCTCCGGCGCCCGCAGCGGCAGTGGATACGATGAGCCGCCATCGGCTTCTCGGATTGCTCGCTGGACTGCTCTGGGAAACAGCCACCGCCCAAGCTCCGGAGATCCACGGCTTCCTCCAGGCCCACGCAGCAGCGCGCTTGGGGGGCGTGGAGTGCGCCCCGGAGACGGCCTTCGATCTGCCCTTCAACGAACAGCGTCTGCAGCTCAAGTTAGAGGGGAGCGGACTGGAAGGTTCACTGGATTACACCGCTAAACTGGATCTGCTACACGATGCCACCCTGAACGACACGGATCTGGATCTCCGGGAGCTCTATGCCGACTACAATACCGAACGCTTCACCATGCGTGCCGGCCGCCAGGTCGTCACCTGGGGGGTGGCAGACCTGCTGTTCATCAACGACACCTTTCCCAAGGACTGGGTGTCCTTCTTCGGCGGCCTGCCCCTGGAATATCTCAAGCGCGGCAGCGACGCCCTGCGCCTCGACCTATACCCGGATTTCGCCGATGTGCAGATCCTGCTGGCCGACTTCCGCAAGGACCGCCTACCGGACAGTGATCGCTTCGTCCTGCCGGGTCCGGATATCTCCGCTGTCTTGGATGAACCTTCGGAACTGGAGGCCGGACTGCGCGTCTCCCGCTATTTTGGCAGTTGGGACGGGGTTCTGTATCTTTCCCGTACCCACTATCGTGCCCCGGCACTGAGCCAAATCACGGGGCAGTGGCGGGGCGAATTCCCGCGCCTGAACGCCTATGGAAGCAGCCTCTCAGGGCCGCTGTGGAACGGTGTGCTCAGCCTGGAAGCAGGCTATTACGATTCCGTCGAGGACCGCGACGGTACCGACCCCGCCGTGGAAAACAGCCAGACACGGCTGCTTGTCGGTTATAGCCGCCAAATCGCCGAGGACACCACGCTCGGGATTCAGGGCTATGCGGAGTGGATGCACGACCACGACGCCTACCGGCGCACCCTGCCGGTTGGATTTTCGGAGCGCGATGAACTGCGCACGGTGGCGACCCTGCGCTTCACCCAGTTCCACCTTCACCAGACGCTGCACCTGGGTCTCTTCGCTTTCTGGGACACGAGCGATAACGACGGCTACATCATACCGTCGGTACGCTACGCCTTTAGTGACGCCCTATGGGGAGAGGTAGGCGCGAACCTGTTCGTGGGTGATCGCAACGGCCAGTTCGGAGCCCTTAGAGACAACGACAATATTTACGCAACGCTACGTTATGCGTTTTGACCAGAGGAATATAGAGATGCTTCATTTTTTCGTTACCTTATTCGTGCTGTTGATACCCGGTCTATCCCTGGCGGGTGACACGTTACCGGTACCACGACAGGTCTCGGACCATACCTGGGCCTGGATCGGTCCCTACGGACCACCCACCCGGGAGAATGGCGGCTTTCGCATGAACCTGGGTTTCGTGGTAGGCGAATCGGCCGTGGCGGTCATCGACTCAGGCTATGGCGGGGCGATGGCCGAGGCCATGCTCGCCCACATCAGGCAAATCACCGACCACCCCGTACGCCATGTGATTAATACCAACTCCCAGCCCCACCGGGTCATGGGCAACCCGGTGTTCCGGCGTACCGGTGCCGAGGTGGTGGCCGCTGCCGGAGCCCTCCCGCGTATCACCGGGCAGGGGACGGCCTTTGCTGCCACAGTGGAGGATGTACTGGGCCTGCCGGCAGGCAGCGTCCAGCCACCGCAACCCCCTGACAACAGCATTGAGACGGAGACCGTACTGGATCTTGGCGGGGTCCAGCTGCGTATAATCCCTGTGGGAAATGCCCACACCCCCGGCAGTCTGCTGGTAACAGTGGAACCGGACGCAGTGGTTTTCACCGGCGACGTACTCTACCGAGGCCGGCTGCTGTCCATCCTCTCCGAGAGCCGTGTGCAGGGATGGATCAACGCCTTTGAACGGTTGCGACAATTCGGCGTTGCCCTGTTCATACCAGGTCACGGCGAACCTGGTCCGCTGTCCGCTTTTGAGCACTCTACGCATGAGTATTTAACGGCGCTAAAACAGCATATGGATCACGCTGTGGATGAAGACATTGATCTACAGGACGCCATCGGTTCTTTCGATCAGTCGGGATGGAAGGGGCTAGCCGACTTCAAGGCACTGTCCGGCCGCAATGCCCACCAGGCCTATCTGCAGAGCGAGGCGGCCGCTTTCGAGTGAAGCCCTTACCAAATGCATAACAAGGCCCACATCACCGATACCGCCCAAGCCTACAGCGCCCGGGCCAGGGGTGCGACACACCAGGACACTCTGCCGGGGCGCTATCGCTGGTGGGTGATTGCGCTCTCCATGGCCGCCTTCACCCTGGCCTTCGTTGGTTGGCTCAACGAGTCCTGGCTCTATCTGTTCGAGAGCCCGATCTGGCTCAACCGCTATACCGAATATGCCATTATCCTTGCCTTTGGCCTCTGGCGTATCCGTGCTGAACAGAACCCCTATACCCGCAAACGTCTGATCATTCTGGTAACAGTGGTCACCGGTTTCTGGTGGCTGATTCCCTGGCTTACGCCGATGTTCGAGCTGTATGCCGGTTATGTCTGGAGCCAACCGGTGTTTCCCGCCCTGCATACACCGGGGACCCTCACCTTCTTTCTCACTTTGCTGTTGGTGTTCCTCTTCGGACGGCGCATCATCTGCGGCTTTGGCTGCCCCTGTGTCGGTATTCGCGAGACCGTGGGCTTCCCTTTTCGCAAGGTGACACTGCGCGGCGACTGGGCCTGGCGGCTGCGCCATACCAAGTGGTTTTTCTTCATCTGGTACGTGGGAGTGATGGTGGCCACCCAGTTCCCACCCAATGCATGGACCGCAACCCTGGTCGGCATGTTCGCAATGGTGGTGGGACTCACCTATTTCGGCACCTTCTTCATCACCCCGATCACCGGAAATCGCTACTACTGCCGCTACCTCTGCCCCTTCGGCGCCACCTTTGGCCTGCTCAATCACGCCGGTTTCTACGGCATCGCGATGGAGACTGAAAAGTGCATCGACTGCCAACGCTGTGAGCAAGCCTGCGACATGGGCATACCGGTGTGGCGGCAGGGAAAATCAACCGGCGAGGTCACGGGTATAGAGGACTGCATGGGCTGCGCCCGCTGCGTCATCTCCTGCCCTACCGATGCACTGGCAATTCATGACGTGCGCAACCTGTTCCGGCCCGCTCTGCGGCAGGATGCCAGCCATCTGCTGAAGCGAAAACCGCAGCCCCTGACCCCTCGGTCAGAAGCCGTTCACCGACCGGTGACAGAACGCCTGAACGACTGGAATCAAGCGGAAGAATTGCTCTCTTCTGACGACCTGAAACGTCAGGCAGAACGCTGCCTCGACTGCGGTCTACCCGGTTGTCGCAACGCCTGCCCGCTAGGTAATTTTATCCCCGACTGGTTGGCGGCCGCAGCCCAGGGGGATTGGCAAACTGCCGGTGATCTGGCCCACGCCACCTCACCACTACCCGAGGTGTGCGGCAGCATCTGCCCACAACACCTTCTGTGCGAAGGTGCCTGCACCCGCGGAAGAATGGAAGGTGCAGTCACCATCGGCGCAGTCGAACGAACCCTGGCCGAACGGGCATTGGATACAGGCTGGCGACCGATCTAACCGGCGCAGCGAACTGGACGCAAGGCAGCCATCATCGGTGCAGGCCCTGCCGGGCTGAGCTGTGCGGAACGCCTGAATCGCGCGGGTGTGGAAGTCACTATATTCGATCGCTCGGAGAAGATCTGCGGCCTGCTGCAGACAGGCGTTCCATCATTCAAGCTGGACAAGGCCCTGCTGGCACGTCGGCAGACCCTGCTGGAACAGGCCGGCGTCCGTTTCACTCTCGGCATGGCGGTGGACGGTGTCATGTTGACTCGCCTGCTCGCAGATAATGACGCCATCTTTCTTGGACTGGGGGCACAGAAATCACGCTCCATCGCGTTGCCTGGAGAGACCCTCAGCGGTGTTGATCAGGCACTTGACTGGCTGGAAAGAATCAATGCCGGCGAGAGAGTGTCACTGGCCGGCCAACGGGTCTTGGTTATCGGCGGTGGTGATACAGCCATGGACTGCGCCCGTTCCGCGCTGCGCCTGGGTGCCGAGGTAAGCGTGGCCTATCGCGGCCCGGAGGAGTGCCTGCGCGCCTCACCCAAAGAGGTCACACTGGCCCGGGAAGAGGGAGCCGGATTCCTGTTCCAACACATCCCACTCACATGCGAAGGTGCAGTGAAGGTTCATGGGATGCGCTTCGGAACATCGGAGGCAACGACAGTCGTTGACGCCGACCGCATCATTCTCGCCCTCGGCCAACTCGCTGACCCACCAGCCTGGCTTGAGGGCTTTGGCATTCTCACTGAACCAGACGGACGTATTCGTGTCGACCCCCAGGGTCGCACCACTCATCTTAGGATCTGGGCGGGCGGCGATAATACCCTGGGTCCCAATCTGGCCGTCAACGCCATAGCTGCAGGTCTCACCGCAGCTGAAGGCATATTAAGGGAGCGGGGTCGGTCGGTGAATGCTCCAGGCCAAACCGACACTTCCGCCATCCCTGGCGGTCGGAGTCAAACCGCCCACCGTAATCACATTAATTTTACATCTTCCCGCGGTTTGACTCCGACCCCTGGAGAGGGAGCACAGTTCAGGAGAAACGGATGAAACAAGTAACGCTTCTTTTTCTCATACTCACTCTGCCGCAGCCAGTCATCGCCAGCCACCCATTGGTGGGTATAGACCTGTGCGAGATACATAAAGACAAACTGCCGCCCGGCCTCACGCTCGAATCACTCCCCGAGGCTCAGTCACCCGAGGCAGGATTACTGCAAAGATACTGCACCCAATGCCATAACCTGCCGGGACCTGATCGCCATACGGCAGCTGAATGGCGCGAGGTAACAGCCAAGATGTTTCTGCTAATGGATGTTTCACACCGGTTCGGCGGATTGATGGGCCGGGTGGAGATCATGCAGAGTGAGGAGCAAGAACGTTTGCTGGTCTATATGGAGCACCATGCGATTGATGGGGTCGGAGTCAAACCACCCGACCCCCGTCACTACTCCCAGCATGCTTTGCGCGGCTTGGACGAGCGGGGTCAGGTCTCTACTCCCGTCACTGGTCACCCGATCCGGTACAGGGCTATTGGGACCCGGATAACTTCTACCAGTCACCGGATTCGGTCCAGGGCGTATTCGAAGGCAAACTGTGCGTCCAGTGCCATGAGGGGATCACCCCCGGCATTGTGGCTGACTGGCGTGCCAGCCGCCATGCCCAGAGCGAAGAACCTGTCCACTGCAGCGGTTGTCATGGCAACGACCATCAACAGCTACACATGCCCACTCCCGATGTATGTGGCAATTGCCACGCTAAACAGCACGACGAATTCAGGGATGAGGCCCGCTACGGCTTTCCCAGCCATGTACTGGCGATGGAACGGGCGGTGGATGCCAAGCACTTCGTGGACAAACCCAAGGCCGAAGTCCAATCCTGTGTCCAGTGCCATTCGGTGGCCACCAAGTGCGACTCCTGCCATAGTCGGCACCGTTTCGATGCCGCGGAGGCACGCCGCCCTGAAGCCTGTATCACTTGCCACTCAGGGCCTCCACATCCCGATGATGAAACCTACCTCGCTTCCGCCCACGGCAAACTCTATCTGGCCGAAGGCGACAGTTGGGACTGGTCAAAACCCTTGACCAAGGGTAACTACAAGGCACCCACCTGTGCCTACTGCCACATGGACAACGGACGCCATCAGGTGGCCGAGAAGTCCCTGTGGAAATTCGGCCTGCGAGAGATCAATCCTCATACATCCAAAAATCAGGTGCTGCGCAAGAAATGGGTCAAACTCTGCAGCGATTGCCACGAAGAGGAGAAGGCCAGTCAATGGCTGACCGAACTGGATCAGGAGCGCAAACAAGCCTGGCAGAAACTCTATGCGGCGGAGGCCATTCTAAAGAATCTGCGCAGCGAAAAACTGCTTCAACCCCCCGCCGGTGAACGACCACCCTACCCTATGGACTGGCTGGACACTCTCTGGCCCAGAGAGCGTATCGGTTTCTTTGAAGGTCAGGCATCGGTCTTCTACAATGTCTCTGCCATCGAGCGCGACTACTTCGAGATGTGGTATTTCGACAACCTGGGGGCGTACAAATCTGCCGCCCACGGCAACCCGGCAGGCGTTGAGGCCGGACACCGGAAAATGACGGCGTCACTGGATCGCATCGAGACCCAGGCCAACGAGTTGCGCGAGCTCTCCCAGGCAGAGAAAAAAGCAGAGATCACAACCAAACCATCGGCTGATCTCTGGATGAAGGGTGCCTACACCGACTACAACCGGGAGCACAACTGATGCGAACAGCTATCGCTTGGTTTCCAAGACCGGGGTCGGAGTCAATCCGCAGTATGATGGATGGAAAAGAGAGATGGGCGGGCGGATTGACTCCGACCCCTGAAGCCCGAACCGCATTCTACATCCTGTGCATGCTCTGCCTGGCAGCTCTTCCCACTCTGGCGAATGAACCCTTGCCGCCCGGCCCATTCACTGAGACTGAGTGCATCACCTGCCACACAGAACGGGATCCAAACCTGATCAGGCAGTGGCGCGAAGGTTCTCACTCAGTCACTTCCGGCGTCGGCTGCCACAGCTGTCATGGTAAAAATCACAAAGAGTCAGCCATAAAAGCGAGAAAAGACCAAATCTGTACCGGATGCCATGAAGGCGCCGTAAGCCACATTTACTCTACCTCCAAACACGGCATCATCACACGACTCGAAGAGGCCAGACAGGATTGGCGACAACCGCTGCAGCGCGGTAATTACCGGACTCCCGGTTGCAGTTACTGTCACCTCCATAACGGTGACCATGGTAATACCATGGCGCCTGATCGCGGCCCTGAAACCCGGCAATGGATCTGCGCCGGTTGTCACAGCCCTCGCTACATTCGTGAGCAGTTCGGCAATGGAAAGCGTCAGCTTGAGATCGCCGACCTCAAGCTGAAGGAGGGTGAGTCATTGATCGCCTCTGCCGTCGACGATCAGGCAGGTGCCTTGTCGAAACTGCGGAAAAGTCTGAACCACCATCGGCACAACGTCCTTCTTGGCATTGGTCACCAATCCCCGGATTATCAATGGTGGCATGGTCAACCGGCACTGGATGGTGACCTGATCCGAATTCGCGATAGAATTCTGCAGTCCAGTCGGCGCAAGTCACTGGCAGACAACCTGGAGGAGTAACAGCCATGTCCACCCTGCCCCACCGAACACCTTTTATTCTGCTCTTGTTGCTGTTTTGGCTGAGTCCGGCTCTGGGATTGACCCTGTCCGGTGTGGTGATGGATGATGAAGAAACTGTTGCCGATGTAGAGATAATGCTGACAGACGCGAGCAACAATGTCGTCCTGGACAGTGTAGATACCAACAGGAAAGGTGCGTTCCGTTTTTCCGTCAAACCAGGTATTTTCAACATTGGCGCTTTCAAAAACGAGTATGCCACTGTCTGGACCAGAGGCGTGGCAGTAACAGACACCGACATTTCAATCAGGATCGAGATCATGCCAAAGGCGTTTGCGGAAGATCCGTTATCAACATCTGATGATTGCGAGTGAATAAACCACCCCACCGCAATCGGACGGGATAATTAAGCTGCGGGGAATCAAACCCAAAGAGATGAAAGATCAGCATTGCGAAATCACCAAAGTTGCCGCCGGGACGGATGATGCACAAGACCGGCTTTGGCCCTCCCCCGCCTATACGCAACAGGTCGAGGCATTGAAGAACGCGATAGGCAAAAAAGTTCTTGATTAGCACGAATGTTCAGCAAGCCGCAGCCATGTCTCGGGACGTGGTGAAGTCGTTGCAGCAGCCCGAAGCAAACGAGGTAGCATGGCTCTGAGG
>JAMJIN010000269.1:0-1824 GCA_036784775.1 Chromatiales bacterium | reverse complement strand
GCCACTGATACCATAGCCGTGTTGCCGTCGCAGCAGTACAGCGTGGTCTGTAGTGTCGAAAGCAGCAGGTAGCTCTAACAGCTCTAGAAGTACGCCGTCTCGGCACTGTGACAGGGTCTGTAGGCGCTCTGGTGGTCTGCATATAAGCCATTCACGTCAAGGAAACGTTGCAACTGCCTGGCGACGAAGTGCTCTGTAGTCTTAGCCACAAACGGTAGATTTGATATGGCGCGGTAGTTGGTAAGCACGTTCAGGTCGGCCTTACAGATCTTGAGTATTGGTGTCACAATGGCGTGCTTCATGGACAGTGGAACCACGGCGGATGATGGAGACGTGTTGATTATGAGCGCTAGAATCGGAGACAGCATTAACAGAGAAACGACGGCAGTGGGTCAAGTTCGCATGGCTTGGCAGCA
The DNA here is from genome assembly GCA_036784775.1 of Chromatiales bacterium. Lineage (GTDB taxonomy): Bacteria > Pseudomonadota > Gammaproteobacteria > Chromatiales > Chromatiaceae > QGON01. Next base: position 1,408 of record JAMJIN010000269.1, on the reverse strand, counting down.
GAAGTCAACATTATCATATCTACATCTGTCGTCGACGCAGCTTCGAAGCGTACTAGAGGAACAGTCACGTTTGGCGATACATCATCAACCAGCTGCCTTGACTTTCAGGGTATTCTAGTTTATGTACTTCTGTTCTTCCATTGACTTCAGTCTAGCGATCTCAGCCAGATATTTTGCCACTCAATATAATTTATCTATGTTTTTTGCTGTTGGGACAAATAAAATTTATCCTTATCCTTATCCTTATCCTTTCTTGACCAGATTTTCGGCCTTGGAGGTAGGACGTCAGCCACGCGTGTGCTTCGCCACTGATACCATAGCCGTGTTGCCGTCGCAGCAGTACAGCGTGGTCTGTAGTGTCGAAAGCAGCAGGTAGCTCTAACAGCTCTAGAAGTACGCCGTCTCGGCACTGTGACAGGGTCTGTAGGCGCTCTGGTGGTCTGCATATAAGCCATTCACGTCAAGGAAACGTTGCAACTGCCTGGCGACGAAGTGCTCTGTAGTCTTAGCCACAAACGGTAGATTTGATGGGGCGGTAGTTGGTAAGCAGGTTCAGGTCGGCGTTACAGATCTTGAGTATTGGTGTCACAATGGCGTGCTTCATGGACTGTGGAACCACGGCGGATGATAGAGACGCGTTGATTATGAGCGCTAGAATCGGAGACAACATCAACAGAGAGACGACGGCAGTGGGTCAAGTTCGCATGGCTTGGCAGCAGAAGCCAACGTTATCATCTTTACATCTGCGATACATCATCAACCAGCTGCTTTGACTTTCAGGGTATTCTGGTTTACGTACTTCTGTTCTTCCATTGACTTCAGTCTAGCGATCTCAGCCAGTCTAAATATCGCTGGTTTCGAAGCCGCTTGCCGATCTTTGTCGAGGGCAGTTGAGAGTTTTGTTCGTGATCGCCCTCGCCAGCCAGCGACGTCAGCGATGGTGAAATATTGGCCTAAGACCAGCTGTACATGGCATGCGAAGCACATGTCCAAACAGGCCAAACACTCAACTAAACGTTTTTTTAAATAGCCTGTTCCAGTATTTGTATAGTACACAAGATAAGCTTGGCGTCGACTCGCGCCTCTGTTTGGGTTACTTCTGAAATCGAGCAGTCAATGAGACCGTCGTCGCAGCCACTGATGGGGTCGATGCCTCTTGGACATTGGTCTTGATCGTAAATTCACACGAACCATCCCGGCTGATCAGCGTCGCGACAACACCTGTTGTTGACCGTCGACACGAAACGTGTGTCGTTACAAGACGGTTGTAGACCAGGAGTGGTGGCTTGAGGCAGATTATTGCTGCCCCAGCCTATTTGCACTGTCAGTGTTGTGACATTTGATGTCAGGTGTTGTGTAATCAAATGTCGCCCCTAACAAGGTTTGTGGTTAGTGGGAGTCTCACAAA
>JAMJIN010000377.1:0-1837 GCA_036784775.1 Chromatiales bacterium | reverse complement strand
GGTGTAGGGTATAGGCGTCCTGTTCCGACAACCATTCTTCGACGACTTTCCTCGGCACGCGCGTGACGCGTCGCAAGGCGTTGACTCCGCCGTAACTTGCCACCCTTTTCGGATCGAAGTAGACCCTTTTGAGTTGTTGATTCTTCGGTGCCATTAAAAGACGTCGGATGCTTTGCCGGTGGTGGAGTTGGTGGTGGTGGTGACGTTGACTCCGCAGCACGGTTCTCGACGAGTGACGAGTACGCTGACGTACAGTAGGATGTACACTGCCACGCCCACAACGATGATGATGGACCGACAGTCTAGTGAAACCATACCCCGACTAGTGACTGTAGTATCAGATGTCTGGCAATAGCGTCGGCGAGCATGTAGATTCCACCGCAAAGTAGCGCAACGAAGATGGAACGGTACGTGTCCTGCGGATCCCTCATCGCAGTGCACACTGTGTTATGGACACGTACCGCACTTCCTTCAAAGTCTAACCAAATAGCCAATGACGCTAAAGACCTCGTTCCGGTTGTTTCATCTGACGGCGTTGACGAACGAGGGGTATCCGACTGAGTGATCTTCGTGCACTTCCAGCAGCACGAGGAGTAGCTGCTGCTGCTGCTGCTGCTGCTGCTGCTGCTGCTGCTGCTGCTGCTGCTGTTGCCGGGCGAGAAGGAGTCCTCGCCTGATGTATGTAGGCTCTCCTGGCAACGTTACCGACCAACTCCATACGCAGTTTAATGATTCGGAGTTGTTGTGCAAATGGCTACCATTCCATCGGATCGCACTTTCTCTTACGCAACAGATCATTCACGAGATCCACCACATCACTTCCGGCAACCGGCACACCCTCGTGTATCAGTCCACGACGGCGGCCTGTATGCCGCTACTAGAAGCTCCTACTGCTCCACACGACAACGCGTAACGGTTCTTTGACATGTTTATCGGACATGACGTTGTACCGCAGCGACACCTGATTATACAATCTCACCTTGGTCCTATCGTCGAGGTCCATTCTATCGAGTATGTATATCATCTCGTCATCGAGGGCTTCACCTTCTTCCCTAGGGTATCCGTCGGTGGTGGTGGGGGTGGTGCTGAAAGAAGGGTGACCAGTAGAGCCAGCTTGGTTCGTCTTGCCACCAGGCGGCACGACTGCGTGTAGAAAGTGCCGAGTCTGCACAGTTCCTATTTGAATCAAACGCCATTTGTAGATTTGTGAGGTTGCGATAACACAAGATCGAGTAACATGATCTCTGGACTGCGTGAAGGAAGTGCCCTGTCTTCTAAAAAAATGCATGTTTTCGTATTACAAGTGAAATGTCGTCAAACATGTCTATTTGGATCCTACGCTAATTTTAGACAATTGACGTTGCGATGAAACAGACTAAAAGGTCGCGTAACTTGACCTCTTTACTAGAAAATATCACAAAGCCTGCTTGGTACGTCTTGTCACCAGGCGGTACAGTACAGTGCAGAAGTGAGAGTACAGTACATTACAGTGCAGAAAGGACAGTACAGTACAGTACAGTGCTGAAAGGAGAGTACAATACAGTACAGTACAGTACAGTACACGACGACATCAGCGAACACGACAGGTCGTTAACAAAGGCGATGACGTCTATGTGGATCGACAAATCGGCGAAGACGTTCGTCGCATTGTCGCATTTCTGCGAATTGCTTTTATGTGAACTATTGTCCCGTGCCAGCGTAACGAGAACAGCCTGTGGCTTCAGGGTTGGCAGTGACGCCAACGATACCGCCCACTGCTGCTGCTGCTGCTGCTGCTGCTGCTGCTGCTGCTGCTGCTGCTGCTGCTGCTGCTGCTGCTGCTGCTGCTGCTGCTGCT
>JAMJIN010000268.1:0-3472 GCA_036784775.1 Chromatiales bacterium | reverse complement strand
GTGCATCGCCTTTTCTACTATACGTCCACCGGACCCGTGGTCACCCCGTCCTCGTGCACCACGCGTTTGGCGTAAAAGAAGGTGAGTGCATCCCGATTCTGCACGTACGTCATGACGGTGGAGTTATGCACCCGGAAACCCCGGTTCGAACCGCCTCCGCTCCGACGGTTGGTGAGCACCTCCAGGAACGCGTCCTTGTCTATGGTGTTGTGCCGTTTGCTGAGACCTTTGGTGCTGTACTTGTCGGTGGCGCCGAAACAGTAGTACGTCTTGCTACACAACCCCACGAACCCCGCACCGGACCACTCGACCTTGAACAGACCCGGCGTCCTCTTGTCGAACGCTCTGCGCGCCTTGCAGCACGCCTCGTCGCCGACCCACGGTCTATTGGCGAGACGACAGCGCACGTAGTCGTTCCGATGGTCGTCGCAACATTCGGACGGCAGCCATTCCGACCGATGGCGGAAATAATGGTCTCGCAGTGTCGGGGTCACGAGGTCGTCGACGGACTCGGCGGCCAAGGCTAAATAGGCACTATCCGTATCCATCTCGCAGTACTCGAACAGAGGGCGCTCCACGTACCTGACGATGAAATCGTAATAGAACTGCAACATGCGCATCTTGGCGTACTGCAGAACGAAGAATCCCACGTGTACGGGTAGGGTGTACTTGACGGTCTTCTTGTTCAGTTCTATCTCGTACGCGTCGTCGACGACCATGTCGAGTTGACGGAATCGTTTATCGTTGACGAGGAGCGATGCCGCCTTCTCCGTGCAGTAGCTGACGTCACGATGTCGGTCGACGTTGGTGATGGTCTTTCCGTAGCCCGAGTTCCCCAGCAACTTCATGGTGTCCGCGATGATGGTCCTGTCTCGGTGAACGTCGCCCTCGCGTCGGGCCTTGGACACTGCATCGCCGAACCGCCGGAAACACGGAACGGGATCGTATTCGACGACCTGGTACACGTGCAGCACCTCGAGACCGTGGTCCAGATACCATCGCAGCAGTGGCGTTGCGAGCAGTATCTTGTCGCCGCAATAACTACCCACGAGCATGCGACGCGGAGTCTTCATTATGTCGTGCTCTTCGGCGTATCGGCGCATGAACGGACCGAGATCCTCCCGTTGCATACCGATGTTCTTGAACACGGGCTGCATCTCGGCAAAGTGCGCGCGCAACGCTTCCGGTACGCGTACGTCGCACTCGATCATGCCGAACACGGTTCCGGCACGCACTCCGTTCAGGATCTGTTGTGACGTCATCGTCCATTGCACGTGTCGACGTCGGGGAAATGCTGCATCCACACACTTGCGTACGGCCGGTGTTCGTCTCATCTCCTTCCACTCGCATTCCCACAACTCGACGACCGTGACAAAGTGTCGTAGGTAGGCGGTGGTCTTTCGGGTCTCGGCGAGCAGTTGCGCCATGGGTTTCCCGTTGACGGCGTTCACCTCCTCTCGGTTGCACGAGCAACCGTGAAAGAAGCAACCTTGGAACTGATAAGCCGTCTTCGTCTCGCTGCACCATCCGTCCACCCGATGTTTGCCTATGCGCTTCTCTCGTCCGTTGATCTGATGCCGTATGGACCGTCCCGTGCGTTCGGATTCCCACGTCAACCATTCTCCGGCCATCTGTCCGTACAGCTGCGCCGATTCGGGGCGGAAGTCCTTCTCCGCTCGTCGTCGCGTGTACCATCCCATAGGCATGTCCTGCATGAGCGACCACAGGTACAGTGCGTTCGCATCGTATCCGACGATCGCTCGACAGGGACGAGCCGCCTCTCCGTACTCGTTCCGACGTAGCGTGGTGACCCCTGTCTCGTGATAGCGATGAAAGATGATCGAAGGCCCGCCTACAATGTTCGCTTTGACGAGGTCGTGCAGGTCTTTGTTCTTCTCGTTGAAGATGGTAAAGTAGGTCTTCTCTGGCAGGTCGTTGAACAGGTACAGCAGGGTCAGACCGGGTACGCTGATACCTTGCTTGAACATGTCTATTCCCCGTTGTCGATAGAACGCGAACTGTCTGTCGATGGCCTGTAGAAAGGGAACCACGTCCCGTCGTCATGCCATTGACGCGCCAGGCCTCCTGACAACTGGCGTAATCCTCGTCTGAAATCCCTTCGTTCTTCAGTCGACTGAAGAAGGCCTCTTTCGGTGGAAGTGCGGTGTCGTCGAGTCTCTCCAGCCTGTCCATGTACTCGTACGGGAAATGACCTTTCGTCACCTCGCATCCGTACGCTTTCAGATACTTGTCGTAGCTGAACCCGGGGGCTATGTAGTTGATCATGTCTACGAATTTCAGCTTCTCGTCGAAAGACACATGAAAGTGTTGTTGCGTTTGATTACGAACATTGACCCGATGCCGTCGGTCTCGACTTTCCTGTTGCCCTCCTGCTCCCTCTCGTCCGCGGCCTCGTCCTGTTCCACGTCGGTCTTTGAAGTCGTCAGGAAGTACGGTATGAGGAACTGTTTGATGGCATTGAGATCATACTTCCCCGAATTGAACCCGATGACGGGTAACTGACGCATCCATCCATACATTTGTCCCATCAGCGTTTTGTACGGATTGGTTGCCGCTCGCCCTTTCTTCTCGCCGGCCTCCCGTGCAGCTGCGTCCCGTGCAGCCTCCTCCCGTGCGTCCCATTTCGTCACCTCTTCTGCGAGTTGTTCCAGCACATGATCGTACGAGTCTTTGATCTTGTCGTACGCGGCCTCACTCATCGCTTGCAGGACAGTCATCATGGTGCTCACCAACTTGTTGACGTCTCCGTCCGTGACGATGCATGTCACCTGTTCGTGTCCGGGTACGTTGGATGCCACGCTGACGCTCAACGGGACGTGACGCGCAACCCAGTGAACCCGGGCACTGTCCGCCGGAAGGTGTTCGGTGTCGAACCAACACTCGAAGTCGAAGGTGGCTCGGTACGGATAGTACTGCAACGCTTCGGCCACTCGGATGTTCTCGTCTGCCAGACGTTCGAACACCGATGGAGTCGAATGGTACACGCCACCAGGATAGACTCGGCGCACACCCCCGTACACGTGCTCTCGTGGTTGCGTAGATGCCATGCGTCTTTCCACAACGAGTCACCGCACTTCCGACATCTGTACGAGTGACAGTACATGCGTCTATCCTGGATGTAGGAATAATGCGTCCCGTGCAGATTGAGGTAGAGTGTGTCCGGGTACTTACATACCGAGCGACGAACGAGTTCTGCGGTCGCCTTTCCACCATCCTCCTCCTCTGCCTCATCTCCATCCGGTTTTACGAGACTGTACACGCACACGTTTGTTTCGAACGTGGTCTCGACACGATAGAGGTCGTCCATCGTGACCCCGGCAAATGCTGCCATGGGTACGCCGTCTTGGGCGTACGTCGCGTACAGCGTCTCCACAGCCGGTTCCAATCGACGCCGTTCACATCCGCGATGCAGGGCCAGACATCGAAAGAGACACAGGTTGTCATTGTACCT
>JAMJIN010000376.1:0-1840 GCA_036784775.1 Chromatiales bacterium | reverse complement strand
CCACTGGGCAGCACGTTTTATCGCTTCTGGCAGCCATGTTGTCAGCGACGGGCTGAGCTGCTTCACCGCCTTTGCCGAAGCGGTGTTAGCGGCTGAGTAACGAAGGCCCGGACACGCTGCTCAAGCGCCGCCTTGAAAAAATCCTGATAGCCGTCGTAGAGGTCCAGTTTCAGCGCGGGATAGTGTTCCCGCAGATACTGTTCGTGAAAGCTGCCACGGGTCACCCCAACCGGGAGCCCCTTCAGGTCATCTATACTCTGCAGGCGACCCGGAACCGGATGGTAAAATAGGTAGTAGGGACTGCTGAGGGTCGGTGTGGAAAAATCCATCCGTTCGGCCCGCTTGCTGCTCTCGAACAGACCGGCGAGCACATCAATCCGGCCGGAGACCAACATCTCCTGCGTGGCTTTATTGTAACCACCGACAAAACGCACGGGTACGCCCGACTCAGCGGACCAGAGACGCCAAAGGTCGATGAGCGCACCATCAGCCTCGCCCCGCTCATTACGGAACTGCACCGGCGCACTATCCAGCCGGTAGCCGATTCTCAAAGCCTGGGAATGATCCGTCTCGGCCAATAGCAAGAGAGGACTCAGCAGCAGCAATCCGAAAACCAACCCAATCCATGGACGCATCCTGGCGATCCTCCCGTCAATTATGGTTCTCATCGACACATGGTTATTTTGTTTAGAAACCACCTAGCCTGATTCAATACCGATATATCTCGGGTAGAATAGCACCATAACGAAATTATCTTCGTCATTCGACAACTGAAAATGACCCGATTCCTACTGTTGCTCACGGCCCTTCTGCTCTACCCTGGTTTGGTCTTTTCCCTGACGCTGCCTCTGCCGGAAAACGGCGATGACATCGTGGGCGAGGTGCTGGAACTGGAGGCCAGGTATGAAGATACCTTGTCCGATATCGCCCGAAATTATGACCTGGGCTTCCGGCAGATCAGGATTGCCAACCCGAAGGTCGACCCCTGGCTACCGAAAGAGGGGAGCCAAATCCTGGTTCCACAGCAATATATCCTGCCCCCCGGACCGCGTAGCGGCGTAGTCATCAATCTGACTGAGATGCGGCTCTACTACTATCCAGAGGCGCGGAATGAGGTGATGACATTCCCTCTGGGCATAGGTCGCGAGGGTTGGAACACACCGACCGGCGACACCCGCATCATCAGGAAAAAGAAATATCCGGCGTGGGTGGTGCCGGAATCGATACTCCAGGAACATGAAGAAAAGGGCGATCCGCTGCCATCGGTCGTCCCTCCCGGTCCGGACAACCCCCTCGGCGATTACGCCCTCTACCTTGGCATGCCCGGCTATCTCCTACACGGCACCAATAAACCCTACGGCGTAGGCCTGCGAGTCAGCCACGGCTGCATAAGGCTCTACCCTGAAGATATATCCAACTTTTTCTCCGAAGTTCCCAAAGGCACACCGGTACGCATTATCAACCAGCCTTACAAGGCGGGCTGGTTGAATGGCAAACTGTTCTTACAAGCCTATCCGCCCCTTAGTGAGGAAATTGGGGAAAAGGGGCAAAACTTCACCGGCCTGGTCGCCGCCATGCTTGAAAAACTCGGTCAGGATTCAAGAAAGCCAGACTGGAACCAGTTGCAGGAGATCGGGAAGCAGCAGAACGGAATACCCAAAGCCATTACACTCTGGGAGTAATTACGACATAAAAATTGACTTGATTAGTACGAATGTTCAGCAGTGACTCACGGAATGAGCCACTGGTTGTTGCAAGATGATGCCACGATCCACAATAGGAGAGCGGACATGGCACAGAATCCAATCCAATTTCAGACAGGCATGAGCTTGAGCGATTT
>JAMJIN010000375.1:0-1489 GCA_036784775.1 Chromatiales bacterium | reverse complement strand
AATCACGATTTGTTAAGACAAATATTATAGATAACATCTTTTCAGTTGCGTTCCGACTGAGTTGTTATTTAATATGTGTTTTCTTAGACCCAATATATAGGATGCCCTAAGCGAACAGTCAGTGGGGTCACGTAGTTGCAATGTTTGTACCTATTCTATGAGTTTACAACAGTTTGTTGAATGTCTTCTTTACTCTCGGCAACGTTCTATTAAACAATGCGACTGAAAATAATGTCACTTGTATTATTTCTCGATTTCGTCAATTGAGTTTCAATCAGGGAAAACGTATGAAAGAAACTTAGTTTGATTGATATCAAAATAATTTCTTCATACTTTAAAGCGTTATTATTATCACCTTGGATGGGTCGATCATAATGGTCCAACCACATCTCATGTTGTTTTCATACTGACTCGCATTGATGCCAAATGTTCCTTCTCCTTCAGTTAGTTCTGCTGGACTACCACGACATGCTGCAAAGTAAAAACAAATTTTTCATCCCGGTTGTAGCATGCTCTACTCTTTTCTGGAACCAATTATCTGTATTCACAATTTGCACGATGGTTGCATTTTAAATATCAGCTACAGTTGTGGTTCACACAAAACAGGTACGCGTTGCTCCGATACCCGCTGTCAAAGTAAATATTGTTATTTCAGAAGAGCAAGTGGTTACAGTTACCCTACTGCAACATAAGTCGTTGTTCGAAATAGAACCACAAAACCACAAACCATGGTTACACGTGTGCACCTGCAGAACATTCCGACAACTCAAGAAGTAATCTTATTTCTTTCTTATGACTGACGATTTATGATAAACCATCCCGTCCATTTAACTCTACTCACACCCATAAAAAATGAAACAACATCAACGAACCTTCTGCTGTTTGATCCTCCGTTGTAGTCCGTCTTGAAACCGGTACCTCAGTTTCAGTTGTCCTAATAGGGTTTGTAGTCGTTTCAGTGATAGTTGCTGCAGTGAAAGCAAAGCAATGGTTATTTTCTGAAATGTGCTAGGAAAGCATTGTAAGTGAGCTATGCGTATTCTCGTTTTCCTGTTATGTTTGTCGTGCGCAAATGGTTTACCATCCTACAATAATGATATTGTTGACGGACTGAATTGTAGCGGTTAACATATTGCCTGTAGAACACATGAATTTCGGTTCAGTCTTGTCAAAGGGGAAGCAAAAAACAGTCACTGAGGACAACAAGAACCCTCTCAGTGACAACCTCAAGTGTGTGACTTTAATTGCGCGCGCGTTTCTGTGCTGTGAATCTTGGTGTGAGCATGTCTGTTTTGAACGGGTGCGGTCTCCATTCGCATTGGTGTTGTGGGTATAATTTCATCGAATTACCAAAAACCGAATGCAAGGTACTTACCTGGGTCTACAGTAGTGTAATGTATCTGGAATCCAGCTTGTGTATTTGAACGGTCTGTTTGGAACGCCACGTGCAAATATCTGTTTGTGCTGAATATAACTCTGGGCAAGGTAT
>JAMJIN010000374.1:0-1841 GCA_036784775.1 Chromatiales bacterium | reverse complement strand
TTCATATTCGTAACAATCTTTTTACAGATGGTTCGTCACTACCAACGAAAGACCGATAGAGGTAATGCTCCCAAGGAAGCCTTAAGAGCAGCAGCCGAGGGGCATCTCGATGGTGGGCTGAGTTTAAGGAAGTCAGCGACGTTGAACGGTGTGAATTACCGCACCCTTGCTCGATTTGTCTCCCTCTTCGAGAAGAATAGAACAGCAGAGAATATAACAATCGGCTACACGAAATCAAGGCAGGTGCTCAATGATGATATAGAAAGGGACATGGTCGAATACGCAAAGAAAGCTGCAGTTATATTCCACGGCATAACTGTTGATGATCTGCGACAATTAGCTTTCAGACTTTCTGTTGCAAATGACGTTGCCCACGTGCCAGAAAACTGGACCAAGGAGGAGAAGGCAGGAGTGGACTGGGCGAAGCACTTTATTGAACGCCATAAAGATCTGTCCATAAGGAAACCAGAGGCAACCTCCATCCAACGAATGGCCAATTTCAACAAATACAATGTTGGAATGTTCATGGACAATCTTGAGAGGGTTCTCAATCGTGCAGGCGGGTTCGGCCCAGACCAAATATGGAATGTGGACGAGACAGGAGTGACCACAGTTCAGAGACCTGTGAAAATCCTTGCCGAGAAAGGTGTCAGACAAGTAGGGTCAGTTGTTTCGCAGGAACGTGGCACGCTTGTTACGGTCACTTGTGCAGTAAATGCCCTTGGAAATCACATTCCTCCATACTTTGTGTTTCCAAGGGTAAACGTGCAAGACAACTGGCTGCTTATCGCTCCACCTGGCAGTGCAGCGTCGGGACATCCCAAGGCGACAGGTTGGATGACAACGGATAACTTCATCCAATATATGAAGCACTTTGTAAACTACGCTAAGCCGAGTGCAGATAAACCGATACTCCTGCTACTTGACAACCACCATTCGCATATATCGCTGGAAGTGATCGACTATTCAAAAGCGAACCACATCACATTGCTGAGTTTTCCTCCCCACTGCTCGCACGAGCTGCAACCGCTAGACAAGTCTGTCTACGGTCCCTTCAAGACATACATCAACCACGCGAGCGACAGCTGGATGAGAGAGAAGGACAATGCTGGGAAGTCAATGACGATTCACATAATCCCAAAACTGGTGTCGTATGCTTTCATAAAAGCAATGACACCCGAAACCATCACGGCAGGCTTCAAAGCCACAGGAATATATCCATTCGACAGAAATGTATTTCCTGAGCACAAGTTCTTGGCAGGATACGTTACTGATCGACCTTTTCACCAAGATGACCCAACAACACCCGAAAATCGGCCGTCATCATCGAGTGCTGCACAGCCCATCACTGCTGAGGCGATCCGCCCATTCGGAAGACTGGCACCTAGAATGAAAGGGATACCTGCTAGAAAAAAGGGCAAATCGCAAATTTTTACCGATACGCCCGTCAAAGCCGCCATTGAGAGGGAAGCACATGCATCCAAAAGCAACAAACGAGGCACAACTACCAGAAGGAAGCTCACTCAACATCCAGAGTTCCCCCAAAAGAAAATCCAGAACAAAGTTCCCGTTGCTGAACTGTTCGATGAAAGTAAGGATGGAGAAGGCGACGTTGAAGCGCTTTGTGATGACAGCAGTGGGAGCGAGTTCTCTGAAATCGAAGAAAGACAATTCATACTTAAACCATCATTTGCTGACTTGAACATAGATGATCACATCCTGGTGAAGTTTGCAACAAAGTGCACCATAGCCTACTATGTAGGACGTGTCATGAGCATCGACGAACAGAACGACGATGTTGAAACCACTTTCATGCGCAGACAGAAATCAGCAAAATGTGA
>JAMJIN010000036.1:0-25891 GCA_036784775.1 Chromatiales bacterium | reverse complement strand
CATAGTGCGCGCTACAAGATCAGCCATGACAGTTTCCAAACCAGAGTTGTACCATGACAGGATTTTTAGTTTTTTGCCCCAAAACCCTGTCAAGTGCTTTTTGTAATTATTTACTGCTTGCCACGGGTTTTTGAGAAGTTACTTTGTTGTTGGGTAAGGTTTTGTTTTGACGAGCTTATTTTACCTCGACAACAATCCGCTTTCTCATTTTTCTCGCTTAAATGCAGGATTTTTCCTGGTTTCTGGATCTCACCAGCGGTGAATTCCAGAAATTATGCAAAATATTCATTTCACCCTGTCTTTTATGCGATGAAACGGGTATCAGCACCGGTATTTATGCAACTACCGGGTAAATCCAATCCAAGAAAAGTCAGATGCACCATCCAAAGTAACGTCATGTTGGGTTACCCCAGCCGGGGTCTGTGCAACCGAGGCTCTGATTTCCACAATCTGGAATACGGAACCAAGATCTATTTCAATCCATTGTGTTGGCCATGAGCCTGCATTCCATAGAGTGCTAGTGTTGCCATCAATTGCAAGATCAGGTGTGTGCGTAAGGTATGTTCCACTCGCAGTTGCTGTTCCCCCTGGTGCGACATTAACGAGTGTCGCATGTACTGGCCCGGTTAAGATAAACAAGCAAAATGTACAGGCGAGGATAGAGATGTTTTTATACATATGGAGCCGCATGATTAACCCTCATTTTGTCATGTCAAGGCAATAAATGTGCCCATTTAAAAATGCTCTGTCTGAGTGAGTCGTTGAAATAATCTAACCCATCCATAACGGGGAACAGACCACGGTTTTCAGACCCCTTTCCAGTGCAACTTCCAATGAATTGACTGCGTGATCTATTATTAACAAAAGTTCTGAAATCCACTTTAATATTCAGGCAACATCAATACCAACAAACACTATTTACCAACCAGCGACATAATAGTTGTCGTAACCCCCCCTCAAAAACTCATTCATTAACAATGCGTTAACAAATCAAATCACGACATTATTTATGTCGTTTTTTGAAACAGAGAAAAGATGTGATGTTTATGAATTTCAGTTTTGTAAAGAAACCCGATAAAACCGGGTTTTTTGATGATCTATGTCAGGTTTTTCTGTGCTGGGTAACATTTCAGACTGGGATGAAATATTCAGGAAGGGAACAAAAAGACCGGGATTCAAAGTGTTACCAGGTTCCTGACTCTTATTTGGATGTGTAAATAAAACCGACACTATTTTTGGATTTTGTCATGTTTTAGTGGATCCGCTTCGCTTGATCCCCCCTACATTCTTACGTAAAAGGTCATCGCTTCGGCCTGGGTATTCCCAGCCGCTGCCTTCTCTCCCACAATGCTTTGCGGCTGATACCGAGTTTTTTTGCCAGTTCTGTCTCGGTCATGTTTTCCTGATGTTGTAGGACGAATTGCCGGAAATAGTCTTCCAGAGAAAGATCTTCAGATGGGGAGGCCGCAGCCTCGGTGGCCGCTGAGATGTCGATGGCAAGCAGGTCGGGTGTGATGAGGTTGTTCTCGCACAGGATCACAGCACGTTCGATGGCATTCTCCAGTTCCCGGACATTACCCGGCCAGGGATAACTGGTGATGGCGCTGAGTGTCTCCTGAGTGAGTTCCATCGTGGTGCGGTTGAGTTGCTTGCAGATCTTTTGTAGCAGGAACACGGAGAGTTTGATGATATCCCGTCCCCGTTCACGCAGAGGTGGCAGGTTGAGCTCCACTACCTGCAGGCGGAAGTAGAGGTCGCTGCGAAATTCACCCTCCTGCACCCGCTGTTTGAGATCCTGGTGGGTGGCTGCGATGAGGCGAATATCCACCTGTTTCGACCGTTCGGAACCGACGGGTTTGATCTCGCCATTCTGCAGTACCCGCAGCAGGCGAGCCTGAGCCGCCGTCGGCAGTTCGCCAATCTCGTCGAGGAAGAGGGTGCCTCCATCGGCACTTTCGACCAGTCCGGTGTGTGCGGTATCGGCGCCGATGAAGGCGCCTTTTTCGTGACCGAAGAGTTCTGATTCGATAAGCGCTTCCGGGATGGCGGCGCAGTTGACGGCGATGATAGGCGCGTCGTTGCGTTTGCTTCGTTCGTGCAGGGCGCGGGCTACCAGTTCCTTGCCGGTGCCTGATTCACCCAGAATCAGGGTTGTTGTATCGGTCGGTGCGACTTTGCTGATGCGGCGGCAAATCTCCACCATGGCGGGGCACTCTCCCACCATGCCCTTTACCGGATAGTTTTTCTCGAGCTCGGCCTTGAGCACCGCCTGCTGCCGCAGTTGTTTGGCGTGTTTAAGAATGCGTTTCACCAATAGCAGTAACTCTTCATGGTCGAAGGGTTTGGCGATGTAGTCCACCGCGCCGCGTTTCATGGCATCCACAGCTGCCTGTACGCTGGCGTAGCTGGTCATGATCAGTACCGGCACGGGTGCCGCCGGTTTGATCAATTCGACGCCGGCCATACCGGGCAGACGAACGTCGGCGATGATCAGGTCGTAGTCACTGAGTCTGTACTCGGCTTCGGCCCGCTCCACCGAATCGACATCGTCTATGCGGTAGCCTTTGCGTTCCAGCAGACGCCGCATCGCATTGCGGATGACGCTTTCATCCTCGACGATCAATATCCGACTCATTGTTTGTTATTTCCTCTGGGCATTTTCAGTACAACCCGGGTGCCGATACCGGGCTTCGAGTCGATCTCGATGCTGCCGTTGTGGTCGTTGATGATCTTATACGCCAGGGCCAGGCCAAGGCCGGTCCCTTCGCCGGGGGCCTTGGTGGTGAAGAAAGGCTCGAAGACGTACTCTGCTTTTCTGCCGGGATGCCGGCTCCCTGGTCCAATACCTCGATCGCGGTCTGTCCGTCTTTCTGCCAGGCAAAGCACTCCACCCGGTCACCGGGAGAGGATGCCTCAACGGCGTTGGAGAAGAGGTTGACCAGCACTTGGGATATCTTTTGCCGGTCACCCAACAGCATCAATTCAGATGGGCAGTGGTTGATACACTCGATCTGTTTGCCCCGGTGGGTGAGCTGGACCAGCCGAATCGCCTCATCCGTCAGTTACCCCAGGGGAAAGCGCTGGAAATCTGTGCCGACCTTGCCGCTGCGGCTGAAGTTCATCAGGGTCTGGATGATGGTGGTGATGCGGTGGGTCTGGTTCATGATCTCATCCAGACTCTCATCAACGATCTGTCGATTCTCCTCCTCCCGCAGATTCTGGGTCAGAGAGGCGATGCCGGTGATCGGGTTGCCGATCTCGTGGGCGACGCCTGCGGCCAGTCGCCCGATAGAGGCGAGCCGGTCGCTGTGAGCCAGTTCTGCTTCAAGAATCTCCAGATCGGTAAGATCCTCCAGCAGCATGACCTGGCTGGTACGGGCCTCTACTACAGGGTGGTCAGGGGCTGTGGGGCCGGGGATCGCCGCCTTATGCAGATTGAACCAGCGGGGTTTTCCTTCATGTTCCACTTTCAAATGATGGATGTGAAAATCGTGTGCGGCGGCGAAACCGGCCAGCAGCTGGCCCCAGGATTCGGGCAGCCGGTGCAGCGGCACACCCAGCACATCCTTTGCCGCAACCCCGGTCATCACCTCCATCGCCAGGTTCCAGATTACTACAGTTTGCTCCCGGTCGACGGCGCAGACGCCGAGTGGCAGATCAAGCAGGATCTGCCGGTGGTAACGGCGCAGACTGTCGAGGTCGGCGGAGAGTCCACGCAACCGGGAGCGGGAGTCCTCCAGCTGCTCCTCCACAAAACGCATCGAGTCGGCCAGCGCGGTCTTGGCGTGGGCGTCGAGCTGCAGGCGGCGACTGATGATCACGTGGGCGAGCTGTGGGCCGATCAGGCCGGAGAGGTTGCGCTCCAACCGCTCCCGCAGACGCCGCAGTTCGGTGGGGCGGGTTTCACTGGCCTGCATGCCGAGATCGTCGAGGGCCTGCTGCACCTCTTTTTGTGCCGTCTCCAAACCCAGTACGCTGGACATCTCCTTGATGAACTGATCGGTGCTGGTGGCGCTGACCACTCCGCTGAGGGGAGAGAATGTTTCGCTGCAACAGGCGTAGGCGGCTTCCCGTTCACCTCTCCGTTGTTGGGTCAGCAGGGTGCCGAGGACAAAAAAGAACGTATTGAAACTCAGCGAGCAGAAGGTGGCGAATTGCCACTTCTCCATGCCTGCATAGTGTTGCAAAGCTTCGATGTCGATTTCGGTGCGCACGAAACCTGATGCCTCCAGCATGGGCAGCAGCAGGGTGATGCTCCAGACTCCGATACCTGCAAGCAGACCTGCAATAAGGCCGCTGCGATTGGCGCGGCGCCAATAGAGCAGGCCGATGATGCCGGGCAGGAACTGGGCCACGGCGACAAACGAGATCAGACCGAGCTGAACCAGCCCCTGATTCTGCTCCAGCATGACATAGAAACCGTAACCCGCCATGACGATGGCGCCGATCAGCAGACGGTGTCCCCAGAGCAGCCAGCGGTAGAGGTTGACCTCCGGTGCCGGATAGCTGGCGGGCAGAACCAAGTGGTTGAGTGTCATCGATGAGAGCGCGAGAGTGGTGACGATCATCATGGCGCTGGCGGCGGAGAGCCCGCCGATGAAGGTCAGTATCGGCAGCCATCCTGGTCCCTGGTTTAGTGTGATGCCGAGGGCGTAGTAGTCTGCATCGATTCCCAGTTCCAGCCGTGTACCGGCCCAGAGGATTGGCGGAATGGCCAGGTTGATGAGCAGGAGAAATAGCGGGAAGGCCCAGCTTGCGGTATTGAGCGCCCGTGGCTCCATGTTCTCTGGTAAAGAGCATGTGGAACTGACGCGGCAGCAGGAAGGCGGCGGCGAAGGCGAGAAACAGCAGGGTGCCCCAGGAGCCTTCACGCACCGGGCGGTAGAGAGACTCTATCGCTTCAGGATGTTCGATCAGCCACTGATTGAGTCCCGAGGGGCCGGAGAAGATGCCGAAGATGGCAAAGAGCCCAACAGCCAGCAGTGCGACAAGTTTGACCAGTGACTCAAAGGCGATGGCTGCCACCAGCCCCTCGTGTTTCTCTCTTGGGGATGTGTGACGGGCGCCGAACAGGATGGCAAACAGAATCAGCGTGATACAGAAACCCAATGCCAGCACCTGTGGCGTCGCCTCCTGGGTCAGTACCCGCACCGACTCAGTGACGGCGCGGATCTGCAGGGCGATGTAGGGCAGGGTGCCCACCAGCATGAAAAGGGTTACCAGGATACCGGCAAACTGGCTGCGGTAGCGGAAGGCGAAGATATCTGCCAGGGAGGTGAGCTGATAGTCGCGGGTCAGCCGTAGAATGGGCTTAAACAGTACCGGGGTCAGGGCAAAGGCGATGGTGACCCCGAGATAGATGGTGAGAAAGAGGAAACCCTGGGTTTGGGCGAAACCCACGCTGCCGTAGTAGGTCCAGGAGGTGGCGTAGACGCCGAGTGAGAGCACATAGACCGAGGGATGGTGCAGCAGCCGTTCCGGTAAACGTCCGCTGTCTGCCGCGTAGGCGATCAGAAAGAGCAGGATGAGATAGGTGATTCCGACGGAGAAAAGGAGTGCCAGATCATGACTCATGGTGCTGCCTGATATGGATGAGTGCACCGAGCAGGATGACCGCCAGCCAGAGCAGATAGGGCAGATACCAGGGGCTGCCGGGGTTGGTCCACCAGTAGACGACTGGGGAGGCAAAGAGAAAAAGGATAAACAGGACGAGCAGGATCGTCTTGTCGTATATCGGTCGATTTTCCTGACCAGGCTGCATGCAAAGAGCCTAGCAGTTGTTACAGAAGGTAACAACGTGGTATTGGCGAGCGTGTTTCACGAAATCCTATTTTAGTATTCATCCTGAAAAGATGAAGGGCGGCGCTTAATTCAATCTGGTAGGGTGCGCAGGTTGCACCTACGTGCCTAATATTTGGAGAAGCTACACCCTGTGCCAACCACCACGAACTCCAAAACCTGAGAAATTAAGCTAATGATTCGCAGCTTTGGTTTCGAGTAGAATCTCCGGCATGTTGCAGAAACTTTTCGGCATTCTGATCTTCGTCTTCAGTATCCTGTGCGCCTGGGGCTGGATGGAGTATGTGGATTTCATGGAGAAACCGCTCCACCTGCCGGCCGAGGGTGTGCGTTATAACCTTGAGTCCGGCACTACCATGCGTCGGTTGTCGGCGGAACTGGAACAGCAGGGTCTCATTGAGCGACCACTGTTTCTGCGCCTGCTTGCCCGCTGGAGCCACCAGGCAGATCAGTTGAAAGTGGGGGAGTACCATATTCCTGAAGGGACAAGACCCGAAGGTGTGCTCAAAATTCTCACTTCAGGTAAGGTGGTTCAGTACGCGCTGACCGTGGTGGAGGGATGGACCTTCAAGCAGATGATGGCGGCACTGACTCGCCATGAAGCGATCAAACAGACCCTGACGGAACTGCCGGATGGTGAGATCATGGGTCGTATCGGCTATCCTGAGCAACACCCGGAGGGGCGCTTCTACCCCGATACCTACCATTTTCCCAGGGGTACCACCGATGTGGCCTTCCTGAAACGGGCCTATCGGCAGATGGAGAAGGTGCTGGCGCGTGAGTGGGAGAGTAAGGAGAGTGGGTTGCCGCTTAAATCTCCCTATGAGTGCCTGATACTTGCCTCGATTGTCGAGCGTGAAACCGGACTGCCATCAGAGCGTCCTCTCATTGCAGGCGTGTTTATCAGGCGCCTGCAAAAAAGGATGCGTCTGCAGACCGATCCGACAGTTATCTACGGTATGGGTGACGACTATGACGGTAATATTCGCCGTCGCGATCTGAAAACGGACACGCCCTACAATACCTATGTACATGCCGGACTGACGCCGACACCGATTGCCATGCCCAGTGGCGAAGCGATTCATGCCGCGTTGCATCCGGCGGCGGGAAAATCGCTCTATTTTGTCGCCACCGGGGATGGCGGTCACTATTTTTCCGCCACGTTGGAAGAGCACAACAAGGCGGTACGGAAGTATCAGTTGAAACGATGAACCGGAACAGTGGCAGATTTATTACCGTGGAAGGCGGTGAAGGTGCGGGTAAGAGCAGCAACCTCTCTTTCATTCAGGGAGTGTTGGAGGCGGCGGGTAAAACCGTGCTTTTTACCCGTGAACCCGGCGGCACGCCGTTGGGGGAGGATATTCGGGAACTGCTGCTGGGCCACCAACACACCGGCATGGCGGACGATACCGAGCTGCTGCTGATGTTTGCCGCCAGAGCGGAACATATCCATCAGAAGATTCTCCCGGCGCTGTCTGAAGGGACCTGGGTTTTGTGTGATCGTTTTACCGATGCCTCTTATGCCTATCAGGGCGCTGGCCGTGGTCTGGGGCGTGAGCGTATTGCCGCACTTGAGGCATTCGTACAGGGGGATCTGCGACCGGATCTGACGCTTCTGCTCGACCTGCCGGTTGAGATTGGATTGGCCAGAGCGGGGGCACGCTCGGAACCCGATCGCTTCGAGCGCGAGCAGAACCGGTTTTTTGAAGCGGTGAGGCAGGGTTATCTGGAGATCGCGACGCGTGAACCGGAGCGGGTCAGGGTCATCGATGCCTCCCAAAGTCTTGACGATGTGCAGTCTCAGATTGAACGGGTCATGGCAGATTTTCTGGAGGCAGAGGATGGCTGAAACTCTTTTTAACCGCCTCCCCTGGCAGCAGAGTCAGTGGGCACAGTTACAGAGTGCCCGTACTCAGCAGCGTCTCCCCCACGCACTGCTGTTTGCCGGTGCCAAAGGTGTTGGTAAATCCAATTTTGCCCTGGCCTTTGCGTTATCATTGATCTGTGAAACGCCGAATGAACAGGGTGAACCCTGTGGTGTATGCCGGCACTGCCACTTGGTGCAGACCGGCAGTCATCCCGATTTTCAGCGGATCGAACCGGAGCAGGAGAGTAAAAGCGGTGAGATCAAGGTCGATGCTATCCGTGCGCTGGTAGCCAGTGCAGGTCTGACGGCCCAGTCTGGTGGCCATAAGGTTATTTTTATTCGTCCTGCAGACAGGATGAATAGCGCGGCAGCCAACAGCCTGCTAAAGACGCTGGAGGAGCCGACCGCCGATACGGTGCTGCTGCTGTTGACCGACAGTCCCTCCCGATTGTTACCGACCATTCGCAGCCGTTGTCAGCAGATCCTCTTCGCGCAACCCGATACAAAAGATGCCATCGAGTGGTTGAGCCCGCGGGTCGCTCATGGCGATCCGGAAATTTTGCTCTCTCTGGCCGGTGGCGCCCCCTTACAGGCGCTGCTGTTGGATGATACGGAACTATTGTCAAAACGGCAGGATATGCTGGGGGATTTCCTGGCTTTGGGGCAGGCAAAAAACGATCCGGTAAAGTTGGCCGAGCGCTGGGCGAAGTCTGATATCCCACTGCTTATGGACTGGCTTTCCGGCTGGGTGATCGATATTTTGAGGCTGCAGACGGGTGGCGAACCTCCATCGCTTTTCAACCGGGATAGTGTTCAGCCTTTGCAGGGCATTGCCGAGCGGCTAAACTCTAGTTTATTGCAGCGGTTTTTGAGGCAGGTCTACGAGGCACGGAACCTTGGCGAGACGAACCTCAATCCCCAGCTTGTGCTGGAGAGACTGCTGATTCAATGGGCTCGTGCTCTATCAATGTAACAATTACTGAATCTGCAATTATATACGTTGATAGAGCACAAACTGCCTGCGACAAGCAGGCCACTGAGACAACGACAGGTTAAGTTATGGCTGGTGGACCCAGACAAGGCATCCTCTCTCTGACGATCAAGGACAAAAACGCCCTCTATGCCGCTTACATGCAGTTTGTGAAGAATGGTGGTTTATTCATTCCCACTACAAAGAAGTACAGGTTGGGTGATGAGGTTTTTATGTTGCTGACTCTTATGGAAGAGGCGGAGCGCATACCCGTGGCCGGAAAGATCATCTGGGTGACCCCGGTTGGTGCCGAGGGAAACCGGGCTGCCGGTATCGGCGTCCAGTTCAGCGATCAGGATGGGGGTGCCGCCCGCAACAAGATAGAGACCTACCTTGCAGGCGCGCTCAAGTCTGATCGCCCCACACATACGCTTTGATCCCTTTGCGCAGGAGCGGCGCCCTCGCCGCGATTTACCCGCCTACAGAGTAACCGCGGCGAGGCGCCGCTCCCACATTTATTTTTAAGGACAATAACGTATGCTGGTGGATTCCCACTGTCATCTGGATCGCGTCGATCTGGAGGCCTGCGACAACGATTTCAAACGACTGGTGCAGACAACCCTGGATAGTGGGGTTGAGCATATGCTCTGCGTCTCCATCGATCTGGAATCCTGGCCGGATATGGTCTCGCTGGTCGAGCCCTATCCTGAAATATCCCTCTCGGTCGGCGTGCATCCGAATGACAAGGACCGGCATGAGCCCACGGTGGATGAGTTGGTGAGACTGGCACAAACTTCCCGGGTAGTGGCCATCGGGGAGACGGGGCTGGACTACTTTCGAAGCGAAGGTGATCTGACGTGGCAGCTGACCCGTTTTCGTAACCACATCCAGGCTTCCAGGGCGTGTGGCAAGCCACTCATCATCCATACCCGTGCGGCAAAGGCGGATACCATTCGGATCATGCAGGAGGAGGGTGCCGATCAGGCGGGTGGTGTGATGCACTGTTTTACAGAAGACCTGGAGATGGCCGAACAGGCCCTGGAGATGGGCTTTTATATCTCCTTTTCCGGCATTATCACCTTCAGGAATGCAGCGGATCTTCGGGATGTCGCCTCGAAGGTGCCACTGGATCGCCTGTTGGTCGAGACCGATTCGCCCTACCTCGCACCTGTGCCTCACCGGGGCAGGTCGAACCAGCCGCTCTATGTTGCCAGGGTCGCGGAATGCATCGCGGAACTGCGGGGTATTTCGGTGGACACCCTGGCAAGGCAGACGACGGAAAACTTCTACCGATGTTTTCCTGAGGCTGTCAGATGATGGGCGTTATTTCCTTTATTGCCGGATTGAGCTGACTCGCATCCAGGGTCATGTCATCAGGAAAACAGCAGCTGAAACAGCTGCCGAAACCCTCTTTACTGGTGATACTGAGGTTGCCTTCGTGTCGATTAATACTATGTTTCACGATGGCCAACCCGAGACCGGTTCCCCCTGACTGCCGGGAACGCGCCTTGTCCACCCGGTAGAAGCGTTCAGTCAGGCGTGGAATGTGCCGTTGTGGAATACCGGGGCCTGTGTCTGTAACGGAAAAGCAGGCATTATTATCGGCATCCCGTTTCCAGCTGATGGTGATTTTGGTTTTCGGTGGGGTATGCACGATGGCATTGAATACGAGGTTTGATAAGGTGCTCTGCAGTTCGTTTTCGGTGCCGACGAGCCAGAGATTCTCATCCACATCGAACACCAGTTGATACCCCCCCTTCTGATTCGCGAGTGCTTTGGCTTGTTCAAAAATCTTGCTTAGAAGCTCCGGAACCGCAACAGGAGCCTGCTGGGTAATTCTGTTTTCCATCTCTAGCCTGGAGAGTGTCAGCAGGTCGCTGATGATGATGTTCATCCGCGCTGCCTGTTGGTTCATTAGTTCGAAAGGGCGTTCCTGAAACGGCAGTAGTTCATGGTCACTGAGGTTTTCAAGAAAGCCGGTGATTACCGTCAAGGGTGTGCGCAATTCATGGGAGACATTGGAAACGAAATCCCGCCGTATCAGATTGAGATGGAATACTTTGGTGATATCCCGGGCCACGATCAGTCGCTGGCGTTTTTTTCCTCCGAAAGGTGTGATGCGCATCGAGAGCACAACCGTCTTGTTGGTGGGAGAGGGAAACTCCAGTGGCTGGCTGTAATCCGCGTTTGCGAGATATTCGTCCAGGTCGGGGTAGTGGACGAGTTTTGTCAGTGCCGCCCCTACATCTCTTGGCCAGCTGA
The DNA here is from genome assembly GCA_036784775.1 of Chromatiales bacterium. GTDB lineage: Bacteria > Pseudomonadota > Gammaproteobacteria > Chromatiales > Chromatiaceae > QGON01. The sequence goes on along the minus strand of JAMJIN010000036.1, from coordinate 14,993 downwards.
TGCCCAGGAGATGGCGTGCGGCGGGATTGGCCCATTCAACTTCTTCAGCCGCATTGAGCAGAACCAGTGCATCCGGTATGACGGATGATACCTCTCGAAAGCGCGATGTAAAGCGATGGAGCGTGCGTTTGCGTTTCCGACTGCGAGAATGCAGCCGCTCCAATTCGTCGTAGATCGGTTCCCAAAAACCTATCGGTGTGAGAGAAGGTGTACGCTTTCGGGTGACGACATAGTGGAACAGAAACAGCAATTGATAGAGGTTTCTCAGTAGGTAGAGGGTGGCGCCAACGACTAGAGCAGGTATCAGGGCGTTGAAAATGTAGCCGATGATGCCGCTGAAAAATAGCAGTAACCCCAGCAGACGGATTTCGTAGAGGATTGGCTGAATCAAGTGCTTGCTGAGTCAATCGGGCATCGAGGAGAATCGATAACCCACGCTCCGCACGGTCTGCAGCATGGCGTCATGGCCTGAAGGGGAAAGCGCCTTTCTGAGGCGGCGGATATGGACATCCACGGTTCGCTCCTCCACGTAGGTATGGTCGTCCCAGACATGATCAAGAATCCTTGAGCGGCTATAGGCCCGGTCCTGATGGGACATGAAAAACAGCAGCAGTTTATACTCTGCCGGAGAGAGTTCCAGGGGTTTGTTTAGTACGGTAACCTGGTGTCTGGCCGGGTCGATACGCAATCCATTGCTCTCCAGCGGCTTTTCATCACCACCTTTGTTGAAACGGCGCAGTACCGCCTTAATCCTTGCGATCAGTTCACGGGGGGAGAAAGGCTTGGTGACGTAGTCGTCCGCCCCGGCTTCGAGTCCATCCACCTTGTCCGATTCATCGGCGCGGGCAGTAAGAATGATGAGGGGGATGTCGCGGGTTTCCGGTTTCTGTTTCAGTTCCCGAGTCAGTTCCAGACCGGAGCGTCCGGGCAGCATCCAGTCCATCAATATCAGATCCGGCAGCGAATGGGTGAGCGACTGCCTGGCCTCCTGGGCATGCCCGGCCTCATCCACCTCGTAATTCGCCACTTCCAGTCCGAAGCGAATCATCTCCCGAATTTCAGGTTCGTCCTCTACGATCAATATTCTGGGCATAGCTTTTTATCGTATCAGCCGTAGCGGCCTTCAATATAGTCCGCAGTTTCTTTGTGACTTGGTGTGACGAACAAATCTTCAGTTGCCGTATGTTCGACCACTTTCCCCATCAACATAAAGATGCACTCTTCACTCGCTCGCCGCGCCTGGGCCATGTTGTGGGTGACCATGAGGATAGTGTATTCGCCGCGCAGTTCCCAGATCAACTCTTCCACAGCCGCAGTGCCTTTTGGGTCGAGCGCGGAACAGGGCTCATCCATCAGCAGGACGCTGGGTTTTACCGGGAGCAGACGGGCGATGCAGAGTTTTTGCTGCTCCTCAAGGGAAAGCTCCGTGGCCTTGATATCCAGACGATCCTTTACCTTGTCCCAGAGCAGGACCTGCCGCAGCGCGCCTTCGATGATTTCATCGTGATCGGCATTGGAAGACTTCCGGCCTTTGTTATGGATTTTATGCCCGAACAGGATGTTTTCCCGAATCGAGATCGGCAGCGGGTTCGGCCGCTGGAAGACCATACCGATCTGCTTGCGCACCTGGATCAGTTCGACCCCCGGATCATAGATATTTTGATCCATCACCTCTATTGTGCCCTCGGTGCGGACGTATCCCAAGCGCTCGTTGATCCGGTTGACGCTGCGCAGAAAAGTGGATTTTCCACAACCGGAAGGGCCGATCATGGAGGTGATCTTGCCCTTGCGGATATTGAGATTGACGTCGAACAGCGCTTGAAAGGTGCCATACCAGAGATTGAGATTATCGGTATGGATGGCGTATTCGGCGGATGAGTCGTTTATTACTTCGGCGGTGGCGGTGTTCATTGCTTGTTCTCGAAACTGATCTGGAGTGATGGGCCCGATAAAGTCATGTCTGGATATCTACCCAAATTTGCCTTCAATGTAATCCTGGGTCCTCTGGTCCTTCACCTCTCCGGTGAACAGATCCTCGGTATCACCGGTCTCCACGCACTGGCCTTCCAGGAAAAAGGCGGTGCGGTCGGCCAGACGCCGGGCCTGCTGTACCAGGTTGGTCACCAGGATGATGGTCATCTCTGACTTCAACTCTTTCAATACATCCTCAATGCGCATGGTGGTGACTGGGTCCACGGCGATGGAGAACTCGTCCAGCATCAACACTTCCGGCTCCTGGGAGAGGGCGCGGGAGATGGTCAGACGTTGCTGCTGGCCACCGGAGAGCAGGCTGCCGAGGGAATTCAGGCGGTCTTTGACCTCGTCCCAGAGCGCGGCACGGGTCAGGCAGCGTTCTACGATCACATCCAGCTCCGCCTTATTATTGATACCGCGCAGACGGGGTGAGAGGGCCACATTTTCGTAGATGGTCAGGGGCAGTCCCACGGGTAGCGGAAAGACCACACCGATGCGGCTGCGCAGGGCATAGACATTTTTCAGCTTGCTGGTATCCAGCCCGTTGAACAGGACATCGCCCTCGACGCCCATATTTGAGTCGAAGGTGTTCATGCGGTTCAGGACCTTCAGAAACGAGGTCTTGCCTGCATTGGCAGGGCCGATGATGCCGAAGATCTCGTGTTCCCGCACTTCCAGCGAGACATCGCTCAGGGCCGGTGTGCCGCCGTAGCTGATGGTGAGATCCCGAACCGCCATCTTGACGGGGGACTTGGCCGGGGTTTGGGTTGCACTTACCATTTCTTTTTGCCTCTCAGATGCATGCGGAAGGCGATGGAAACACTGTTCATGATCAGTACCATGGCGATGAGAACCAAGGCCACGCCATAGGGCAGTTCATCGGGGACGCCGGGGACCTGGGTAGCGACCACGAACAGGTGCAGGGACATGGCCATGGTCTGATCGAAGACGCTCTGGGGCAGGAACGGCATGAAGAACACGGCGCCGGTGAACATGATCGGCGCAGTCTCTCCTGCGGTTCGCGAGACCTCGAGGATGATGCCGGTCAGGACGCCGCTTATAGCGTTTGGCAGCACCACCCGGCGGATGGTCTGCCAGCGGGTGGCACCCATGTTCCAGCAGGCCTCCCGGAAGGCATGGGGAACCGCCCGCAGGGACTCACGGGTGGAGACGATCACTACCGGCAGGGTCATCACGGCCAGGGTCAGACTGGCGGCCAGGATGCTGGTGCCAAAGCCGAAGAAGATTACGAAGGCCCCCACCCCGAACAGGGCGTGCACGATAGAGGGCACGCCAGCCAGATTGATGATGGCGAGCTGAATGATGCGGGTAAAGCCGTTATCCGGGGCATATTCATTCAGGTAGATAGCCGCTGCAACCCCCAGGGGTACGGAGGCAATCAGCGCGACGGCGACGATCCAGACGGTGCCCAGCAGGGCCGGAAAGATACCGCCCTCTGTCATGCCGTTGGTGGGATCCGTGAACAGGAAGTCGATGGATATAACGCTGCCTCCCTTGACGACAAGGGTGCCCAGGATCACGGCCACCGGAACGATCAGGATGATGGTCATCAGCATGAACAGGGTTTTATAGAGGCCCTGGACCTTTTTGTTTCTTTTGTTGAGTTCAGATTCTGCAAACATCTTGATTTACCCTTTGCGCACGCCGCGGACGACCAGGTCTGCGGTCAGGTTGATCAGGAAGGTGACGACAAACAGGAAGATACCGATGGTGAACAGCACCTTGTAGTGGGGCGATCCCACGGCGGTTTCTCCCAGTTCGGCGGCGATGGTGGCGGTCAGGGCGCGTACCGAGTCGAACAGACTGCCCGGGATGTTCACTGCGTGGCCGGTGGCCATGAGCACCGCCATGGTCTCGCCGAAGCCCCGGCCGACGCCGAGCAGCACCGCGCCCAACAGGCCGTTCTTGGCCGCCGGCAGGACGGTCTTGAAGATCACCTGCCAGCGAGTAGCCCCCAGGGCTTCTGCCGCCTCCCGATAGCGGTCAGGCACCGCCTTGAGCGCATCCTCTGCGATGGAGGTCATGATCGGCGCTGCCATCAGCCCCAGGATGATTCCGGCGTTGAGTACGTTGAGCCCCACCGGGACATCGAACAGATCGATGATCAAGGGGTTCATGATGGAGAGTCCGATGAAACCCCATACCACTGAGGGGATGGCCGCCAGCAGCTCGACCAGGATCTTGAGGTACTCCCGGGTCTTGCCGGTGGCGAATTCGCCAATATAAATTGCCGCTCCGAGTGAAAACGGGATGGCTACGATCATTGCCAGCCCGGTAACGGAGGCGGTACCCGCGGCCAGTGCCAGGATGCCGTACTCCGGGGCATCCTCATCGCTGGGTTCCCAGAACTGTGAGAAGAAAAACTCGCTGAAGGTGAAATCCTCCAGCAGAAAGCCGAAGCCTTCCACAGTGATGAAGGAGAAGATCCCGAGCACGAAGATGATGGCGGAGATGCCCGCGATAAAGACCAGTACCTGGACCAGTTTGTCTAAATACCAATCGAGATTACGGCGGTCGAACTCCGCCGCTGTTGCTTGTTGTACCGGGTTGACTGCGGCCATATCAGGAGGCCCCTTCGCCGCGCAGCAGTTCCATCAGATCCTTGACCTGCAATGAGATTTCGCGGTAAAGATTTTCGAAACCCTGATCGTCACCGGCCTCCGGTACCGGACCCATATCCCATTCAAGGGCGGTGCAGTGGAAGGGGATCTCAGGCAGATAGGGCGACACCTCTCCTTCCAGGCTGACGATGACGTATTGATCCGAGATTGTGCGCTCTGTCAGGTCTGCCAGCGAGGACGGTTGTACGTCGCTCAGGTTCTGTCCCCGGTTTTCCAGGAAGGAGACCAGGTTGGGATTCAGGCTGGTGGCGGGCTGACGGCCCGCGCTCAGATATTCACCACTTTCGGGATAGTTCCTGCGGGCGATGGCTTCGGCCATCTGACTCTTGCAGCCGTTGTTTTCGTCGATAAACAGCACCTTGTAGACCTTGGGTGCCTTCTGTTCCCCCGTGCTGGCGAAAATCGCATCCTCGCACAGATTCTTGGCTTGGTCTGCGACCCTTTTCAGCTGGGTGAAAACCACGAAAACGGCCAGTATATCCTTGACCTTGCCGCGTTCCTGATTGGTCATTATTTCGGTATAGATGCTGTCCAGATTATTTTCCATCTGGTCAGCCAACAGTTTGGTGCTCCTGCCCATCTCCGCGTTGAGATCGTTAAAGGCCCGGATGGACTGACGTAGCATCAGCAGGGTCTCGCTGGCCATTCGGTCCAGTTCCCTTGCGATGTTGCCCTCCGGCGGCTTGGATAACTGGGCGGCCTCTCTAGCGATGGTCACTGCGTAGTCACCGACGCGCTCAAGTTCCACGTTGACCCGGATGACCGAGGAGAGCAGTCGCAGATGGCTTCCGCTGGGGAGATGGATTGCAATAAACTTATGACAGATGTCGTCGATTTCGCGCATGGTCCTGTTGATCGGAAGATCGTTCAGGATGGTAGCGTAGGCCAGTTTCTTATTGCCGGTCTGCAGGGCGTGTACGGCGTTGGTTACCGCCGTTTCGACCAATTCTGCCTGCTTCTCCACGCGGTTGCGGATTTTATTGAGGTCATTTTCCAAACGTTCTTCAAGATGGGACATTTGCCGGTACTCCGCGCTGGAGGATAAAGAAAGTAACTACAGTATGAAAATAGAGCATGTAGGATGTGGTGAGCTTGCGAACCGCATCGTTTGCGTGATTCCTCGACTCGCCTGATGCGGTTTGCAAGCTCACCGGCATCCTACACTCTGTTGTTTGCTGTGTGACGGCAAGTGGGGCACAAGGGCCCCACTCCTTCAGGTCAGCCGGCTCAGTTGCAGCTTACGTTGCGGATTGGTGCGTAACCCTTCTTCAGGAGAATGCACTGGCCTTTATCGCTCTTGACCCAGTCAAGATAGGTTCCGATTTCACCTGTGGGTTCGCCGTTGGTGTACATGAACAGAGGGCGCGCAATCGGGTAGCTGCGGTCACTGGTTGTTGCGACGCTGGGGTTGACACAGTCATCGCCGGCTTTCTTGGAGATGCAGGCCATCTTTATGTGATCGGTGGCGTAAGCCAGACCGCTGTAGCCGATGGCACATGGGGTCTTTTCGACCAGGTCCACCACATCCTTGGAACCGTGCATGTCCAGGGTGCCCTGGCGGAACTTACCCTTCTTGCCAAGAACCGCTTTCTTGAAATAGGCGTAGGTGCCGGAATTGTTCTGGCGGCTGACCACTACGATCTTGTCGCTCTTGCAACCAGGGACTTTCAGGCCGAGGTCAGACCATTTGGTGGCATCTCCACCACGAACGTATACGCGCTTCAACTGCTCGAAGGAGAGTGATTTGGCGGGATTGTCATGATGGATATAGACGGCCAGGGCGTCGTAGCCAACCACGTGCTCCACCGGATTCTGGCCCTTTTTCTTGGCCGCTTTCACTTCCTTGGATTTCATCTTGCGGCTGGCATTGGCGATATCCACGGTGCCGTTGATCATGGCTGCAATGCCGGTGCCGGAACCGCCGCCAGAGACCGCGAGCGCGACATCGGGTTTGACGTCGCGGTAGTGTTCGGCCCAGGCCTGAGCCACGTTGACCAGGGTGTCAGAACCCTTATTTTGAATCACGGTTCGATCGGCTGCAGCGGGCAGGCTCGCCAGCAGGGAGGTGGTGGCAAATGCCAAGGTGAACAGGTTTCTCTTTTTCATCATCAATCCTCTGGTATCGATATTCTGGTAAATCTCCAAATAAATCTGGGCCACAAGACTGCCATCCCATTATCCATTTGGAGATTCCTTAATGCCCGGACACTATATGAAATAATTGTTACCGTTATATGACAATAGGAAACCAATCTGCGGTTGGATGTGAAAAAATCTTGAACTAGTTGTTTTTCACGGCCTTAGAACAGATAATTGCCCGAGGGTCCCGTCTGGGACGGGGATCAATAGGAATTTTGTGAACGATTTTTTAATGCTGTCTGCACTTCTGGTGCTTTCAGGCATATTTTCCGGCTCGGAAACGGCTCTGGTCTCACTCTCCATGGCGCGAGCCGAAGCCTTATACAAAGAGGGAAGAAGTGGCGCTCATGCCCTCTATATCCTGAAAACAGACCCCAGCAGAATGCTGATCACCATTCTGATCGGCAACAACGTAGTCAACATTGCTGCTTCCGCCATGGCCACTGTGATTGCCACCGATCTATTCGGTCATAGCGGACCCGGCATTGCCGTGGGTGTTTTGACGGTCCTGATTCTGATTTTTGGCGAGATTACGCCGAAAAGCATCGCCACCCGCTACTCAGAGACGATCTCGCTCATTGTCGCCCCGCTGATGGTCGGCTTCATGCGGCTGATCTACCCGCTTGTCTGGACCTTCCTCCAGTTGACCAATGTGATTCAAGCCAGTACCAGGGCGAGTGAGGATCCTCTCGTTACCGAGTCTGAAGTCATCACCATGGTGGGACATGGAGAGGAGGAGGGCGTCATCGAGAAGGATGAACGGGAGATGATCGAGCGGGTCTTCAATTTTAATGACCTGAAGGCTGAGGATGTCATGACACCCAGGCAGCAGGTCTTTCGTCTGCATGCCGGGCGTACCCTGAAGGATGTTCTGCCGGAGATCCTGAAGAATACTTACTCCCGTATCCCGCTTTTTGAGGATGACCCGGATGAGATTGTCGGCCTGGTGATGTTGCGCGAAATTTTTGAGGCGCTGGCAGCAGGCAAACTGGGCATGACGATTAAGGAAATTGCCCATGAACCCCTGTTTACGCCGGCGAATATTCAACTGGATGAACTGATTCTGACGCTGCGGGGCAAGTCCCGTCATCAGGCCGTAGTGGTTGATGAACACGGCACCATGATCGGCGTTGTGACGCTGGAGGATTTGCTGGAGGAGCTGGTTGGTGAGATTTACGACGAGTCCGACGAGCAACCTAACGAACTGACGGAAATCAGCGACGGGCGGGTACTGGTGGATGGCACTACCGAGTTACGTGTGATCGAAGGGTACTTCGGAATGGAGCTGCCCGGAAAGCCGACAGACACGGCCAACCGCTGGCTGCTGGACCATACTGAACGCATTCCTGATGTCGAAGAGCGATTCGAGTTGGACGGCTTGGAGGTAGTGGTGCAGGCTGGTTCGTCACGGCGTATTCACCAGTTGGCTTTACAAAAACTGCAAACGGAAAAAGATGCCTCCTAGTACCTAACTGATAAGTGCCAGGACATCGTTTAATTCATCTTGTAGGGTGCGCACAGCGCACCCTACGTTCTGCAAACGAGCAAAGACTCCTAATTCACCTGCCAGGCAAGTAATGCTGATAACAGGTTGGGTTCAGGCGTGATCAAGCGTAGCGGATCAGGCAACATACTCGGCACTGCAAACGGCGTTCCACCGCTTCTGTAAGCTTGGACCTGCCTACAGATTTCTCCAGATCATTCAGTCTCGACGATCAATGGATCGGCGGCGCTCTCCTCGACAAGTTTTGCTATTCGTTTGGCGAAATAGTAGATGCGCCTGAGTTTCTCGATGATCTCGACTTCAAGGGTATAGGCTTGTAGGCGGTTGGGTTCATCTGCCACCAGTCGAGTGGCTTGATGATTGGTCGCCGCATCGAACAACTGCTGTACAGTTGTCTTCATGCCGGTGACTTGGTCGGCTCGATTCGTGTCCTGTAGTTTAACGGCTTGCAGCGCGAGTTCGACAGCTTGAGAAACCTGTGTGTGAAGATGATTCAGCATGCGTTGGGTTTCCGGACTTATTTGTAGATTTTCCTCAAGACGTTTGTAGCCCAAGCCCACTAAATCGGTTTCGATGAGGTCAGCGAAATTTTCCAGGTTGTTGATGGTGGACATCAGGTTCAAGACGGTTTCTGTCTGTTGTTGGTTGAGTATTTCTCCGCTTAATTTACCCAGATAACCCACTATTTGTTCGTGAAGTACGTCGACCTTGTCGTCCATTTCGCCTATCTCTGCGAGCAGTTTGCGGTCTCCACCAAGCAGGGCCGGCATGATCTGATTCAGCATTTCCCTGACCTGCTGTCCTGCACGGCCGATCTCCAGCCTGGCCATATCCAGCGCTAGCGTTGGTGTTTCCAGAAGTTCATCATCGAGAAAACGGGGACGTGTGATCCGCTCCTCCTCCAAAGGCCTGTCTGGTACGAGTCTCTCCACAAGGCGGCCAAACGTGCCGATGAAACCGATAAAGATAAGCGTGTTGGCAATATTAAAGATGGTGTGGGCATTTGCGATTTGGCGAGGTGTATCAGCAGCCAGTTTTGCCGTGCCTGTCAGTTCGTTGGAAGTGGGGGAGATAAGCAGAACCAGGTCGGCCAGATAGTCGATGAATGCAACCCAGAGCAGGACGCCCGCAATGTTGAAGATGACATGCACCAGAGCTGCGCGTATTGCTTCGCGTCTCTTGCCGATTGATGCAAGCATGGCTGTGACACAGGTGCCGATGTTGGCACCAAAGGCCAGTGTAATGCCTGCAGGTAGAGTGATGAATCCCTGACTTGCCATCACTATGACGATACCCGTCGTGGCTGAAGAAGACTGGATCAGTGCGGTGAAGACGGCTGCAATCAGAATGCCAATCAGCGGGTTTGCCATCGTTGCCATAAGATCGAGAAAAGGCTGATAACTGCGCAGGGGGAACATTGCGTCGCTCATCAGGCTCATGCCAAAAAAGATGAGGCCCAACCCCAACAGCATATTGCCGTAGTGGCGGATCTTGTCCTGTTTGGAGAAGAACCACGCGCCAAAACCAAAGGCAACCATCAACAGCGCGTATTTGGTAACCTTGAAGGCGACGATCTGGGCGGTGATCGTAGTGCCGATATTGGCGCCCATGATGACACCGATCGACTGGGCCATCGACATCAGTCCGGCCGAGATAAAGCCCACCACCAGCACGGTTGTTACCGAGGATGATTGGATTATTGCGGTAACGAAGGCGCCTGTCAGGGCACCCATGAATCGATTGGTGGTCAGCCGGGCGAGTACGACCTTCATACGTTCGCCTGCAACCAATTTCAGTGATCCGGCCATCTGCTCCATGCCAAACAGAAAGAGCGCAAGCCCGCCCAGCAGACGGATGGACATGTCCCACCAGTTCGGTTCGGTGAGGAGATCATTGGCGGCAAAAGCCGGTATAAAGAAGATCAGGAGCAGTAGTCCCATCCCAAGTCGTTGGATGCTGTTTGGTTCAAACAGCCAACCGGAAAGGGGCCCGGTAAATTTCATTCTTTGACGATTGTGACCGGGATAGGACAGAGTTTAATGACCTGTTCGGCCTTTGAGCCCATGAGAATGTTTTTGAGCCCACTGCGGCCTTTGTTTCCCATGACCAGCAGTTGAGGTTGAAGCTTTTCGACCACCTGAAGAATCTTGGTGACTGTCAGGCCGGATACCAACATGACATCAGCTTTTTTGATCATGCTTTTGAGTTCCGGGTTCTCTTTAATAAGTTTGGCCAGGAACTCATCCATCATCTCTTCAGCAATCTCTTCCAGGCGCCTGAGGATCTTTTTCTCACCCTTGATCTTCTTTGGGGCATAGTAGCCAGGAGAGCTTGCCAGGTCGTGTACCACATGCAGGATGGTGAGATTGGTACCGATGTACTTGGACATATTTGCCGCATATTTCAAGGCGGCCATTGCGTGGGGAGAGAAGTCGATGGCGACTAGAACATTCTGTCGCATTTTGTCCTGTGATTCAGCCATGAGGTTAACTGTTTTTCAGTCGATACTGAAAATGATTCACAAGTTTTTCACGCATCCGCTTCTCGTTGTGTCTCTTTGCTGCCGCAAGGCGGCGTTTGGCAACTCCGATAAGGGTTTCCTGAGCATTGAGTGATTTTTCGTTTTCGGCAGGCTTGCGCTGTACATAGCTGCCGTCGGCCAGCATGTCCCAGGCGGAACGTTGATCACTGAGTTGCACGTCAAGGATCAGCCTCAACTCCAGACGCAGGGCGGAGGCCTCAACGGGAATCAGTACCTCCACCCGGCTCTCAAGATTACGGTGCATGAGATCTGCAGAGCCGATGAAGTACTCTTCGTCACCGCCATTTTGGAAATAGGTGATTCGGGAATGTTCCAGAAAACGTCCCACAATGCTGATCACTTTGGCTGATTCGCTCAGTCCCGGAATACCGGGCCTCAGTCTGCAAGTGTCGCGTACGATGAGGTCAACCCGTACACCCGCTGTGGTTGCTTTATAGAGGGCTTTGACGATGTCGGCGTCCTCCAGGGCATTCATCTTCATCTGGATCAGCCCCGGCTGCTCTGCCGAATGCAGTTTGATTTCCCGGTCGATCTTTTTCAACAACATCTTTTTCAGGGAGTAGGGGGCGGCGAGGATCTTGCGGTAACTCGGAGGTGGGGAGTAACCGGTAAGGTAGTTGAAAAGTTCCGTGAGGTCCTGGCCTACATCCTTGTCGCAGCCAAGAATACCCAGATCGGTATAGAGGCGCGCAGTGCCGGCATGGTAGTTGCCAGTGCCAACGTGGTAGTAGCGGCGCAGTTTTGCGTAGTCACGCCGCACAACCAGGATCAATTTACTGTGGGTCTTCAGACCGATGACGCCGTAGGTGACGTGAATGCCTGCCTGCTCAAGCCGACGGGCCCAGCGGATATTGGCGGCCTCATCGAAGCGGGCCATGAGTTCGACCAGTACAGCCACCTGTTTACCGTTGCGGGCGGCCTGAATCAAAGAGTTGAGAATGTTTCCCTCTCCGGAGGTCCGGTAGAGGGTCATTTTGATCGCCAGGACCTTGGGGTCTTCTGCTGCATTCCTCAGGAACCGCTCAACAGTAGTGTTGAATGACTCGTAGGGGTGTTGCAGCAGTAACGGCCCCTGGTCACGAATGATGTGAAAGATGTTACGCCGGTCATGGGCAAGTTGTGGATGATCCACCACGTGGTGTGGAGGATCCCTTAGATCGGGGATGTTTAGCGAGGCCAGCTCAAAGAGATCCCGGGTGGCAATCATGCTGTTGATCTCAAAGACGTCCTGCTCCTCGTCCAGCCCCAGTTCGGCGGCCAGCATTCCCCGATGGGTCGGGTTCATGCCTTTAGAGACTTCGAGGCGAACAATGGGGGCGAAATGGCGTTCCCGCAGCTCTATCTCGATCATCTCCAGCAGATCGCTGGCATCCTCTTCATCCCGTTCTACATTGGCGTTGCGGGTGATACGGAAAGATTCACAAGACTCGATCCCCATCCCCGGAAACAGCATGTCGAGGTTGTTCGCTACCAGATCGTCCAGGGTGATGAAGGTGTGTTTTTCATCAATCTGAATCATTCGTGGTGAGACCTTTTTACCCACCGGTACCTTGATACGTGCCATATAGAGTTCATGGCCGCCGGGAAAACGCAGTGTTACCAGAAGGTTGAGGGTGAGATTGGAGATAAAAGGAAAAGGGTGGCTGGGATCCATCGCCAACGGGGTCAGCATGGGAAAGATATTCTGCCTAAAATGCTCCCGCAGCTTCGCCTGTTGTGGGCTGCTGAGCGCTTGGTAGGTGGTGATCAGAATATTGTTTTCGGCTAGCAGTCCGTTGACTTCACGATAGATGCGCTGCCGTTCAACCTGCATCTCCCGGGTGGCTTCCAGACACTCATTCAGCTGCTCGGCAGGCGTTCTGCCGTCCACGCTGGGTTTGGTGACATCTGCTGCAATCTGCTGTTTCAGACCGCCGACACGTTTCATGAAAAACTCATCAAGGTTGCTGCTGACGATGGCAAGAAATTTGACCCGCTCCAACAAAGGTGTGCGGGGATCGTCGGCTTCGTGAAGCACCCGGCGGTTGAATGAAAGCCAGGTCAATTCCCGGTTCAGATAGAGCTCCGGCTGATCGAGATTGGCGTCGTCGATAGTCGCTGCGGCGTCATTGTCAGCGGAAATCGCCTGAAGAAGATGCTGTTTGATTTGAGACATATCGGGTGCGCGCAATGGTATATTTGATTAATCAGCTACCCGCTAGTATAGCTTCAAGTCAGAAGTCGTGGAGAAAACAAAAACACTGCGAAATGGCAGACGGGTCAGAAATAGAAACGGACTTCGTTTGAACGGGGATTGTGCATGACATTCATCTGGTCGAGGAGGGTGGCTAGAAAAGCGGTAGCCGTAATCCGGCCAAGCCCGCCTTGCGCGCACTCCCTCTCTCCAAAACGGGTCACACCATCGACTCGCCCATAAGACGAGCTTATCAGTGCCGGTAGTGGATCGCCCGTGTGCCTGCCACTGTTACTGTCAGTTGAGTGATCGCCGGTGATCCCAATCACGATCTCTTCATCCAGCAGCGGGGAAAGAGATCTGTCGACACGCTCGATCAGCTTCATTTTTCCAACGGGATCCAGGTCATGAGAGCAGATGTCGGGCCCCTTGATATGCAGAAATACCAAGTCGTTCTCTTTTAGAGCTTTAAGTGTGTACTCCACCTTGGCGTCTATGTCGGTATCCGGGAGTGAAGAGAAACGGTCATCACGTAATGTTTGGTATCCCAGCAGATTGGCCAATCCCAGAATGGTCTCTTCACCCGCAACCACTGCCGCTTTAAGGCCCAAATGGCTGACCAGCGATGGTAGGGCGGAAACGGTACCGGGGCTTCTGCAGATGATGCCGTTGGCCACCAGTTTGTTCTCTTTACGGCGCTGATTGTTGACCGGGTGGTTGTCGAGGATCTCAAATGCCTGCTCAGTAAAGCGGTTGATCGCTCCGGCTGTGATGACAGCAACGCTATCCGTCGAATCAAGGGCTTCGCAGTGACGGAGTCCGAGAGACTCATAGCGGTGGCCGGAATCCGTGTCGATAATCCGGGAAGAGAAGATCTGTCCGGTAAGTTTCAGTACAGCACGGTGCTGGGTTGCCGGATGTAATACGGCGGTGATTCCATTGCCCAGATCAAGGTTACCCAGTGCGGTGGCAAGTTCATCAGTCCCGGCCTGAATACGGCCAGCGCGACGGTCCAGAATATCAAAGCCACCGGAATGCCTGGAAAGAGTGGCGAAGTTACACCGCAGCAGCAGGTCGCCTGGCTGACTGGACAAGCCGATGCCGGCTGCCTCTACCGGTCCGCGTGAAAGTCTTATGGCTTCTGCGACGGGCAGACCGAGCAACAGACTTGTGCCGGTATGAGTGCCGACCGGCAGACCGGGTAAGAGCGGGTCGACCAGGCTGCATTGACCGGATGCAAGTAGCTGGTCCATGTTGGGTGTAGAGGACTGTTCCAGCGGCGTACGGTTGCCGAAGGCGGGAATGGGGCGGTCTCCAACGCCGTCCAGTATGATCATCAGACCTTTGTATTGCAGCACGTTTACACCGTTTTATCGGATCGTTGAGCAAAAACACTTTTTACGCTGGCATCGCAATTTTCTGACAAGGCATCGATGATCGTTCGCATGATCCGGTTGGTTGCTTTGTCTTTATCATCATTATTGATGATGGGTATTCCTGATAGATCAGATTCTGAGAGCAGGAATGACTGAAGCGACCAGATTGAATCAAATTCTGAGAGATATTTCTGGCTGCCGCGGGCAGGCGCAGATATCCCTCTTCCACTCAGTTGTCGCTTCAGTTGATCCGGCTTAATAACGGCGAGCATGATGGGGACAATGACTGCATTACTATTGTCAGAAATTTTCCCTATCAGCGATGGATGTACATGAATCCCCTCAAGGATAAGTGAAACCCGTTCACGCAAAGCACGTTGAATGACAGCTTCGCATGGGACCGATAACAGTTCAGTCTGGTTGAGATATCCAGAAATCATCAGACTTTCGTTACCTTTAGTTTGCTCGCTTTGCCCGGGCAGGAGTCGCCAGGCATTAAATGACTTGATTAGTACGAATGTTCAGCAGTGACTCACGGAATGAGCCACTGGTTGTTGCAAGATGATGCCACGATCCACAATAGGAGAGCGGACATGGCACAGAATCCAATCCAATTTCAGACAGGCATGAGCTTGAGCGATTT
>JAMJIN010000373.1:0-1849 GCA_036784775.1 Chromatiales bacterium | reverse complement strand
ACTGTCGAGGTCGATACACCCGGTACCACACCTTCTCAACGGCTCCCTACATCTTCCCGATTTCTTTCTCGATGTCACTCTTTGTCGCTGGCTGTTTCTTCTGACTCGCTATTTGCAGCTATTTCATCCGGTTACCGCTGTTCGCCAATTATGTTCGGGTTTTTACCGCCATCTACACTGCGTCCTTTGCGAATGATATCGCTGGCTTTTTCGTGAGAAAATGCGGGTTTATATACCCTTTTTGAGATCAGGGCATCATAGACGTCGGCGACTGCCATCAGGCGTCCGGAAAAGGGAATTTTCTGGCCGGAGAGACCGTTCGGATAACCGCTGCCATCCCACTTTTCATGGTGGCTGTAGGCGATCTCACGGGCAATCAGGAGGTAGGATGAGTTGGGATTTCCCTGCAGTTTCTCTGCCTCGATGATGGCGTCTCTTCCATAAACGGCGTGGTTCTTCATCTCTTCGAACTCCTCCTCCGTCAGCTTTCCCGGTTTCAGAAGGATGCTGTCGCGGATGCCTACTTTGCCGATATCGTGCAGTGGAGCCGATTTGTAGAGCTGCTCGATATAGTCATCCGTCAGGAGAGAGGCAAAGCTGGGTTGTTTTCTCAACTCTTCGGCCAATGCCTTGACATAGTATTGAGTGCGTCGAATATGGTTGCCTGTCTCATTGTCACGGGTCTCCGCCAGGGTAGCCATGGCAAGAATGGTGGTGTCTTTTGCCATTGCGAGTTCTTTGGTCCGGCCCTTGACCCGCTCTTCCAGAATCTGGTTTTGGTTCGCCAGTGCCTCCCTGGCCTGTTTCAGTGTGAGGTGTGTCTTTACCCTTGCAAGGACGATCGCAGTGGATATAGGTTTGGTAATGTAATCGACGGCGCCCATCGCCAGTCCCCGTGTCTGATCACTCTCTTCACCCATTGCGGTGATAAAGATCACCGGTATGTCGCGGGTCGTCTCATCAGCCTTGAGCCGTTGACAGACTTCATAGCCGTCCATTCCGGGCATCATGATGTCAAGTAGAACCAAGTCGGGCATAGGCTGGCTTTTCACTCGTTCCAGCGCTTCCAGTCCGTTTCTGGCTGCAGTCAGCCGATAATCCTTTTTCAGCAGGTGCATGAGCACTGTTATGTTTGCGGGTTCATCGTCGACCAGCAGTAGAGTGGGTTTAGTATCCGGCATTCTTTTGTTCTCAAACAACGGGGGCTTTCTGAATCGTTGGTTATTGTTTGCCGGATCCGCTACGCTTGATCCGACCTACAAGAATCAGCAGGCGCGAAGGGTGAATGAGGGGATCAAGTGTCGCGGATCCGCTAATTGCATCTTCTCCGACCGAAGACTAGCAGATATTATAGAGGCGGCGAGTCTGATTTTATCGATTACCGTGAGGTGCTAAGAATTTCAGTGCTCTCCTTCAATCATTGTGCGCCTTGCGCTTGTGTGCAAGGTCAGGCCGACGGATCGTGATGCCACCATGAATAAGGCGGGATAATGAGAAAATCAACAATCCGTTCGAAACTGCTGTTTCCCGCTCTTCTTTTGTTAACATTGGCGGGTTATGCAGCATCTGCTGAAGAGAGCTGTATCCGGGAGGTCTTCGGCGATTTCTGTCTGGGCGGAAGCATGAACAACCAGCTTACAAAGCGGGCTGTTCAGAGAGAGCCGCAGCAGAGGGGTGAACGATCCGGGGTGATCTATTCCGTGGATAGAGACAAGATCTATGTCATGGCGTTCAAAGGGACGATTTACAAGGTGCTGCGCACTTATTGTTAGCGGCTGAGTAAAACCGCGCATAGATGGCGAAGGCCGCCTCGCTGCGTCGATACATCCTCCGTCAGAACGTCACATCC
>JAMJIN010000372.1:0-1856 GCA_036784775.1 Chromatiales bacterium | reverse complement strand
CTTCGGCATTTCGTCAGCACCAGAGCACTATCAACGACGAATGTCGGCAATCCTGGAGGGGATACCTGGCGTCCTATGTCAAATGGATGACGTACTCGTCTTCGGTGCCACTCAGCCACAACACGATCAGCGCCTACACGAGGTTCTCTCGAGGCTGCAGCAGGCCAAGGTGACACTGAACACGAAGAAGTGTCAATTCTCAATTCAACACGTGACGTTCTTGGGCCAGATGATTGACGCGTCGGGAATACACCCAGACAGAGAGAAGATCAGGGCGATTCTCGACATGCCTGAACCAGTCGATGTGAGCGGAGTCCGTCGATTTCTGGGAATGGTCAACCAGCTGGGGAAGTTTACGCCACACCTAGCTGAAATCACGAAACCGATGCGCGACCTTCTGTGCAAGAAGAACGACTGGACCTGGGGCCACGATCAGCAGCGGTGCTTCAAGCAGTTCAAAGAGAGCATTACATCAACACCAATACTGGCTCTGTTCGACGCAAAGCAGGAAACGACACTATCTGCAGACGCGTCCTCACACGGCCTAGGAGCAGTACTTCTACAGAGACAACCAGATGGTAAACTTCAGCCAGTCGCATATGCCTCCAGATCCATGTCGAGCACGGAACAACGCTATGCCCAAATAGAAAAGGAAGCACTCGCCACGACGTGGGCTTGTGAGCGATTCAGCGACTTCCTTCTGGGGAAAACATTTCACGTCGAGACCGACCACAAGCCTCTCGTGTCACTTCTTGGACAGAAGACACTTGATCAGCTGCCGCCCAGGATTCAGCGCTTCAGAATGAGGCTGATGCGATTCAACTATAGTATCGCACATGTAGCCGGCAAGGACTTGATTACGGCTGATACGCTGTCACGAGCACCCATTGTGGAGCACAGACAACCGCAAGACGTAAGCTTCGAGCAGGACTGCCAAGCATACGTCAATGCAGTTTTGAAGACACTTCCCATTACCGAGAAGCGCCTACTCGAACTGAAGCAGGCCCAGGTGGACGACGCCACCTGCCAACGCATCCAGACTTACTGCCAGCAAGGATGGCCCGACAGGGCGAGACTGAGGCCGGACGAGAAGGTGTACCTGCAAGTCGCTGCGGAGCTCACTGTGCAACAAGGCTTGCTGCTGAAGGGGAGTCGCCTCGTCATTCCGCTGGCAATGCGACCATCGATACTGGAGAAGATCCACGAAGGACACCAAGGTATCACTAAATGCAGAGAACGGGCGAAGCAATCAGTTTGGTGGCCGGGTCTGAGCAAACAGATCGAAGACTTGGTGGAGAGCTGCGACAGATGCGCCAAAGAACGAGTAAATCAAGCAGAGCCGATGATACCATCTGATGTTCCAGAACGCCCATGGCAGAAGGTTGGCTCTGACCTCTTCGAACTAAACGGTTCACCATACTTACTTGTTGTCGACTATCTGTCGGCGTTCGTTGAGATCTCCAAACTGAGCAGCACGACGTCGGCTTCCATCGTGAACCACATGACATCAATGTTTGCACGTCATGGCGTCCCTGAAGTTGTGGTCACAGACAATGGTCCCCAGTACGCATCAGATACATTCAGGAGGTTTGCTGCAGCGAGGGGCTTTCTACACACGACAAGCAGCCCTCGGTCAAATGGTGAAGCTGAGCGAGCCGTGAAGACCCTAAAATGTCTACTGGCGAAGAGCGACAACCCGTACGACACACTTCTCGCGTATAGGTCTACACGCTTGAGCAATGGTTACAGACCAGCTGAGCTACTGATGGGGCGGAAGCTTCGGACGCCAATACCGACGATACTAGCCTTACTAGAATCACAGTGGTCGCATCTCAAAGGAGCGAGGAAGTCGCGGC
>JAMJIN010000035.1:0-25968 GCA_036784775.1 Chromatiales bacterium | reverse complement strand
TCGCGCCTCGGCTACGCTGCAGTGCGCACACCACCCATGCCACAACGCCTCCTCAGCATGGCTGAGGCTCGGGGGTAATCAGGAAAAAAATAGTGCTTGGCGTTATGCTTGGGCGTCAGATCAGCACCACGTCATAGTACTCCTGGCTATAGAGCGACTCCGCCTGCAGGCGGATGGGGCGTTTGATGAACTGTTCGAGTTCGGCAAGATTCGTGGCTTCCTCGTCCAGCAGACGGTCGATCACCTCCTGTGAGGCGAGGACCAGCAGCGACTCGACATCGAACTGACGGGCTTCGCGCAAAATCTCCCGAAAAATCTCGTAGCAGATGGTCTCGGCAGTCTTCAATGACCCCCGGCCACCACAACAGGGACAGGTTTCACAGAGTATATGCTCCAGGGACTCACGTGTTCTTTTGCGGGTCATCTCCACCAGCCCCAGAGAAGAGACTTCGGATATATGGGTGCGCGCATGATCCTTGGCCAGGCACTTCTCCAGCGCACGCAACACTTGGCGCCGATGCTCCACAACGCTCATGTCGATAAAATCGATAATGATGATACCGCCCAGATTACGCAGTTTCAGATGACGGCAGATCGCCTGCGCAGCCTCCAGGTTGGTTTTAAAGATGGTCTCTTCCAGGTTGCGATGTCCGACAAAAGCCCCGGTATTCACGTCGATGGTGGTCATCGCCTCGGTCTGATCGATCACCAGGTGGCCGCCGGACTTGAGCTGAACCTTACGCTCGAGGGATTTCTGAATCTCATCCTCCACGCCGTACAGATCAAAAATCGGACGTTCACCGGGATAGTATTCGATACATTTCTTGATCTCAGGGATATAACGCTGGGCAAACTCGATAGCGCGCTGGTGGGTGGAGCGGGAGTCGACCCGCACCTTCTCCACATCCGGTCCCACCAGATCTCTCAAGGCACGCAGCGCCAACGGCAGATCTTCGTGTACCAGTTCAATCTTGCCGGCGCCCTTGCTGCGCTCCAGGATCGATTCCCACAGGCGCGCCAGAAAATGCATATCGGTCTTCATCGGTTCATTCGGCACCCCTTCCGCTGCCGTCCGGGCGATATAACCGCCACCGATGTCAGACTGCTCCAGAAAGCTGCTCAGCAGATCCCGCAGGCGCTGACGCTCATCCTCATCCTCGATCTTCTGCGAGATGCCCACATTACCAAGCCCAGGCATGAAAACGAGATAGCGCGAAGGAATGGATATGTTGGTCGTCAGACGCGCGCCCTTGGTCCCCAGCGGGTCTTTGAACACCTGCACGGTAATCATCTGCCCCTCACGCAGGAGTTCACTGATATTGTCGCTGCGCTCCTCATCATTCGGGCTGGGGGAACCGATATCCGAGGCGTGCAGAAAGGCGGCCCGTCCCAGCCCCACATCCACAAAAGCTGCCTGCATGCCAGGCAGCACCCGGCAGACCTTGCCCCGATAGATATTCCCCACCAGACCTCGATTGCCGGTCCGTTCGATGACAATCTCCTGCACGACACCGTTTTCGACCACTGCGACCCGGGTCTCGGGCGGGGTGACATTAATCAGGATCTCTTCACTCATGAATTCTTTTATTCTCTGTCATTTTTATCGTGGCGCTAACAATTCAATACCGGCAGCCCGCAGCAAACCCGCCGTCTCATACAAGGGTAGTCCCATCACCCCGGAATAGCTGCCGTGCAGTTCGCAAACAAACATGGCGCCCAATCCCTGAATGCCGTAACCACCCGCCTTATCCCGAGGCTCACCACTGGCCCAATAGGCTGCTGCCTCCTGCGGCGCAATCTGCCGAAAACCAACTTCGCTCCGGCTCAATCTGGTATCTGTACGATACCCGGCCAGTGCCACGCCGGTATAGACATGATGGGTGCGGCCGGAGAGCAGTGCCATCATCTCCAATGAATCCTGCCGATCCCGTGGTTTACCCAAAATCCGCTCATCCACCACAACCGCAGTATCTGCGGCGAGCACCGGCAGCCGGGAAGGTTCCCCATATTGGTCGCGGCCAGCTTGCGCCTTCTCAACCGCCAGACGCAATACATACGCGTCAGGACTCTCCTGATCACGGGGCGTCTCATCCACTTCGATATCCACTACTGAATAAGAGACCCCAATCTGCGCCAGCAGTTCAGCGCGGCGGGGTGAGCGGGAGGCAAGAAGGACGACCGATTCAGTCACTTTATCAGGCCCGATGATAGGGATGGTTGCGCAGCAGACTCCAGGCCCGATAGATCTGTTCGGCCACCACAACGCGTACAAGCGGATGCGGCATGGTCAGGGTCGAGAGAGACCAGCGGCCATCGGCGCGCGCCAGACAATCAGGCGCCAGCCCCTCGGGACCACCCACCAGCAGCGCCATATCCCGACCATCACCCATCCAGGCACCCAGCTTTTGGGACAGTTTCTCTGTGCTCCAACTACTGCCCTGCACATCAAGCGCAATCACCTGACAACCCTTCGGAATCGCCTTCAACATCCGTTCACCCTCGTCACGCAGCGTACGCTGGATGTCTGCATTTTTCCCGCGATGACCCGGATTTATCTCCACCAGTTTCAGCCCACACTCCGCCGGCATGCGCCGGGCATACTCCTCGTACCCTTCGACCACCCAGCGCGGCATACGGTTTCCGACAGAGATGAGGTGGATTTTCATGGCGGATCATTCTACGCCATTGCACCGGGGGAGAAAGAGAAAGGCAGTAATTTTCATCCTTTTTTCCGCTACGCACTTCCACTCTAGCCCCAATACCAGCCTCAAGGGCCGACTCATACTTTTGTATGAGGAAAAACTGCCGAAGTATCACGCTCTTTCCTACTTTCTACTGATGCGAAGTTTCCTTGCCTGGTCCAGACTTTCAATAGGGATATGCATGAGCGATGGAAATGTTGCTGCTGCCTTCAGATCGCAACAGCAAAGCGCCTAACAGGCAGGAGGAAGGCATCATGAAAATCGGCATCATCACATTGACATTAAGCACAGCGTTACTGTTTTCGACTGCTGGACTCGCAGACAACAACGAGGTCAATCTGCTTCAATCGGGCAATGACAATCTTGTCTCGATCACTCAGGAGGAATGGTCCAGCGTCAGTATCACCCAGAACGGAGATCATAATGTAGTGACCATTGATCAATACATGGCCGATGCAAGGGTCATTCAGCAGGACAGCAGTCAGGCGACGGCAACGATCATCCAGAAGAATTCGCATGGATGGCCGGATTGGGTTCCCCTTCATCTGCTCCAGGTCAACAGCACAAATGTTACCGCCGACATTAATTTTACAAACGAGTATTCAGAGCTCTTTCTCCACCAGGAGGGCAGTAATCTACAATTTGAGGCAGTTGATAACGGTGAACGACTCAAAGTTTGGGCGATGTCCAACGGGAACGGACAATTCGGTGCGAATAACTCTGCCGTGCTGATAAATCTCGGATGTTGCGACGATGATAACCGTGTCACCTTCCGTCAGAGTGGCGAGTCGAATGTTGTTGAGTTAACCCAAACTTTATTTTTCAGCGAGATCACGATAGATCAAAGCGGGGAGTTAAACACTATCTTTGTTCAGGATGATGAGCACGCGTGGACTACCGTCAATCAAACCGGTGTATCCAACCTCATTGACCTGCTGCTTGATGGGGATGCCAGCATCACTCTCGACCAGTCGGGCACGAAAAACTCCATAATAGGGGCACTGGATTCCATCTTTCATTATTCAATTTCACAATCCGGCAATCTAAATCTGATGATCCTTGATATCAACAACGGGTGGAGTGCCTTGGTGGGCGAAAACATCCTTACCCAAACTGGTGTTAACGGGATCATGTCACTGACCCAGAATGGTGGAGGGCTCTCTGCTGCACTCACCCAGTCCGGCATCGGCAACACCATGACCATCAATCAGTCGGGTACGAGCAATCATGTTGAGGTCACGCAAAACTAGCGGTGATCACACCAGAGCGGAGGAGGATCTTCCACGCTACAGAACAAATAGGAGGGCAACAGATTTCAGGGGGCGGAGTCAAACCGCCTGAACTGGTCATTTTAACCACCCACTTTTATGCGGTTTGACTCCGACCCCTCAAGTTTGAGGTCACGCAAAACTAAATGGTGCGCAGCATACAAAACGGCCTGCAATCTTCCGACTGCAGGCCGTTTTCGACCGGGTTACCGGCAAACCGTCAGTCAGCCGGATGCGCCGGAGGACGACCTATAGCCAGATAACTCAATCCCGCCTGAGTGACGGTCTCCGGCTCGAACAGGTTGCGGCCATCGAAGATGACAGGACTCTTCAGCATCGATTTGACGGTGTCGAAATCGGGACTGCGAAACTGGGTCCACTCCGTCATGATCACCAGGGCATCGGCACCTTCGAGCGCACCCATGGCGTCCTCAGCATAGACAAGGTCGTCTCGCTCACCGTAGATGCGCTGCGACTCTTCGACTGCCACCGGATCGAATGCCTGCACTTTCGCACCGGCATCCCAGAGCAGTTCCATCATCACCCGGCTGGAAGCTGCACGCATATCGTCGGTATTGGGCTTGAACGCCAACCCCCAAACCGCAAAGGTTTTGCCCTTGAGGTTCCCGTCGAAGTAGCTGTTGACCTTGTCGAACACCACGCGTTTCTGGGCATGGTTAGTCGCCTCAACCGCATTCAGAATGCGCGGTGTGTAACCGACGCTGAGCGCGGTCTTCTCCAACGCTTGAACATCCTTGGGGAAGCAGGAGCCGCCATAGCCGCAACCGGGGTAGATGAACTGGTAACCGATACGCGGATCGGAACCTATGCCCACCCGCACATGCTCGATATCCGCGCCCAGGGCGTCGGCGATATTGGAGAGTTCATTCATAAAGCTGATCTTGGTGGCCAAGAGCGAATTTGCCGCATACTTGGTCAACTCCGCAGAGCGGATATCCATCACCATCACCCGTTCGTGATTGCGATTGAAAGGTGCGTAGAGCGCACGCAACAGTTCGCCGGTACGGGGATTGTCGGTACCCACCACGATACGGTCAGGACGCATGAAGTCATCGATCGCCGCCCCCTCCTTGAGAAATTCAGGATTGGAGACCACATCGAACTCAACCTCCACACCCCGTTCGGCTTGTGTCGCACGCACGGCGGCCGCCACCTTGTCGCCGGTCCCCACGGGAACGGTGGATTTATCGATGATTACCCGGTACTCGGTCATGTGTTCGGCGATGCTGCGCGCCACCGCAGTGACGTACTGCAGATCGGCGGAACCGTCTTCGTCCGGCGGCGTACCGACGGCGATGAACTGGAACAGACCGTGTTCGACGCCCACTTTCGGGTCCAGTGTAAATGTGAGGCGCCCCGCCTCCCGGTTGCGCCGCACCATGGCCTCAAGTCCAGGCTCATAGATCGGGATGCCGCCACTGTTGAGCAGATCGATTTTGGCGGAATCCACGTCCACGCACACGACATCGTTACCCACCTCTGCCAGACAGGCTCCGGTCACCAAACCGACATATCCACTCCCAAAGATCGTGACTTTCATCTACCTTAAGACTCCATTTATCCATTTGTGCGGCACCGGCAACCCCGCAGGGAGCCATGCCTGTCATTTTGCTTACTGCCAGATATCGGTCGGCATGCTACCAAACTTGAACCAAATGTTGCACCGACAAGCACCAAATTCCCACATTTTCACTGAATATTGTTACTTTGATCATTTCCGGATCGCCGCCAAAAACCCCGAAAAAGCCTTTTCTGCAAGACAAACTTGTATTTAACCCCTTGATATAACAAAATTTCGCATTAACCTTTTTCCATGACCTTCTCACAATTCAATGACGATACTCGCTCTGGGACTCAATCATAAGACCGCTCCGGTGGAGATCCGGGAACGGCTCGCCTTCGGACCAGACATCATCGTCGGCGCCCTGCGCAATCTGAGCGAGCATCCTGCGGTGGACGAAGCGGTGATACTTTCGACCTGTAACCGCACCGAACTCTACTGCACCATCGACGACGATGCCCAGGCCTCCGTAGCGGACTGGATCAGCGATTTTCACGGTCTGGAGCAGGGACGGGTCAGCCCCTACCTCTACAGCCACCTCGGCGATGCAGCAGTACAACATCTGTTGCGGGTCTCCTGCGGACTCGACTCCCTGGTACTCGGCGAACCGCAAATCCTGGGACAGGTAAAATCCGCCTTCCAGACCGCAAATGCTTCCGGCACCACCCGCAAACTGCTCTGCCGATTGTTCCAGCACGCCTTCTCCGTCGCCAAACAGATCCGCACCGACACCGCCATCGGCAACAGCCCGGTCTCGGTCGCCTTTGCTGCCGTCAGTCTGGCAAAACAGATCTTCAGCGATCTTTCGGAGCAGACTGCCCTGCTCATCGGCGCCGGCGAAACCATTGAGCTCGCCGCCCGGCATCTGCACCAGAACGGCATCGGCCACATGATCGTCGCCAACCGAACCGTGGAGAAGGCCCACAATCTGGCGGCCCAGTTCGAAGGATATGCCATCGCACTGACAGAACTCAGCGGACATCTGGCTGAGGCGGACATCGTCATCTCATCAACAGCCAGCCCTCTGCCGGTGCTGGGCAAAGGTACCGTGGAGAGCGCACTCAAGGAGCGCAAGCACAGACCCATCTTCATGGTGGACATCGCGGTACCCCGTGATATCGAGCCAGAAGTATCGGATCTGAGCGACATCTACCTCTACACGGTGGATGACCTGGATGAGGTCATTCAGGAGAATATGCGTTCCCGCCAGGAAGCGGCAGAGCAGGCGGAAGAGATCATTGAACGCTACGTAGACGAATTTATCGGCTGGTTGCGTTCCCTCGACGCGGTTGAGCTTATCCAGGACTACCGCAATCAAGGGGAACTGCTGCGGGACGAAGTGCTGAAGAAGGCACTGCAGCAGCTCAACAAGGGCAAATCACCGGAAGAGGCGCTGCAGTTCCTGGCCAGGACTCTCACCAACAAACTGCTCCACACCCCCAGTTCCCAGTTACGCAAAGCCGGTTTCGACGGCCAGACTGAGCTGCTTGAGGCCGCCAATACCCTGTTTCAGCTGAAACAGCTCGACAGCACATCATGAAACCTTCACTGCGCGGCAAGCTGGATCAGATCGCCGAACGTTTTGAAGAGATCACAGCCCTACTGGCCGAACCGGATACTCAAGGCAAGCAGAATCTATTCCGCGACCTGAGCCGGGAGTACGCCCAACTGGAGCCGGTGGTCGAAACCTATCGCAGCTACACAACGGCAGAAGAGGATATTGAAGTCGCCCGGGAGATGTTGAACGATCCCGAGATGGCGGAACTGGCCCAGGAGGAGCTGGAGGGTGCAGAGCAGGCCCGCAATTCACTGGAACCCGAATTGCAGCTGTTGCTGATACCTGCGGATCCAAACGACGGCCGCAATGTCTTTCTGGAGATCCGCGCCGGCACCGGCGGTGCCGAGGCGGCACTGTTTGCGGGGGATCTGCACCGTATGTATCTTCGCTACGCCGAAACACAGCGCTGGCAGGTGGAGACCATCAGCGAGAGTCCCGGCGAACACGGGGGCTTCAAGGAGATCATCTGCCGCATCAGCGGCAATGCAGTCTACTCCCGGCTAAAATTCGAATCCGGCGCACACCGGGTGCAACGGGTGCCTGAAACCGAATCCCAGGGGCGGGTCCACACCTCCGCCTGCACCGTGGCCATCCTGCCGGAGGCGGAGGCAGTCGACGAAGTGGAGATCAACAGCGGCGATCTGCGCATCGACACCTACCGCGCCTCGGGCGCCGGGGGCCAGCACGTCAACAAGACGGATTCGGCGGTGCGTCTCACCCATCTTCCCACAGGCATAGTGGTGGAGTGCCAGGATGAACGCTCACAGCACAAAAACAAGGCCCGCGCCATGTCTCTGCTGTCGGCGAAACTGCTCTCCCAGGTCCAGGATGCCGCCGCCAGCGAGCAGGCCAGCGCCCGCAAGCTGCAGGTCGGCAGCGGGGATCGCTCCGAGCGTATCCGCACCTACAATTTTCCCCAGAACCGGCTTACCGATCACCGCATCAACCTGACCCTCTACAAACTGGACGAGGTGATGACCGGGACGCTCGACCAGGTGGTGGATCCGTTACTGCGCGAACATCAGGCCGAGGCGCTGGCGGCGATGGGTGGTGAATAGGCTGTAAGAGCGGCGCCTCGCCGCGATTAACCTACCTGCGGAGCCATCGCGGCGAGACGCCGCTCCTACCCCATTCATAGCTATTCTGATGCAGAAAAACATCAAACAGACCCTGGAAGAGGCGGCGTCTATCCTGGGGGCGCAACCTGACGGTTCATCCCAACTGGAAGCGGCAGTACTGCTCTGCCATCTGCTCGAAAAACCCCGCTGTCATCTCTACGCCTGGCCTGAAAAAATGCTCGACAACGCCCAGTATCAGGCCTATCAGGCACTGCTTCAAAGGCGCCGCAGGGGTGAACCCATCGCCTATATTACCGGACGGCGGGAGTTCTGGTCCCTGGAGCTGGAGGTCACACCGGACACACTGATCCCCCGTCCCGACACAGAGCTGCTGGTTGAGCTGGCGCTGGCCCATTTGCCGCAGGAGAATCATTGCCGCATTGCCGATCTGGGGACCGGCAGCGGCGCGATCGCCCTGGCAATCGCCAGCGAACGCCCTGACTGCGAGATCCACGCCACTGACCGCTCTTCCGCAGCCCTTGCCGTTGCCCGGAAAAATGGTGAAAAGCTGGGATTCAATAACGTGCACTTCCACCTGGGCAGTTGGTTTGAAGCACTGTCTGGCCACGACCGCTTCAGACTCATCCTGAGCAACCCGCCCTATATCCCCAATAATGACCCTCACCTCGCCCAAGAAGATCTCTCCAGCGAGCCCAGAGAGGCGCTGGCCGCAGGCCATGACGGGCTGGATGATATCCGCGAAATCACCACTGCGGCCCACAACCATTTACAACCCGGCGGCTGGCTGTTGCTGGAACACGGTTTCGACCAGGCAGCGGCCGTGCAGGCACTGTTGCTGGAGGCCGGACTGACAGAGGTTCAATCCCACCGCGACCTGGCGGGACACGAAAGGATCACAGAGGGCCGACTGCCACAATAATGTAGCGTATGCCTGAAAATCCCGGATTTAACGCAGAACAGACAATTCCATGGGTTCTGCCACTTGAAAATTCCCCTACATTAGCTAGGATTGTCGACTATGGATATTGATGGTCACGAATTCATCAAACATCGAAGTATTCACTTCGTTGAGTTTCACCCGGATCCGAATCAGGCCCAGACCGCTGCGCTGCTGCTTGCCGATGTGGAAGGCATAATGCGGGTGGATCCCATCGATGCTCATCATCTGCAGATGACTTATCACATCATGGATATCACCCTGGAGCAGATCGAGGTGGGCCTGATCAGTATGGGACTGCACATCGACAACCGCCTGTTGTACCGACTGATACGCGCACTGCACTACTACACTGAAGAGAACCAACGCGCCGTTCGGGGTTGCACCAAGGGCAATCCAAACTGCACCCGCAACATCTTCGCCAAACGCTATCAGAGCATCGACCATCATTGCCGGGACCACCGCCCCGAGTACTGGCGCAAATATCTCTAATTGATTATGGTTGCCTGTCAGGCCTGACGGGATTCCAACTCCAATGAACGACGAACAACTGCTGCGCTACAGCCGCCAGATCATGCTGCCCTCCATCGGCATCGAGGGACAGCAACGGCTACTCGATGCCAGCGTGCTGCTCATTGGTCTTGGTGGACTGGGTGCGCCGGTGGCAATGTATCTTGCAGCCGCGGGGGTCGGACAGCTGACACTTGTCGATTTCGACCAGGTCGACCTGAGCAACCTGCAACGCCAGATCATCCACACCACCGACCGTATCGGCACACCAAAGGTTGAATCTGCAAAGCAGGCGCTTGCCGCACTCAATCCCGAGATCGAAATCGAGTGCATCGGACATCAGCTTGAAGGGGATGAGCTCTCCGCACAGGTCCGGCGGGCAGACCTCGTGGTCGACGCCTGCGACAACTTCGCCACCCGCTTCGCCATCAATGCCGCCTGCCACGAGAACAGCACCCCCCTGGTATCCGGCGCGGCAATCCGCATGGAGGGACAGGTCAGCGTCTTTCCCGGTAAACCCGGCAGCCCCTGCTACCGCTGCCTCTACCCCGAAAACGGCCAGGTGGAGGACACCTGCACCGCCAACGGCGTGCTCGCGCCGGTGGTCGGCATCATCGGCAGCATCCAGGCCACGGAGGCCATCAAATGCCTTACCGGCGCCGGATCGACACTCGAGGGACAACTACTGATTCTGGACGCGCTGCACATGCAGTGGCGCAGTCTCAAGCTCAAGGCAGACCCGCACTGCCCGGTTTGCAGCGCAGGTTAAGCATTTGCCGCTCATTCTGAACCAAAGCAGGATCACCCCGCTCCTGCTCTCCTCGCTCTGTTTCCTGATCCTGCTGCTGCCTGATAGCTGGCAACAGGTGCTGCGTTACGAAAATGCAGCCATCGGAAACGGGCAACTCTGGCGTCTGATCACTGCCCACCTGGTACACCTGGGCTGGCCCCATCTACTACTCAATCTTTTGGCCTTCTGGCTCATCCTGGAACTTTTCTTCCTACCGGACATCCGGCTGAGATTGCTGCTGCTCACCCTGGGAACCTCGCTGGGACTTCTGCTCTTCAGCCCGGATGTAGGCTGGTATGCCGGTTTATCCGGCGCCCTGCACGGCCTGCTGGCACTGGCGCTGCTGGACAGGGCGCTGACATCTCCCCAGTCTTCCGTAATCATGTTGCTTCTACTGGCGGGCAAGCTCTTGTGGGAACAACTACAGGGACCGCTACCGGGCAGTGTCTCCCTGACCCAGGGCAGCGTGATCGTCGACGCACACCTTTACGGCGCCATCTCCGGGGCAGTAATATGGGGGATGGAGAGAGTGGCTCTCCAATTTAGAAATGAGGATCCTGAGTGAAACCGATTGCACTCTTGTCAATTTTGCTGTTTGGACTTTTTGGCTGTCAGGAGATAGATGTTTCCCAGATGTCACCGGAAGAACGAGAAGCAGTCACTTCCCTCGCCTGGCTGAAAAATGCCGATGCGACAAAAGACGCGGACACGGCGATCAGACGGGGAGACCACAGGCTGATAGCGATGGCGACCCGCAGTCCGACCCTGCCGGGTGTGCCTGTGGAGTCCTCGTCAAAGGCGAAATCGGTATGCGGCATTCGCTATCTTGAGGGATCCACCGATGCGGTCGTCAGTGATCTGCATCTGAAGCTGCTGCAAGAGGCTCAGAAGTATGCCGAACAGTTTAACCACATCATGTTGAAACGCTGCCTGGACCGTTCCAAATAGTCAGCAAACAGCGGCTTCCCGTGTGCCGGGTCAGACGCTGCATCTTCTTCGTAGCGTGTAACCTATACCGCCCAAACCGAGCAGTAGCGGCAGCCAGAACGCCGCTCCGCCACCACCCCCATCCGGAATAGTCACATTGCCACCGGCATCCACGAAGATGGTGCCGTGTTCGAGGGCGGTACCGTCTGTGGCCTTGCAGGCCGTTCCGGCGGCAGTGGTGCCTGTAACGCCGATATCCGCATCCGAGAGGCTGAAAAAGATATTGTTGCTGCAGGCCACCCGCACCCGGCCTCTGGCAACCAGCCTGTTGGGCAGGATTGGCGACGCCGAACCGGTATTGGGAAATGTCCCAAGATTCAAAACCGCATCGTCATTGTGGTCGCAATAGGTTGAGCCATCGGCACTGAATGAGAGAAGCGAGATTTCAACCTGAGGACAGCTGCCCCCGGTACCGCCCACTGCCCAGTTGATAGTCTGGGCGAATCCGCCTTGATAGTTGCCCGCGATATTCAGCACACCACCATTTACATCAAAAGGGCCGGTACCCCCATCCACAGTCACCACCAGATCGTCCTCATCCACACCGGAGTTGTCGTCTCGGGTGGTAAGCCGAAATCTCATGGTTCTGCTCACCGCCGGCAGGATTTCGCCGATCTCCCCTAGAGCCCACGTCAACTGGTAACTGAGCCGGGGGAAGTTTCGGACCGGTGTATCTTTCGGCAGATAGGAGCGGAACAACGGGGAGCCTGGATCCATCTGGTCCCACTGATAGGAGAGGGTGTCCAGTTCGGGGTCAAGAGCAGAGCCGGTCAGGGCAAAAGGCGTGCTTTTTGGAATCGTGAAAGCCGTCCCGGCATTTGCTGTGGGAGCCGTATTGCCGCTGGATGCGAGTGTCCCGCAACTGCTACCACCACCCAGAGTGGAAAAAGCCACCATTTGCCCAATACTCACCCCATGAAAGGTGGCATCCGAATTGTCCTGCAGATTTTCCGCGCCGCAGATACCCGCATAGCTCATGATGGTGGAGCCACTGCCAGGCTCTACCGCCGTTGCAGCTATCCTGTTTCCAGCACAAGCACCCGCGGTACCGTCGAAGGTATGATCTGCACCGAACTGGTGACCGATTTCATGGGAGACAAAATCGATATAGAAGGCATCGCCGGTAGGCAACGGCGATCCTGTCACCCCTTCGGCCTTGAAAGCATTGTCGCAAACACTCTCAATTACGGCGATACCGCCACCACCCGTACTGAAGACATGACCAACGTCGTAGTTGGCGCTGCCGATAACCGCATCCAGATTGGCCTGATTTTCATCCAGCATGGCGACGCCATTGGAATTTGTATAGGGATCGGTAGCACCATCCGTATAGATAATCCGGTCATTTCCGGCAACCAGTATGAACTGCACCGCGATATCCCGCCCATAGATCTGATTGACCCGGTTGATGGCGGTCACCATGGCAGAGAGCGCACTGGTCTTGGTGCCGCCGTGAAATTGGGTGTATTCGCCGGTGGCCGCCAGGGCCAGCCGATAATTACGACGCTGTCCACTGGTGCGTTGGGCTGCATCACCATCGCTGCGCAAGACCGCCTGCTGATCCCCATCAACAGTGCAGGTGAATCCGCTTTCAGCTCCCATGCCGCGCTGCGCCATAGCATAGTCATTTTTGTAGTAGGCGCGATAACCGCCACTCCCATCCGGATCGATAAAGACAGTACCGGCGGTAGAGGTGATCATGCCGTGAAAACCCTGTGGGGTCATATCCAGCCGACCGCTGGCACCGGGATCATCGACACCATGAACCTGATAGGTGGTTATCTCCGGATAGCGCGCTGCCAGTTCCGGCGCCAATATCGGTGAGAGTTCGAGTCGAAAGCGCTGCATCGTGCCGTTGGGCATGGGTAGGTCAAGCTCTGAACCCTGACTGCTGGTAAACTCCAACGGCGCAGCCGCCAAGGCCTGCCGCAAGGCGCCATCATCCGCATGCAGGGGGCGATAGTAGAGTGGTTCCGCAGTTATCCCGCGAGCAGCGGTATCCCCTGCCGGGACATCACTCCAGATGGCGGCCGATCCACTGCCGGGCAAACCAAAAAGTGCAACGACAAATAATAAGGGGGATATTCCAGCACGCATGCAACCCGTCTCCGGTTAGTTAATCCTTTTGAACATGATTCCCCACAGCCTGCTGCGAGGAGTCATTTAATCTTGCCTGTCAGTCCCTGAACCGTTCCTTAAAGATCAGGCCTTGAGTTTTTTCAGCAAAAGCTCGTTGACCTGTTCAGGATTGGCCTTGCCTCTGGTCGCCTTCATGACCTGGCCGACAAAGAAACCCAACAGTTTCTCCTTGCCCGCGCGGAACTGTTCAACCTGCTTTGGATTGTTGGCGATGATGTCGTCGATAATCGGCTCCATCGCCCCTGTATCGGTAATCTGCTTGAGACCTTTAGCCTCGATCACCGTATCCGCGTCACCCTCGCCGTTCCAGATCGCCTCGAAGACCTGCTTTGCGATCTTGCCTGAGATGGTCTTGTCGGCGATGCGTTTCAGCAGCCCACCCATCTGCTCAGGACTCACCGGGGAGTCGGCGAGATTCAGCCCCGCCTTGTTCAATGCACCACCCAGTTCCATGGTGACCCAGTTGGCAGCCATCTTGGTTTCGCCACCCGCCTTGACCACCGCTTCAAAGTAGTCAGCCAAGGGACGGCTGGCGGTCAGTGCCTTCGCCTCTTTTTCACCCAGTGCATAGGTCTGAATAAAACGCGCCAGCTTGGCGCCGGGCAGTTCCGGCAGCCCATCCCGGATCTGCTCCAGCAGCAACTCATCGATCTCAACCGGCAGCAGATCAGGATCGGGGAAATAACGGTAGTCGTTCGCCTCCTCCTTGCTGCGCATGGAGCGGGTCTCATCCTTGTCGGCATCGTAGAGACGGGTCTCCTGCACGATCCTGCCGCCACCCTCGACCACGTCGATCTGGCGCTCCAGCTCATAGTTGAGGGCGCGTTCCAGAAAGCGGAAGGAGTTGATGTTCTTCAGCTCTGTACGGGTACCGAACGCTTCCTGACCATAGGGACGAATGGAGAGGTTGGCATCCACCCGAAAGGAGCCCTCCTGCATATTGCCGTCGCAGATACCGAGATAGACCACAAGTTGGTGAATCTTGCGGGCATAGGCCACCGCCTCCTTGATGGAGCGCATATCCGGCTCGGAGACAATCTCCAGCAGCGGCGTACCGGCCCGATTGAGGTCGATCCCGCTCAAACCGTGGAAGTCCTCATGCAGCGACTTGCCCGCATCCTCCTCCAGATGCGCACGGGTGATACCGATCACTTTCGACTCGCCGTTTTCCAGCTCGACGGTCAACTCGCCCTTGCCCACGATAGGCAATTCAAACTGACTGATCTGATAACCCTTCGGCAAATCAGGATAGAAGTAGTTTTTCCGCGCAAATACTGAACGCCTGCCAATTTCAGCGCCAACTGCGACACCGAATTTGAGGGCGCAGTTTACCGCCTCCCGGTTCAACACCGGCAACACGCCGGGGAAGGCCAGATCCACATTGCAGGCCTGGGTGTTGGGCGCTGCACCATAGGCCGTGGATGCGCCGGAGAAGATCTTCGATTTGGTGGCCAGTTGGGTATGAACTTCCAACCCGATGACGGTTTCCCACTGCATGGTCTTTACTCTTTAAGTTTCACAATAAACCACCCTGCTGCAAGCAGACAGGGTTTAAGTTGTAGGAGCGGCGCCCCGCCGCGATGGCTCCGTAGATGGGCAAGTCGCGGCGAGGCGCCGCTCCCACGAACGGTTCGCAAGCCCACCACATCCCATATGCCTTGCTTCCAGGCAAATTCAACAACCTTCCGGTGCCAGCCTGTGCCAATCCGTTGCCTGCTGGAGTTTATGGGCGACGTTCAGCAGCTTCGCCTCTGCAAAATAGTTGCCGATGAGCTGCAATCCGACCGGCATGCCCTCCACCGGTTCCACCGGCACCGACATGCCGGGCAGCCCTGCCAGATTGGCCGCAATGGTATAGATATCGTTGAGGTACATGGTCACCGGATCATCCGCCTTCTCCCCCAGGCCAAAGGCGGTAGTGGGTGTGGAGGGCCCCATGATCACATCGACCTGCTCGAAGGCAGCCTTGAAATCATCGGAGATCAGGTGACGGGTCTTCTGCGCCTTCAGGTAGTAGGCGTCGTAATAGCCGGCCGAAAGGGCATAGGTTCCGATCATGATGCGCCGCTTTACCTCTTCTCCAAACCCCTCGCCTCTGGAACGTTTATAGAGGTCCTCCAGATCCTTGGGGGCTTCGCAGCGATAGCCATATCGTACGCCGTCGAAACGGGAGAGATTGGAAGAGCACTCGGCAGGCGCGACCACATAGTAGGTGGGCACCGCCAGATGCGTGTTGGGCAGGCTGATCTCCACCACCTCGGCACCCAGTTTGCGGTACTCCTCGATGGCAGCCTCAACAGATGCCGCCACCCCGGCATCCAGACCTTCGTCGAAAAACTCCTTCGGCAGGCCAATCTTCAACCCCTGCAGAGAATCGTTCAGACCAGCGGAAAAATCGGGTAGTGGTTCCTCCGCACTGGTGGAATCTCTCGGATCGAAACCGGCCATGACCTGCAGCATCAGCGCCGCATCCTCGGCGCTACGCGTCATTGGACCGCCCTGATCGAGGCTCGACGCGAAGGCGATCATACCGTAACGGGAGACCCGGCCGTAGGTGGGTTTCAGTCCGGTAATACCACAGAGCGCTGCAGGCTGGCGGATGGAACCACCGGTATCGGTGCCGGTTGCCGCGACCGCCAGACGCGCCGCGACGAGGGCAGCCGAACCACCGGATGAGCCGCCGGGCACACGCTCCCGGTCCCAGGGATTGCGCACCGGGCCATAGAAACTGGTCTCATTGGAGGAGCCCATGGCGAACTCATCCATATTGGCCTTGCCGAGCATCACTACCCCGGCGGCATTGAGCCGCTCCACAACAGTAGCGTCGTAGGGCGAGATGAAACTGTCGAGCATGCGGGAGCCACAACTGGTTTTTACACCCTGGGTGCAGAAAATATCCTTCTGCGCGATAGGAATGCCTGTGAGAGGTCCGGCATCGCCCGCACTGATCCGCTGATCAGCCGCTTCCGCAGCCTGAAGGGCGACATCCGGGGTTACCGTGATATAGCAGTTCAAGCCCTCATCCAGCGAATCGATGCGCGCCAGGAAATGACGAGTCAATTCCACACTGGAAAATTCACCGGCACGCAGACCCGCGCCCAGTTCCGCGATAGTTTTGTTATGCATAGTCAGTCAGTTATTCCTGCCAAGTGGAACTCATCCACTACTCGATCACCTTGGGCACCAGGTAGAGATCACTCTCAACCTTGGGCGCAATGGCCTGGAAGTCTTCCCGGCGGTTCACTTCAGTCACCTCGTCCACCCGCAGACGCTGAGCCATGTGCAGCGGGTGGGCCATCGGTGTGACATCATCGGTTTCGACGTCATCCATCTGTGCAACCAAACCCAGAATATTGGAGAGGTCTGTGGCGTAACCTTCGATCCGGTCCTCGTCCACCGCCATTCTGGCAAGGTGGGCAATTTTCTCTATGTCAGAGCGATCCAACGACATCCGTCTGATTCCTGTGGTGAAAAACGTGCAAAAAGTTACCACATTTAGGCGTTTCGATATACGGTGAAAAACGAAAACCACTCTGAAAATCCCCCCCAGTAAGGCACCATTTGCCACTCGACTGTGTAAAACGGCGTTTTCTATTCCAGGCGCTTTATTTGACGATTTAAAATATTGGGATATAATTCCCACTTATGGAGTCTGTCAGAGCTGACACTCAAGACAGGCAAGCAGACGCCCCCCCCGCATCAATCACAAGGAATACAGTCGATATGAAAAAATTACAACAAATAGCCATATCCACACTGCTGGCGCTGCTGATCAGCGCCTGTGGGGGCGGAGGTGATGACACTACATTCGGAAGTTCTTCCGCAACACGCAGGGACGAGACCGTCCTCGGCCGGGTGACCGGCTTTGGCAGTGTATTTGTCGATGGGGTCGAGTACGAAACAGACAATACCCAAATTACCATCAATGGCGTTCCTGCCGATGAGAGCGCATTGAAACTCGGCATGGTGGTACTGCTGAAGGGCAACTCCGATGGCAGCCATGGAGAGGCCTTCAATATCGACGTCTCCGATGAGATTCACGGCTTTGTCGACGAGAACCTGACCGCTACCGGCTGCGCACTTCAGGTGATGGGGCAGACCGTTTACAGCGACCCTCTCACCGTTTTTGAGTCAGCTGTTGCCGGCATCACCACCATTGCAGCGATCCCCCAAGGCGCCATTGTCGAGATCAGTGGTTATCGCGATGGCGATGGCGCACTGTTCGCCACCCGGATTGAGCTGAAAAAGCTCTCCTTGGATCCAGGAGATGAGGTCAGCGTAAAAGGCCGGATCGAGACCCTGGATGAAAACGCCAAACGACTCACCCTGGGAACAATGGGGGTCGACTACAGCCAGGCGGAGATCAAGGACGTACTGATTGTCGGCAGGTTTTATGAGATCAGCAGCCGTCAGGGCACATCACCCATCAGCGGTGATCTGATCGCTGACGAGATCGAAGCGGCAGAAGACGCAGCGGACCAAATCGATACTGACTCAGAGGAACAGATCAAACTGGAAGGCAGAATCGACACACTCCTCACGGATGACCTGTTTACCCTCAATGGCCTGGAGATTCTGCTCAATCCGGAAACCGAATTTGAAGATGGCGATCGACAGCAGCTTACTGAGAATGCACTGATTAAGGTCCGGGGCCATCTCAACGAGCAGGGGCAGGTCAGCGCAGATGAGATCGAGTTTCGCTCCGAGACATACACTGAAATCGAAGGCATCGTCAGCCGGGTCGACAGCAATAACAGCACATTGACCATCGGCAATAGCTTAGTCCACTACTCCAGTGAAACTCTGGTGCAAGACGAGTGGAAAGAGGATCGCAGTTTTAACCTGCAGCAGATCAGGGTCGGCGACGAACTGGAGATCGACGTCACACAGGATGCTTCAGGCAATCTGTTTGCAGTCAAACTGGTCAGAAAATCTGGGACTGATGATGAGGATCACGCTGAAGGCAGCGGGGACGAAGGCGCAGAGGGAGATGATACTGACGAAGAGGGCTCCTCTGAGAACGAAAATGACGACGGAAACACCGGCGTCCCGGGCATCACCGACAGCCACCGCGTCCTGGCCTTCAACGACCTCGGCATGCACTGTGCTGACCTTGACTACACCACCTTCGTTGTCCTGCCGCCTTTCAATGTAATCCGCAGCCAGGTCATCGAGCGCGGCGCCACCCCCCGCATCCTCAGCAGCGCGGAAGTCGACGTCGCCTACAAGGCGCAGATGGATGCAGCAGGCTCGATCAACACCACCAGCCAGAACCTGCCGGGATCCGTGCAGAAAACCAACTTCTGGGACATCAACCCGGCTAGCGGCAACACCTACGTCTTCGATCTGTTCGGCGGCAGCCCGCCGGCTGATGTCGGACTCCTGGGCCAGAGCATGCCTGGCGTCAACGCACCCTATGCCGCCAATGAGGATCAACCCTTCGAGCACTACGACGCAGACTTTGCCTGGTTCTCAGCGGACGGCGTTCCGATCCTGCCGGTGGATGACGCCGGACAGACCAATGCCTACCCGCTGATGCAGGTTACCGCCAGCGACAAGACCAGTGGACAGGCACTCGCCAGTCTGGACATCGTTTTGCCGGTCGCCTCCGAGGCGGACTGCCAGAACTGTCATGCCCTGGGGGAGATAGGCGCCGACAGCAACCGTCGCCCAGATGTCGATTTCATCTTCCCTGATGATATCAACGACCCCAACGATGTACTGCAGGCGGCGAAGGCCAATATCCTGCGTCTCCACGACAACAAACATGGCACCGATATCGATAATCAGCGCCCGGTGCTCTGCGCCGGTTGCCACTACTCGGCAGCGCTGGACCTGGCTGGAAACGGCGGGCCTGTCGGCAAACAGGTGGGCCATGCCATGATGTCCCAGGTGATGCACGGCCACCATGGGGAGTTGCGGGATCCCGCCACCGATGAGCTTATCTTCCCGGAAAACGGCACTCTGGAAGAGACCTGCTATCAGTGCCATCCCGGCAAGGTTACCAAGTGTCTGCGCGGCGCCATGGGCGGTGCCGGCATCACCTGCCAGAATTGCCACGGCGGCATGCTTGCAGTGGGCGGTGTACACGACCTTCCAGCCGGCGGCGGTCTCGACGGGGCCAATAACGGCACCACTCCGCGCCGGCCCTGGATAGACGAGCCACGCTGCGAATCTTGCCACACCGGTGATTCCAATGATCACTTGGGCGGCACCATTCGCCTTAGTCAGACCTGGGAATCAGGGGATCCGTCGGCAACTCCCCGCCGCGCAGACAACAAGCGTTTTGCGGAAAACCCGGCCAAGCTCTATCGCAACAGCCTGGGACATGGCGGTGTTGCCTGCGAAGGCTGCCACGGCTCCACTCACGCCATCTGGCCCAATGCAGCGCCGGGATCCAACGACAATGTAGCCGCCGTGCAGTTGCAGGGTCATGCCGGAACCATCAGCGAATGCAGTAGCTGTCACACCACACTGGGTCTCACCCTGGATGGCCCCCACGGCATGCACAATGTCAACAGCCCAGCCTGGACTGAGGGGCATGAGTCCTTCTACGAACAGAATCCAGGGAGTTGCCGCGCATGCCACGGCCAGAACCTGGAAGGCACTGCACTCTCACGTACCGCAGCGGCTCGTGATCTTCAAACCGACGATAACGGCCCGATCCACCTTGCCAAGGGCACAGAAGTCAGTTGTACGCTGTGCCATGAGAGGCCCTGATGTTAGGGGATAAGGCAGAGTATTACTTGACCCGCACACAAATGGGATCATAATCCCAACAAAGCCATATTCCGGTCAGCCTTGCAGAGGCTGGCCGGAACCTACGCCCTGACGAGATCAGCTACCGACATGGATTAAGCAGTTTGATGTCTAACGAGATTCAGAAAACACTCACCGCCGCCATCCTGAAACTCCTGCGGCCACTGGTGCGCCTGCTGTTACGCAACGGCATGAGCTACGGTGACTTTGCAGATCTCAGCAGATGGGTATTTATGGATGTGGCGGAAAAAGAGTTCACTCTCCCGGGGCGCAAGCAGTCAGTCTCGCGCATCTCGGTTATTACCGGCCTCACCCGCAAGGATGTGAGCCGCCTGCAGAAGATAGAGACACCTGACGACTCCGCCATTGCCCAGCAGTACAACCGGGCAGCGAGGGTAATCGCAGGCTGGCTGCGGGACAGCCGCTTCCACACTTCGGAAGGCACACCGGCTGAACTCTCTTTCGATTCCGGGGTCAACAGCTTCACTGCGCTGGCGAAAGAGCACAGCGGTGACATCCCGCCCAGGGCCATCCTCGATGAACTGCTCAGGGTGGGAACAGTCGAACAGAACGAAAACGGCAACATCCGTCTCCTGATGGAGGCCTTTGTCCCCCGCACCGGGGAGAAGGACAAGCTGCATATACTGGGCACCGACGTCTACCTGCTGCTATCCACCATCGACCACAATCTGCGGCTGGGCGATTCCGATCCCCGCTACCAACGCAAGGTGGCCTATGACAACCTGCCGGAGGAGGCGCTGCCCCGTTTCCGGGAGATGAGCGCAGAGAAAGCCCAAGCCCTGCTGATCGAGCTTGACCGTCATCTCTCCGCCCAGGATCGCGACCTTAACCCAAAGGTCAAAGGCAGCGGTCGCAAACAGGCCGGTATCGGCATCTACTATTTTGAGCAGGACATGGCCGCAGATGACTGACATGAAAATATTTCCGATCCTTTTTACCGCCCTCATTCTTTCCGGCT
This sequence comes from Chromatiales bacterium, assembly GCA_036784775.1. Taxonomy (GTDB): domain Bacteria; phylum Pseudomonadota; class Gammaproteobacteria; order Chromatiales; family Chromatiaceae; genus QGON01. The sequence goes on along the minus strand of JAMJIN010000035.1, from coordinate 4,678 downwards.
GCGGCGGCGGCGAGACCCAGACCGCTGATGGCGGCATCGGCGGCACCGGCGTTGCCTGGGGACGCGTCACGGGTTTTGGTTCCATCTATCTGAACGACATCAAATACGAAACCACAACCACAAGTTACCAGTTCGAGGAGCCGACACGGGTCGATCAGTCTGACCTTAAGGTCGGCATGGTGGTGCGGATCACCGGAAACAACGACGGCGTCACCGGCGAAGCGGAGACGGTGGAGTACGCCGATCTGTTGGAAGGCACCATTGGCGGCAATGACATTGCAGGCAGCAGCAGCCTGACTGTGATGGGTCAGACAGTGATCGTCGATCTTGACACCATCTATGACGACGGCGGCACCGGCATCCTGCTCGCCGACCTTGCTATCGATGCAGTCATCGAGGTCAGCGGCTTCTCCGATGGTCTTGGCGTCATCTACGCCACCCGCATCGAGGTGAAGTCCTCCGCCTGGAACGACACAGATCAACTCGAAGTCAAAGGCATCGTACAAAGCCTAAATGCCATTGCTTTTACTTTTGAGATTGGTGGCCTCACGGTTGATTGGAGTACGACAGCAAGCCTGCCAGATGGCAACCCTGTGGAAGGGACGTACGTCGAAGCCAAAGGAAACAGCTTCAATGGCGCAATCTTCGAAGCCGATGAAGTGGAGACCGAAGGCGACGGCGATCTGGAGTGGGCCGAAGATGGCGAAGAGCTGGAGATCGAGGGGATCGTCACTACCGATTTCGATGGTGTCACGAATCAGTTCACACTCAACGGCCAGACGGTTCAGATAACCGCATCCACGGAGTTCGAGGACGGAAACAGCAGCGATATCCTGGCCGGAAAAACTCTGGAAGTAGAGGGCACCATGGACGGCACACTGCTGGTAGCCAGTGAAATCGAATTTGGCACCGATAGTGCCGACAAACTGGAGGTTGAAGATACCGTCGCCAGCGTGGATCTGGGCGCAGGCAGCTTTACCACCGTCCTGAGCGGGCAAACATTCGTAACCACCACTTCGAGACGATCTTCATCGACGAATTGACCAACGACCAATTCTTCAGCCTGGCCAGCCTGAACCCCGACGAGAATGTCGATGTTACCTATGTCGATGAAGGCGGTGTCCTGACAGCCACCAAGGTGGAACGGGAGTAGGTAGGAGCAGCGCCCCACCGCGATTGCTCCGTTAGCGGGTAAATCGCGGCGGGGCGCCGCTCCTACACACCGTCCGGTTGCGACCAGCTGATCTATTCAGCGACAAGGATCAGTTTGAGCAGATCGATGGAACTCAACTCGTAACATTCCCCCAACTGCTCGAAGGTCTCCGCCTCTCCGGCATCTACGCCTATCTGCTTACTGACTTCGATTAGGGTCTTGCAGCCAAGCCCGGTACCCGAACACTTCGCCTCGATCGCTTCCGGGGTAAGATCCGACACGGAAACAGCTTCCCCCACCAGACCGAAACTTCCGATCAACGCCTCCCAAAGCGTCAGGATAGGTGCGCCGATGAAATCAAGCTAAAAATTACCCCAATAGCACTGGATTTTACAAATAGTGCTGACGCATTACCCACCCATGGCAGCCCTGTGAGCATCCGTTTATGATGGGTACTGCCGATCTCATGTCGGAGCGGTGCAAAGAGAGACTACAGGGATAGAAATGATGCAAAACCGCCTATTTTTCGGACTGCTGTTTGGCGCCGCCCTTCTGTCAGCCGGCAAATTTTCCATTGCCGGAGGATCCGACACCCTCTATGTGGATGGCGCCATCCAGACAGACCACTGCCGAAACTACAGCCCCGAAACCCGCAAGTGTGGTGACGGCAAACAGGCCGCCTACCAGGCACTGGCCGGCGCCTCCGCAGTGGCGGTTGCAGGGAACAAGGTGCTGATCCGTGGCGGCGTATACCGTGAAATACTCAAACCCGGGCATTCCGGCACAAAATCAAAACCCCTTATCTTTCGTGGCTACAAGGGAGAAACAGCGATTATCAGCGGCAAGCATCTCAAACCCGCCATCGACATCTCTTATCGCAGCCATCTGATCCTGGAAAACATCGAAGTACACGACGTGAGGCGCTGGCTCTATGGGCGGGATGCGGATTACAACCAGATCATCAACTGCCGCTTCATTGGCGCCCACGATCCCAATGGCAGCTCCAAGACAGGCCTCTTCTTCGAACAGGCGGATCACAACCGCATCATCAACAACCTGTTTGACGGCACCACTCAGGACAACCTTTCACTGGTTAAGTCAGACAGCAACCTGGTGCAGGGCAATGGATTTCGCAACGGCAAACACACCCTCTGGACCATCAAGTGCGGCAACAAGAACATCATCAGGGGCAACGACCTCTACAACGAACTGCAGAAGATCGGTGAGATCTACGACTGTCATAACGTGGGTTTTGACCACCAGTTCGACGATGATGACGCCACCAAGCACAATCTGGTGGAGGACAATGACTTCACCTATACCCCGTCCAGCGGCAGGCACTCCCCCTACGCAGGCATCCAGCATGCCGCCCAGCAGAGCATCATCAGGCACAACCGGTTTCGCCATACCATCGGCCCTGCAATGCAGCTCGCTCTGTATGGCAAAGAGGCCCGCTACAACACCGGCAACCGCATCTACAACAACACCTTCCACGCCACCAGCTTCGCTGCAATCGAAATTGCACTGGGAGGAAAGGGCTACCACCTCGAAGACAATCAGCTGGTCAACAACGCCTTCACGCGCAGCATCTTTGTGGTCAACGACGAACGCTGGGACTGGTATAATCGCTTCCTCCGGGGGGCGCCGGTACAGATCAAGACGGCTCGTCTCGATGGCTTCTTTTTCGACAACAACCTGATCTTCAATGAAGAGGCGGGGGAGTTCTATCTCATCTCCCACGGCGTGCGTAACTCCAACCGCAATCCCTACCCGCAATCCGTAAGCGCCTGGATGAAATCGAACCCGGAATTGTTCCGGAATTTCATCGAGGCCGATCCAAAATACGTGGATGAAGGCAACAACGACTTCACACCCGCCAGCGGCAGTCCGCTGCTGGACACCGGCCGCTTTCTCACCCGCACCCGCAGTGCAGGCAGCGGAACGGAGATACCGCTCGACGACGCCTCCTGGTTCCAGGACGATTTCGACATCCCCGGCGAAAAAGGCGACGAGATTCAGCTGCAGGATCAGCAGCAGCGCGCCCGCATCCTCGCTGTTGATTACAAAACCAACCAGATAACGCTCGATCGCCCGCTAACCTGGAACAAGGGTCAGGGCCTGGCCCTGAGCTACAACGGGAAAAGGCCAGATATCGGCGCCATCGAAAGGCCCTGAGACCTTGCCCTTACTGCCTCCCAGAATATGGAAGGACACAGGAGGGTATCAGGAAGGGCCGAAAAAAGGGCTTGTTTTCCTATATAGAAACCGCAACAGGAAACAGATTACTTAAGGGGAAATGCAATCTCATCCCGACTAAAGAAACCTTGCCAAACACCGCTACAATTTAATGGGAAAGAGGTAATTTGATTCGCAATATTGCTTTCCAGATAAAGGTTCCGGGCCAGATCCAATATTCGCATCTGCAATGGCTGACCGAAGCGGACAGACAACCTCTCCCCACTGATTTGACAGGGTGAATTTAACGCAATGTTTTCAGCTCTTCAGGATACCAGTCCCAGCGTTCTGATCGTCGATGACGCGCCGGACAACCTGGATCTGTTGCAACGCATTTTGGCTGACGAAGCCTACGAGACCCGGGTGGCGCCGAATGGCGAATTTGCTCTGCGTGCCGTGGAGGCCAGCCCCCCCAACCTGATCCTTCTCGATATCCATATGCCGGGCCTGGATGGTTTTGAGGTGTGTAAACTTCTCAAGTCCAACGACCGTACAAGGGATATCCCGATTATTTTTCTTACCGCACTGAACAATCCCGAGGACGAGGGTCGGGGGTTGAAACTCGGGGCGGTGGACTATATCACCAAGCCTTTCCAGGCTGAGATCATCAAGGCGCGCTTGCGCACTCATCTGAAATACGTACATCAACGCAATCTGCTGGAACAGCTTGCGAAGCTCGATCCTTTGACAGAGATCCCCAATCGGCGGTTTTTAAACGAACAGATGGAGAAAGAGTGGAGCCGTTCCCTGCGTAGTGGTTCCCGACCCCTTTCCGTGGCCATTCTGGACGTGGATTTTTTTAAGAAATACAACGACAGCATGGGACATCCCATGGGGGATAAGGCACTGATCGCGATCGCTAGGACGATGACGCAAATACTCAGTCGCCCTGCCGACCTGGCGGCACGTTTTGGTGGCGAAGAGTTTTTCATCCTGCTCCCCGATACGGATCAGGCGGGCGCCGAGATGATCGCTGAACACATCCGCAAAGCGGTGGAGGCACTCGCGCTTGCTTATCCAGTCGCCTCGGTCACACACCACCTTTCGGTGAGCATCGGGGGCACGACCGCTTTGCCCTCACCCGGCATTGGGTACAACGAACTGATAGAACAAGCCGATGCCAATCTCTATGAAGCCAAGAATTCAAGTGAGTCTTCGACCTCGTGAAAGATTTTGGGACATCCCAGTCCCCATATATAGTCTCCTCCCGTTTTGCAAGACTTTTCAACTAGAATGATAGGGGACAGGATTGCTTCCATATATCCGGCCTGTTGATGAAGAATATTAGTT
>JAMJIN010000267.1:0-3558 GCA_036784775.1 Chromatiales bacterium | reverse complement strand
AAATCGCTCAAGCTCATGCCTGTCTGAAATTGGATTGGATTCTGTGCCATGTCCGCTCTCCTATTGTGGATCGTGGCATCATCTTGCAACAACCAGTGGCTCATTCCGTGAGTCACTGCTGAACATTCGTACTAATCAAGAAAAATAAAGTTCAGCGCCAAGAAGGGCTCAGTATTCCGAATTTTCGCAATCGATGAGGAGTCGCAGATGAATACCATTAAAGAGATCCTGGATACCAAAGGGCACGATGTCTCTACAATCGGACCGGAGGAGACGGCGCTAGAGGCACTGAAACTCATGGCGGAAAAAGAGCTGGGCGCACTGGTCGTAATGGAAGAAGGAAAACTGAAAGGCCTGATTTCAGAGCGGGACTATGCGCGCAAAGTGATCTTGAAAGGACGCACCTCGCTGGAGACCAAGGTCAGGGAAGTCATGACGCAAGAGGTGGTCTGCGCCACGCTCCAGCGGACCGCCGACGAGGTCATGGCCGTTATGACCGAGAAGCGGGTCAGGCATCTGCCGATCATCGGCGAGGAGCAGGTGGTGGGGCTTGTCTCTATCGGGGATCTGGTAAAGGCCATCATCTCCGACCAGCAGTTCGTGATCGAGCAGCTGGAAAAATATATCACCAGTTGACGGGTTTTATTGGTGGAGACCGGAAGATTGGGCAGTAGGGACATTTTCTCCTTCCATCTCCAGCAAACGGCAACTTGATTAATGGTATGGACCCATCCCATTAATCTAGAGAGCGTTTACCTGGAGCTAGGAAGATTAACGTTCCGACCTCCCTCTTTTCCTGCGCCAGCAGTCACGACAAAGCCCGGCCTTCCCGTTTGCACGGCCTCCCTTAATCTTTTGCCTGTTTTTATCTCATCCCCCGCGCCTCTTTCACTCGCTCGTAGGCCTTGCGGATCTCATCGGTCTTCGCTGCGGCCATCTTCATCATCTCCTCGGGTAACCCTTTGGAGACCAGCTTGTCGGGATGGTGCTGGCTCATCAGACGCCGGTAGGCCCGTTTAACCTCTTTGTCCGTTGCATCAGCCCCGATATTGAGAATAGCGTAGGCATCGTCCAGGGAAAAACGCTCCCGGGGTGCCTGACGCCGCCCTTCACCGGCTCCCGTATAATGGCGCTCCGCCCGAATCATCTTCTCCAGCTGGCGGAAGGTGAATTCAGAGATATTCAGCCGCGCACAGATATGCAGCAGCAGTGACTCTTCCTTCGCATCCATGCGACCATCCGCATAGGCTGCCTGGATCTGGATCTCCATGAACATCTGGATCAGCGTGCTGCGACGATGACACTCGACACGGAACTGCTCCAGTACTTCGTCCAGAGGAAAACCGTCCGCCTTGCCTTCATTGAAAAGCCGGATCGCGGTCTGGCGCATCTCCTCAGACAGGGACATCTGCTCCATCACCGTCTGCGCCAGACGTATCTCGTCCGGTGAGACATGGCCATCAGCCTTGGCAATGCGCCCCATCACCGAGAAGGTGGCGGTGAAGAAAGCGGTCTGCACCCGTTCACGGCCTCCCGCACCCCATTCGGCACCGGCGCCGGGCATTCCCTCGAGACCCTTATCAAACTTGTGACCCAATGCAGCGCCCAACACAGCACCCAGCGCGCCGCCAAGCATGAAGCCAAAGGCCCCGCCAACCAGTTTTCCCCACCAACTCAAAGTCTTACTCCTGAAATAGAGACATCGGACACCATTCTAATACGAACACCGAGGCGGGAACTACTTGCCTTTGATGTAGAGTTCATCACTGAATGAATAGACCCATCCAGGGCAGTAAAGCACCAGAATGGTAATGATCCAACCGTTGAGAATCGCCTCCGGAAAAAACATCAGCGGAAAGAAAGGGATAATCGTGATCTGCAACGCCTCCAGCGTATAGGTGCCGCTGTAGACCAGTAAACCCACCGCCGCATAGCCACTGATGTAGGCCACCAGCCATCCGGTCATGAAACCGTTACCCAGGACATAGATAAAGAAGTTTTTGGGAAACCAGGAGCGCACCAGCACCAGGGATATCTGGGACAGGGTAATCGGCAGCAGACCTACAGTGATGATGCTGAGTACATATCCTTCCCAGCCATAACCGGCATTCAACGTCACCGCCAACAGGGCGATACTGGCGATGATCAGCGCAAAAGACCAGCCGAACACCAGGGTCACCGTGGTCACCCCCAACAGGTGGAAGGAGGGGCCGGGTTGAATCTGCCCCCGTATATGCCACAACAGAATCAACACTACGATGGCGCCAAGAAAAACATGCAACTGCCCCTCCTGCGTCAAGCGACGCCAAGGCGACATGCGTAGTGCATAAAAAATCGCTACGCCGTACAAGGCACCCAGCCACAAGAGCAGGGTGCCGGAGAGTGATTACCATCAATTTCCATCTATACATTCTAATTCAACGAGAACACTTTGCGCATATATCTCCTTAATAGCCCGTATAACTGGATAGATTAAATGACTTTGCGCAATAGCCGAAACGATCTCCAGTGCCATAATTGATAGTAGGTAAGAAGTTACAACCGGGAGAGAGGTGAAGATGAACATCCCTAGACTCAAAGTGGGAGCTTGGTTCAAAACCAACGAAGGGGAGAATCTTGAGGTCGTGGCCTACGATGCAGAAGATGGCTCCATTGAGGTCCAATTCTACGACGGCACTATCGAAGAGTACGATGTTGAAGACTGGAAGGCACTGGAAACCCGCAGCATCGCCCCACCGGAAGATTGGGCCGGTTCCTATGACATCAGCAAGGATGACTATGGCGTCGATCTCGACAAACCCGCCGGAGATACCCATATTAATCCACTGGACCAACTGGATAATGAAGAATAGATGGGAATTTTGCGACTGACTTCAAATACTTGATGTAACTTCAAGGCGACGCGTTCACATTTCCAACAAAAAATGTGGTACAAAGTTACACAGGCTAAAGAAACCAGCTGGCCCGCCGACACATTGAGTGAAAGCAACGTTCCGACAATTTAAGGAGGTAACGTCATGAAAAAAGTTTATGACATGTCCACGGGTAGATTAGTCGAATCGTGTTCGCCTGCCATTAAAGCACCGGCGACTCGAATGGCACCGCCTGTGGAAGACACCCCCACAGCGGAGCTGGGATTGCAGGAAGTCCAGACCACTTCCACTAAGGAACAACGGTTTCCGCACGACCTGGCCGACGTGGATCCTGCGATTTTCTTACGTTATTTCGACTGATCCTGCGCCACGTTTAAAAACCGGGACATAGATTCCCGGTTTTTTTATGTCCGATCCCTCTACAGATTAGCGCCTTCTTTCACTAGGGCCTGTTGAATTACTGCGCTTTGAAGTCGATAGAATCAATAAGGTCGAGTATTTCCGTTCCTTCATTAAGATGCATAATCACATCCAGCTGTTGATTTTTTTTGCGGAAAAATGACACGTAATTCACCCCATCCACAGTGCGACCGATCTGTAATCGACGTTTGTCAAGATAGTTGTCCAATTCTCTACGCTGCTTCGTCTCTAATTCCAGCTTCTTCTGTTACTTGGTTCTCCGGGT
>JAMJIN010000266.1:0-3560 GCA_036784775.1 Chromatiales bacterium | reverse complement strand
CGCTCTTTTGGATAACCCATTTATTGCTCTCTCTGCCCACTCTAATTGGTTATTGAAGTCCCATTTTACTGGGTGGACAACTATCCTGACAGAGGGGGGAGGCCACTACCACCAAAACGCCGGGTGGTGCTTTCATCAGCCTGGTTGAACTTATCGAAGATGGTCGCCTGTTTCTCCTGCGGAATACCAATTCCACTGTCTATGACCTCGAAATGGATCAAAGCCTGTTCTTCAATGAGATGAGTTAAATGGCAGCGTATCTCTACGGTTCCCGTAGGTGTGAATTTGATTGCATTGCCGATCAGGTTGATCAAAATCTGGCGCAGATGTAAAGGGTCGCCCATGAGAAGGTAAGGTATTTCAAGGCTGACATTGTTGATTAAACGTATATTTTTCTGTTGTGCCTGCGGAGAGAGCATGCGCACGGTGTGGGTAATCAGTTCATGCAGATCAAATTCTGTCTGTTCGAGGATGAGTTTTCCTGCTTCAATCTTTGAAAAGTCAAGTATGTCCTCAATGAGCATGAAAAGAGTTTGGCCTGAATTTGCGATGGCATCGGCATACTCACGCTCTTCCGTGGGAAGATCGGAGCACTTCAATAGCTCACTGATACCAATAATTCCGTTTAGAGGGGTTCTGATTTCATGGCTCATACGGGCGAGAAAATCACTTTTTGCCCGGTTAGCGTCCTCAGCGCGTTTGCGTTCTTTATGAATGCGTCTGATGAGTACGGCGGCGTACCCAGGTAATACCAGAAAAGATGCAAGCAGCCCCAACCCCAGGCTTATGTGGGAATGCCAGAATTCGTTGGTGGCAATGACGATACTGAAACCGATAACGGAAAGGGCTGTGGAAAAGTGGAGGTACCTCTCTCCGTAGCGAACCCCGTTGCCGAATGTCACCCATAGATAAAGCCAGACCCAAGGTGCAAGGAGGTCGTTGGTAAAGCTCGATACGATACTGAAACCAGCAATATCCGAAACAATGCTGATGATGCGACGTGGATGGGATACTCCCCGCCAAATTAACGTAGTAATGAAAATTCCAATGGAAAAAAAGAGAAAGCTGGATATCAGGATCGTGGTCAGCGTCCGGGGGTGCTGCAGGGGCAGGTTGGTCGGCCCTGAAAATAACAGATAGAAAAGCACTGCGGATGACAGGATGATGCGAACAAGCGCCTGTTCCTGCTCAGAGTTTTCTCTGTCTACAAATATGCGCTTTAGAAATTGATAAATGTCTTTAATAGACTGCATAACTTGTATAATATCGTTGTGCGCGACTTGGTCGGATAGCGTTGGTCAATAGGTCGATAGTCTTGAGTTTAGGGTATCGTTCCTATATTTAGAGTGTCTGATGATGGTATGCGTGTTTCCGCCTTTTGGGGTTGATGGATCGCGTATAAGCATATTCCAAGTCTATGCCAGAGAATGTGAAGAAACACTGATATTATAACGAACAACAATATTTATTCTGCATTTTGATGTGAAATATTTAATTCATATTTGCTTTGTATCTCTTCGCAGTGGTTGTTTCAGGACACGACATTGAGGCATTTTTCGATCATGGCCTCTAATTCGCATATGGTTGGTAACAGTAAAGGTAATCAGAAAGATGAGTCTGGATATTGAAACGGTCGTAATATCGGCGATCGCCACTCAAAAACAGCTGAATACAGCAAGCATAAAACGTGAATCACGTCTTCAGGATTTAGGTGTCTCCTCACTGGACGCAATCACGATTGTCTATGAGGTCGAGGAGGCCTTCGACGTCGAGATACCTAATGCTGAACTTGAAAAACTGGAAACCGTTGGCGACATCGTGGACGGCATCGGCAGCCTGCTCGCGGATAAGTAAGTCCCGTGGGCGAACGTATTGTTATTACCGGATTGGGATCTGTTTCCGCGCTTGGTGTGGGCGTAGAGCCGTTTCGTTCGGCATTGCTTGCGGGAACTGCCGGGATTCGTAATCTCGAAAAAATAGACTGCAGTGGTTTGCGGGTGGTTATTGGTGCCCAAGTACCCCATTTTAAGGCGGCCGATTATCTCGATGAGGCACTATTGCCCTATCTCGATCGTTTTTCACAGTTTGCCTTGATTGCAACAAAAGAAGCCTTGAATGATTCTGGGTTAACCGCTGGGCAATATGAGAATGCTGCTGCAATTATCGGTACAGGTTGCGGCGGAAAGGAGACGGATGAGGCCACCTATTCCCAGCTCTATCGTGATGGGCGATCACGGGTACATCCACTGACGATACCGAAAGGGATGCCGAGTGCGGCAGCAAGCCAAGTCAGTCTGCAAATGAAGATCAAAGGGCCAGTGTTTTCCGTAACAAGCGCCTGCTCCTCGTCCGGACATGCAATTGCTCAGGCAGCGTTGATGATACGGCATGGTTTGGTTGACGTTGCAATCGCGGGTGGCACTGATGCGCCATTTACCTGTGGACTGTTAAAGTCCTGGGATATGCTGCGGGTGCTGTCAAAAGATACATGCAGGCCATTTTCCAAGGACAGATCCGGCATGGTGCTCGGGGAAGGGGCAGGTATCCTTGTTCTTGAATCAGAACGTCACGCTAAGGCAAGAGGTGCAGACATCTATGCTGAATTAGCCGGTTTTGGCATGTCATCGGATGCGGGGCATATTACTGATCCTTCCGTGGATGGAGCGGCAAGAACTATCGGGTTGTGCCTGCAGGATGCGCAATTGAGTCCGGCGGATGTGCAATACATCAATGCCCACGGCACTGCGACCCAGGCAAATGATGTTACGGAAACGGCAGCGATCAGCAAGATCTTCAAGGAAAACACCGCTTCTTTAGCAGTCAGCTCAACGAAATCGATGCATGGACATGCGCTGGGTGCTGCGGGTGGGCTTGAACTGGTGGCGACGGTATTGTCTGTGAAGGAGGGGTTCATACCGCCAACAGTAAATTTTACTGAAGCAGGTGATGGATGCGATCTGGATTATGTGCCCAATGAAGTGAGGTTTGGGTCCATTGATGCAGCACTCAGCAACTCTTTCGCTTTTGGTGGGTTGAACGCGGTGCTGGCCGTGCGTGCCTTTCAGTAACAAAAGATGCAGGCGCGTCTCAGGTCTTTTTGAAGAGAAACTGGCCATTGCCGAATACTTCACCTTCCATCGGGGCAAAGCAGGCTTTGCAAAGGGAGAAGTAGTTGTTCCAGTACAGGATATCATCCGTTGAAAGCTCATCTTGGCTGACGTTATCCATGTTATTCCAGAAACGTTCGTGCCACTGATTCAGCGTGCGCCAGTAGTTCATCCCATTGACAAACCAGCCCTGTTCCAGGGAGAAACCACTTTCTTGTTTGGCTATCAGGTCGTACGGCCAGATTCTCCCCCCTGGAAAATAGTCTCCAATCAGTGTTTTTTCTGGGGTGAGGAAACGGGGGATAGGGATGCGGGACACAATCAGATGGTGGAACGCATAGCTGTAGATGGCGGTAAAAACCCGAACATACGCTGCCAGCCATGGAGAGCGAAGCGAAGGCTGGTAGTCCCCGGTAGCCGCGAGGCCGCACTGCTTACCCGGCGTGCCTTGCG
>JAMJIN010000265.1:0-3567 GCA_036784775.1 Chromatiales bacterium | reverse complement strand
GATGTGACGTTCTGACGGAGGATGTATCGACGCAGCGAGGCGGCCTTCGCCATCTATGCGCGGTTTTACTCAGCCGCTAACAGTCCCCCCTGATGAAAGCGGCTATGACGGCTTCCTCCGCAGTGTGGGCATTCAAAACCCTTCGGCCAACGTGCTTGCTCAAGGGCCGCTTCACATTGGCTTTCGGTGCCGTAGTCTTTGAACAAATCGCTCAAGCTCATGCCTGTCTGAAATTGGATTGGATTCTGTGCCATGTCCGCTCTCCTATTGTGGATCGTGGCATCATCTTGCAACAACCAGTGGCTCATTCCGTGAGTCACTGCTGAACATTCGTACTAATCAAGTATATTTTTACCGGACTGGACCTTCTCCTTCGATTTTCAGCGCATCCTCTTCTCCGATGTCAATGCGATCGGCAACTCCTCTGTCGGTCCGGTTCCGCCGCTGATGGGGTCGGATGAAGGTTACGGATTCGGCTGGGATGACATGAACGTCTACAAATTTGGCCTGCAGTGGCTCTACAGCCAGGATCTGACGCTCCGGGCCGGTTTCAGCCAGGCCTCCAAGCCTTTCGAGAACCAACAGGCGCTCTTCAACATCCTGGCGCCCGCCGTGGTTCGACAGCACTACACCGCTGGTTTTGGCTGGAGACTGGAGAACGAAAGTGAGATCAATGTTGCCTTCATGTACGCGCCGGAGGAGAGTGTGGGTGGCACGAACCCGATGACCGGCCCCCAAACCGGTGAGATATGGATGAGTCAGTGGGAGATAGAGGTGGGTTGGGCTACCAGTTTCTAGATAAAGAAGGTGACAGGTTACAGGTAACAGGTATCAGGATCGTTTTGATTTTCCCTCCCCGCGGGGAGGGGGCTATTCTGTAGTCTTGTAGGCCGGTTCAAGCGTAGTGGAACCGGCAGCCTCAATCGTTCATCAAAGCCCGAATGCCCGATCCGCTACGCTTGATCGGGCCTACGCACTTTCAGTTAGCAAAGAGAGCTTGCATCCGGTAGCACCTGTCACCTTTTTACCCAGTTCCCAGAGGGACACCCCATAGCCTTCTATGTATAATCCGACGCGTTCGCGGCGTGATTTGCACCGGGTTGTATCTGCAAATCCGCTTTGTACGGATACACCTGTCGAGAAAGTAAAATAACTATGTGCGGTATTGCCGGCTTCGTCCTTAATAATCCCATTGAATCCCCCCAGGCTCTGCTGAAGCAGATGGCGGATCAGATCGTCTATCGTGGTCCTGACGATGAGGGGTTTTACGCCACCGACAGCGGAGACGGGCGCTACAGCGTTGGGCTGGCCCACCGCCGTCTCTCCATCATCGACCTCGGTGGCGGACATCAGCCGATGGCCAATCACCGCGGCACTACCCAGGTGGTCTTCAACGGGGAGATCTATAACTACCGGGAGCTACGGGGGGAGCTGGAGTCCAAGGGTTACGTTTTCCACACCACCTCTGATACCGAATCCCTGCTCGCCGCCTATGACGAGTGGGGGGAGGCCTGCGTCGACAAGCTGGAGGGCATGTTCGCCTTCGCCCTCTGGGACGAGGCGCGCCAGCAGCTCTTTATCGCCCGGGATCGCTTCGGCAAAAAGCCCTTCTACTTCTGGCGTCGGGGGGACGAGTTTATTTTCGGCTCCGAGATAAAGAACCTGCTGGTGCATGAAAGGGTGGCCCGGGAGGTTGACCGGAGCGCAGTCTGGGACTACCTGGCCTACCGCTATGTGCCTTGGCCCCGCACCCTTTTTCAGGGGATCGAAAAGCTGCCGCCGGGCGCCTGCGCGGTGTGGAAAAACGGTGAACTCGCGGTGCGCCGTTACTACACGCCTCCGGATCGCGACCCCCGCCGCTCCACAGTCGCAGTGGCAGACCCGGTGGCCGGTTTCATGCGGGAGCTGGACCAGGCGGTGGAGAGCCGCATGGTGGCGGATGTGCCCTTCGGCGCATTTCTCTCCGGCGGCATCGACTCATCCGCTATCGTGGGGTTGATGAGCCGGCACAGCAATGAGCCGATCAAAACCTTCTCCGTGGGTTTTCAGGAGTCTACCTACAGTGAATTGGGTTATGCCAAGAGCATCGCCGACCAGTTTAATACCGACCACCATGAACTGACCGTCTCCCAGGCCCACCTGATGGATGAGTTGCCCAAACTGGTGCGCTTTCGAGATGCACCGGTAGCCGAGCCCTCTGATATCCCCATCTATCTGCTGTCGCTGGAGGCGCGCAAGACGGTGAAGATGGTGCTCACCGGCGAAGGCAGTGACGAGTTTCTGGGGGGTTATCCCAAGCACGGTTTCGATCATTACGCGGAATATTACCGTTATGTGCCTGACTTGCTGCAGGCGCCGATCAACAGTCTGGTCAACGCATTGCCCTACAAGTTTCGGCGGGTTAAGACCGCTGTCGCCAACCTGAGTCTGAAACAGTGGGAGGAGCGCATGCCTCGCTGGTTCGGTGCGCTCAACTGGCGCGACAGGGAGGCCCTGGCTGCCTTCCGTGTCGACGGTTACCAGGGTTTCGAGGGGCCACCCTACGACGTGGCTGCCGATAACAGCAACCTGCGCAGAATCCTCTATTTCGACCAGACCAGCTGGCTGCCGACAACCTGCTGGAGCGTGGCGACCGCATGACGATGGCCGCCTCCCTGGAGGCGCGTATGCCTTTCATGGATCACAATCTGGCGGCCTATATCTCCTCCCTGCCTGACGACTGCCGCATTCGTAACGGCAGCACCAAGTGGATGCTGCGTGAGGGCATGAAACAGATCCTGCCGGAGTCGATTCTGGAGCGGCCCAAGGTGGGGTTTCGGGTGCCGGTGAACGAGTGGTTTCAGGGTCCGATGAGGGACTACCTCTGCGACCATATCCTGAGTGCCGACTCCCGTACCGCGGCCTACTTCAACCGGCCGGTATTGGAACGCTACGTCAACGACCACGTCAATGGTGTGCAGAACCACGAAAAACTACTCTGGGCGCTGCTCAACCTTGAGATATGGCACCGGGAATACGGGATGTCCGCATGAGTTCCCTGGCCTGGAATATCAACCGTATCAAGGCGATGGGTCCGGCAGAGATCCTCTTCCGGGTCGGCCGGGTGATCCAGGGAAAGTTGGAGCGCCGACGCATCGATGGTGGTTGGCAGCCCCGTCCCAAGCAGCCGGTCAGCGGTCGTGAGTCCCTGTTTCAGGGGGATCTGCAAACGATTATTGCACAGTGGCAGAGCGCCTACGGTGACCAACTCGGCGGTTACGAGGCGCTGCTCAGCGGTGAGGTCGATATCTTCGGCCACCACAAGGTCAGCGTGCTGGGGGATTTCAACTGGCATCGGGATCCCGAGTCCGGCATAGTCGCGCCGCTGATCTACGGCAAAGGGATCGATTACCGGGACAACGACCGGGTGGGCAACTGCAAAACTCTTCTTGATTAGTACGAATGTTCAGCAGTGACTCACGGAATGAGCCACTGGTTGTTGCAAGATGATGCCACGATCCACAATAGGAGAGCGGACATGGCACAGAATCCAATCCAATTTCAGACAGGCATGAGCTTGAGCGATTT
>JAMJIN010000264.1:0-1852 GCA_036784775.1 Chromatiales bacterium | reverse complement strand
AGAAATGGCAAACGTGTAAATGTCAAGTACGAACTAAGTATCGTGCTCATAACTGTTCAAAAGTGAAATGCAAATACTAGCTACATGACTAAAAAAGAAAATATATGCGCAAGGATATTGACTAGTCCTAATATTCGAGTCGTCGCGGACTTCTCACAACTCTACCGCTTCGCGTGGTGTATCGTGCAGGAGTTGATGGTGGAAGTGTTGGCGCGACTGTGTTCAGCAACTTGGTTTCTGTTGACACGGTTGGTAATGGCGTTGGTGTTGCATGTGTCTTCTCAGTAGCTTCAACAGTGCAGAAGTTGACGACTCGCAGATATGCTGACGGTTTCTTCTGAACTCTTTCCCGTTCATGTTCCGTAGAATGTACGACCGTGGCTCGGCTGATTCTGCGCGAACAGTTGCAGGGTCCCAGCGTCCTGTTGTCGGGTGTTGAACACGAACTTGCTGGCCGGGATAAAGGGGAGGCAAATCAGTAGATTGTGCTCGTCGATCAAAATAGTGTTTCTGTGAGACTTGTCTTCGCTGCAGCTCGAGGTGTACATCGTCTTCGTTTGGGACGTCGTTTCGAATTCTCACAGGGATGGTTGACTTTAGGCGTCTTCCCATGTTCAGCTGCGCTGGGCTCGCTAGATTTGCGTTGATGGGAGTGGTACGCCAGTGGAGAAGAGCGAGTTGATAGTCCGTGCCGGATTGTTTCGATTTCTTCAGCAAGGATTTGATTGTCCGCACTTGTCGTTCGATAAAACCGTTTCCCTGCGGCCGTCTAGGTGAAGTTGTGATGTGATCAAACTGCCACATCCGTGCGAACTCACGGTAGGCCTCGCTAGCAAAGTGCGGGCCATTGTCGCTTACAATTCTGTCGGGGATTCCGAACTCGGCGAAGATCTGTTTTGTGGCATTCACCACGACACTACTTGGGGATGGGTTTGGTAGTTGTCTGATGATCGGATACTTGGTGTAGTAATCAGCGATTATCAACCACTGGTGCCCTTCGAACTCGAACAGATCAGTTCCCAACACGCTCCATGGCTTGTATGGAATATCATGTTGCAGTAGAGGCTCTGGTACCTGCGATGACTGGTGCTCTTGACAGACGTTGCAAGTCTGCACAAGCCGATCAATATCTTTGTTGATGTTCAACCAGTACACTGTGTCTCTTGCCAATAACTTTGTCTTCTCTTTACCGAGATGAGCAGTGTGTAGTTGTCGCAGGATCTCAGGCTGTTGCGTGCGGGGAATGACGAGTTGTTGGCCTTTCAACACTAGCCCATTCTCAACGGACAGTTGGTCTCGGAAACTCCAAAACGATCGAATGTCGGTAGGTAGATCCTTGACATCTTCTGGCCAGCCTGCTACGATTGTCTCCAATAGCTGATTCAGCACTGCGTCCAGCGATGTGTCACGCCTGACTTGATCCAGTCGTTCCGTTGAAAAACGAACCAGATCTACTCGCAAGTCAAGGTCAATGGTCGTAACGTTGTCTGGACTTGGTAATCGTGACAAGCCATCTGCGAGTTGATTCTGCGAACCGGGTCTGTGCGTCATCGTGAAGTTGTATCCATGTAACTTGATCAACATCCGCTGTAGTCTTGGCGGAGCAGATGCGATGGGTTTGTTGGTAATCATCAGGAGCGGTCGGTGATCCGTGATGACGTTGAAATCTCGTCCGTATAAGTATGTGTGGAATCGTTGCATTCCGAATACGATCGACAAGAGTTCACGCTCGATGCACGCGTATCGTTGCTCAGTAGGTGTGAGGCTTTTGCTGGCATACTCGACGGGTCTGAGCTCGCCATCAGCGTCTGGTTGCAGGAGTGCAGCTCCAATACCTCTCAAGCTTGCATCA
>JAMJIN010000263.1:0-1719 GCA_036784775.1 Chromatiales bacterium | reverse complement strand
TGAATCTTGGCGTAGCAGATCTCTCAGCACAGCCGATTTGGCGCTGAATGCTTTCATGAAACGTGACAGGTACGTAATGAAGCCCAGGAACTGTTGCAGCTCCGCTTTTGTGGTTGGTACGGGCATTGCTCTGAGATCATTCACCTTTTGAGGGTCCGGCTTGATTCCCTCGCTGGTGTAGAGTTGACCAAAGAATGACACTTTGTTGCACTTGATGTCGCACTTGGCTGAGTTGAGTGCTAGACCATGCTGTTTAGCGATGTCCATGAACTGCAGCAAGTTGCGGTCGTGCTCGATTTCGGTTGTGCCATACACCACAAAATCATCTGCGATCCCGCAGACTCCGTTGCACTTCTCGAGGATTCGGTCCATTTCCAGTTGGAATATGTCCTGGCTCACAGAGAGTCCGAATGGGAGCCTCAGAAAGCAGTACCGCCCAAATGGCGTCTGGAACGTGGTCAGCTTCTGACTCTCGTCGTCTAGTTTAATCGACCAGTAACCCGCCTTCGCGTCGAGTTTGGAAAAGAACTTGGCATTCGCGAACTTGTGATTGAGTTCATCCAACGTTGGCGCTTCGTGTCTAGGACGAATCAACGCTTTGTTCAGCTGTCGCGGGTCAAGGCACACCCGGATGCTGCCGTCTCGTTTGGTGACATAAGTCAATGAACTGACCCAATCTGTTGGTTCCTCGATGGTGCGAATGATCTGCTGGCTAACCATTTTGTCCAGTTCTGACTTGATTTTGTCTCTCAGAGCGATAGGAGTTCTGCGTGGTGGGTCAATGCGACTAGGCACGTTCGAGTCGACCACCAGCTTGTGCGTCTTCTGTAACTCGCCGATCCGATCAAATTGTTGTGGATATTGATTCATCAAGTCTCTGATGTTGTTAATCTTCTGCGGCTGTGGTGTCTCGTTGCTCAACGCACAATGCAGTGTGACGACATGTAGGGCCTCACATGTGGACAGTCCTAGGATCGCAGGTCCGGGCACATCGACCACAAAGAACTTCGTGTTTCTCCATTCTCGTCCATCGTAGGAACAGTTGATGTCGACAGTACCACTGCATACAATGGAACCGCCATTGTATGCCGTTAGAATGCTTCCTGTTGGTTGTAGACAGTCTACACGAGGATTTCCAACTTTGTCAAGTTGTTCTGGAAACATGTCCCTGAATGTTCTGAATGGCATTGTGTTCGCTTGAGCGCCTGTGTCAACTTTCAGCGTGAAGTTGTGCATGCCTGGCCTGTTGCATAGCCGTATTTTCAGAGTAGCATATGCCTCATTCCTGTTTGAAGTTGACATGTGGACTACATTGAATGAAAAATCATTTGCTTGTGACCTGGTGTCATCGTAGTCGTTTTGTTCATCCACTGTGTGAAGATGTTGATTGCGTCTGTCAGGTCGATGCGTATCGCGTGTTTGACGTTGCGTTGCATAGCGTTTGTGGGGTTGCACTGTTCGGTGCCTCCCTCTATCGAACGAGCTTGTTGTTTGCTGTGTTGAGCGTCGCCCTCTAGCGGGTGAATTTGCACTACGTTGATCATATTTCGTTGTTAAACAACACTTTGCCCAGTGCCCGCGTTTCTGACAAGCATGACAAATGTCGTTTTTAGCTGGACAGTACTGTTTTCCGTACGGGTGACTTTGACCACAGTTCTTGCAGCATGTTTCCCGTTTGTTTCGGATGACGTCCATCTGTTGCGCCTGACCGCCGCTATG
>JAMJIN010000034.1:0-26526 GCA_036784775.1 Chromatiales bacterium | reverse complement strand
GGATGTGACGTTCTGACGGAGGATGTATCGACGCAGCGAGGCGGCCTTCGCCATCTATGCGCGGTTTTACTCAGCCGCTAACAAGGAAGAGACCGCCGTCATACATGAGGTCGTAACCGACAACCAGGTAGGCGGTACATGCGATGGCGAAAAGCGCTACGTTTTTGGTCAAAATCTCGGTGGTGTTCTTGGCCCGAACCAGACCCGCTTCAAGCATGGCAAAACCTGCAGCCATCCACATCACCAGCGCACCCATCACCAGAAAGTAGAAGGTATCGAGGGCATACTGTAGTTCAAAAATCTGATTTTCCATCTGCGTAACCTCTCAATTGACCTAGAGTGCGTCGGGGCCGGTTTCACCCGTGCGTACACGGACCACCTGCTCGACGGGCATGACAAAGATCTTGCCATCGCCGATCTTGCCGGTTTTGGCGGCTTTGGTGACCGCATCGACTACCTGGTCAACCGCAGACTCTTCAACGGCGATATCGATCTTGATCTTGGGCAGAAAATCCACCACGTACTCAGCGCCGCGGTAGAGTTCTGTGTGACCTTTCTGACGCCCGAAACCTTTGACTTCGGTTACCGTGATGCCAGCGATGCCGATCTCAGAGAGAGCCTCTCGAACGTCATCGAGCTTGAAAGGCTTGATGATTGCGGAAATCATTTTCATGAGTGTTTCACCTTGATTCGTCCGGCCCGCCGTTGGGCGGGTCGTGGGTTTATGATGCAGGCCTGAATTAGAAGGACTTGCTCCAGGAGACAAAGAATTTAATGTCGGAGCCATCCATGTCGGTATCCGCAAGGCTCAGGCTGACATCACCGTAGTCACCGGCGGTCTTGCTCACGTCGACCTGGTAGTGGGTGTAGTCATCATCGCTGCTGTTGGTGAAGTCATACTTGCCGACAGTACCGCCGATGCTGAAATCCTGGGGCAGGTCGAAGCTCACGCCGGCGTAGTAGTACATGTCGCCACTGACGTAGAGGCCGGTGTCGTCATCGGCTTGGCCGCTGAGGGTGTAGTTCAGACCTGCGGAGAGGAATTTCCAGCTACCGCTCAAACCGAGTTCGAGGAAATTGGAGTCTGCAGAGTCATCATAGGTGTAGTAGATCAGGCCTGCGTCGTAGCCGAAGTCACCGATCTCTCCGGCATAACCGCCATAGAGGTCGAGTTCATAACTGACCGGACTGGGAGTCGTTGCGCCGGCGCCGTCAACAGTGCTCCAGTCGACGTTGGAAGCCCATGCGCCAGCGTAGAAACCGCTGCCGTGAGCGTAGTCCACGCCACCGGAAACAGCTGCGCCGTCATCTGTCTGAGTCACGCCGCGCCAGATATAGTTACTTGTGACGCCAATGTTCATGCTGAACTCATTGTCTGCCATGGACAGGCCGGACATGCTCAGCATAACTGCACCGCAGGCCAAAGCGATTTTATTCATCTTCATATTCGTTTCCCCACTATCTATTAAGGTTCGTAAAATTAAATCAATTCAGTGCAGTGACATAGGCGCTGCAACAATGGATCTCAGGCCTGGTCATGCAGAAGTCGTGCCAATCTGTTATTCCTGATTTTTTTCAGTATGTTATGAGATTTTATGGGATTGGTTGAGTCCTGTGGGAAATCTGCCTTGCACCAAGATGAAGTGCGATTTGGTCTGGGGTACTACCGTGGTGCGCTGTTTTGGTGCGCGGCCAAGTGGCACGGGAGAGTTTTGGAGTAATAGACGAGGCGGTATATCAATATGATTCGACACTCGAATCAGCCACTTACGTCTGATCTGTTAGGTATGTTTTTCTACAGTTCCACCCCGTCAGGCCGATCAACTGTTCCAAGCATCTCGATCCCTGAGCGCATTTTCAGGTTTACGGGGGATTTTTTTACCGGAGAGTCGGATGAATAAACGTCAGCCCTTGTATTATCTTATTGCCTTGCTGGTTGTCAGTGTTTCTTTCGCAGGTCAGGTGATTGCCGAGACGGAATTTGCGGAGCTGGAGTCGTCGCTGGATGAAGAGGAGCTGCTATTCGGGGATATCCCCTCGGTCTTCAGTGCCTCGAAATACGAACAGAAGGTGACCGAGGCGCCTGCCAGGATCAGCATTGTGACTGCTGATGAGATCCAGCGCTATGGTCATCGCACGCTGACGGATGTTCTGAACACCCTGCCCGGGTTCCAAACCACCTACGACCGAAGCTATACCTATGTAGGGACTCGCGGCTTTGGTGTGCCCGGTGATTTCAACACGCGCATCCTCATGCTGGTGGATGGCCACCGTATTAACGAAAACATCTACGACGGAATGTTCGCAGACCGGGGATTTGCCGTGGCTATCGATCTCATAGACCGTGTGGAGGTGGTACGGGGTCCCGCCTCCTCTCTCTACGGCAGCAGCGCCTTCTTTGGTGTGATCAATGTGATAACAAAACGGGGGCGCGATTTGCAGGGGACAGAGATCTCTGCCGCTGCGGGCAGTCAGAGCAGTTACCAGGGACGTATCAGCTACGGAGAGCGATTTGACAACGGTTTTGAGATGTTAATCTCGGCAAGTGGCTACGGTAGTGATGGTGATGATTGGCTCTACTACCCCGAGTTCGACGATCCTGCCAGCAACAACGGCATCGCCGAGGATGCGGACGATGCCAACAACCTGAATCTCTACGCCAAGCTGTCCTACGGTGATTTCACCCTCTCTGGTGCGTATGAAGAGTATGAGAAGGGAATCCCCACCGCTTCCTACGAGACACTTTTCAATGATTCACGGACGCGAACCTGGGAAGGTCACGCCTATCTCGATCTAAAGTACCAGCATCTGTTGGGGAACGGGGCCGACGTCACCGCCCGGCTGTTCTATGATGACTACTGGTATGCTGGCAACTGGACCTATGACTCCGACGGTGATTGGTGGGGTGCCGAGGCCCAGATATCCCAGGAGCTGTTCGAAAATCATCGCCTGACACTGGGGACCGAGTACCGCAACAATCTGCGTGAGAAACAGTATAGTTATGATACATACGAAGTCTCTCTGGATCTTGATACGGACAGCTACACCTGGGCCGCCTACCTGCAGGATGAGTTCCGGGTCCGGGACGACCTGATCCTCAATCTGGGTCTGCGTTACGACTATTTCTCCACCGTCGGCAGCACCATCAATCCCCGTGCTGCGGTCATCTGGACACCCTATGAGCCGACTACCCTGAAGCTGCTCTATGGTACGGCTTTCCGCGCGCCTAACCCCTATGAACTCTACTTTCATGATAATGGACTCACACAGAAGGCCCCAGATGGACTCGATCCTGAGACCATCGAGACCTATGAGCTGATCCTGGAGCAGCGCTTGAATGCGAATCTGAGCCTGGTGGCCTCGGTCTATCACAACAATATTGAAGACCTGCTCGCCTTGACCACTGACCCGGCGGACGATCTGCTGGTATTCGAAAACAGCGGGGATGCCACGGCTACGGGTAGTGAACTGGAGTTGCAAGGGCAGTGGGAAGGCGGCTGGTCAGGATCTGTCAGTTACTCTTATCAGCAGTCAGAAAACGCCTCGGGTGAGCGGCTGGTCAACTCTCCAAGCAATATGGTGAAACTCAATATGATCGCCCCGCTGGCGGGTGATGATTTCAGCGCCGGTCTGGAGTTGCAGTATGAGGACGGGCGAAAAACCCTCAGCGGTGATGAGACCGACGGGCGCGTCATCACCAACCTGACACTGTTCAGCAGGAACTGGATTCAAGGGCTGAAGGTCTCTGCCAGTGTCTATAACCTGCTCGATGAGAACTATGCCGATCCGGGCTTCGAAGAGCATGAACAGGATCAGATCGAGCAGGATGGTCGCACCTTCCGCCTCAAGTTCGATTATGCACTTTAATTGATTCCAGGCTATCTGGAGTAACTATCTGACATGGGATGTCTACGCATGCTCAAGGCAGTATTGCTGATGCTGATGATAACGGCTGTTCCCGCCTTGGGGGCGGAGGCGCCGGTTATCGCCATCATGAGCGGCCAGACGGCAAAACCCTACCAGCAGACGGTGGAGAGTTTTAAAGCATCGCTCAAGCAGTCCCGCCCGGGAGTTGAGTTCGTCCGGCCTGATTCAGACGGCAGTAAAAAGATGCTGCAACCACCGGCGCTGGTCTTTGCCCTCGGCACCAAAGCGGTGCGTGAGTCACTTGCGAAACTGGGTGGCCGGGAGTTAGTGGCCACCATGATTCTCAGCGACAAATCGCTGAATGATTCATCCCATGCCTCTGCTGTACTGCTCAAAACTTCACCCCTGAAGCAGCTGGAATGGCATCGCCGATTTTTGCCGAATGCCAGGCGAGTTGGGGTTCTCTATGACCCCAAGCGCAATCAGGACTGGGTGGATGCAGCTAAGATTGCTGCGGCCAAATTGGATCTTGAGATCGTTGCGGTTCCGGTAAAGTCGGCCAAAGCGCTGCCATCGGCGTTAAAGTTATTGGGCCGCAATGCCGATAGCATACTGGGGATAGCCGATAAAACGGTCTATTCCGGCAAAACGGCTAAAGCAGTGTTGCTCTTCTCGTTTCGCAACCGTATCCCTTTTATTGGGCTTTCGAGCGCCTGGGTCAAAGCTGGAGCACTCTACGCCCTCGATTGGGACTACCCGGAACTGGGCCGGCAGTGTGCCGCTATCGCGTTGAAGATTCTCGATGGGACAAAGGCCAAAGTGATCAAACCACAGTTGCCGGACAAGCGTCTCTACCTGCTCAATCTAAAGACGGCAAAGCATATGAAACTGGAAATCAGTCAGGAGTTGATTGATGGAGCTTCCAAGGTTTACAGATAATGGAGGGAATCGGCGATGCAGTCTAAAGGCTTTGGTCTGACAACGAAATTCAACCTGCTCTCGATCCTGCTGGTGCTGCTTACCGCTATGGCAGTCACAATCTATGAGGTCGAGCGAGAGCAGGACAGCCGTCTCGAAGCGCTGGTGGCGCATGGTATGGAGACGGTGGAACTGATCGCCCAATTCAGCGAATACGCCCTGTTTGCTGAAGATGATGAGACCCTCAAAACCATCCTCACCAGCGTAAGTGATGAAGAGACAACCTACCTGGGGCTGTTGCTCACCCGAAGAATTACCCGTCCTGTCGCTCAGCTGGTACAGGCCACCCAGGAGATAGCCGATGGACATCTGAATGAACAGGTGGCAGTAACGGCGGGCGGTGAATTGAACCATCTGGCAGACAACTTCAACCGTATGGTTAAACAGCTGTCTCGTTCACGAAAAGAGGTTGAAGCGTACCAGCAGACACTTGAACAGCGGGTGGAGGAACGCACTAAAGAGCTATTGATAGCAAAAGAGGGGGCCGAGGCCGCCAGCCAGGCCAAGAGTGAGTTCCTCGCCACCATGAGTCACGAGATCCGCACCCCGATGAACGGCGTGCTGGGCATGACCGAACTGCTGCTGGGAGGTGAGCTGAACGACCGCCAGCGCCACTTCGCCGAGACTATTCGGCGATCAGGCGATTCGCTGCTGGTGATCATTAACGATATCCTCGACTTCTCCAAGATCGAAGCCGGCAAGCTGGAACTGGAGAGCCACGATTTCAATCTGCGCAACCTGCTGGAAGGTACTGCCGAGCTGCTCGCGGAACGTGCTCACAACAAGGGACTCGACCTGACCCCGGTGATGCCCCTCGAACCGGTGCTCATGGTGAAAAGCGATGAGAATCGGTTGCATCAGGTGTTGGTGAACCTGATCGGCAATGCCATCAAATTCACTGAGGTGGGTGAAGTGGTGGTGCGCACGGACATTACCTATGAAACAGGTGGCAAGGTGGGGTTTCGTTTTGAGGTGTCGGATACCGGCATCGGCATGACCAGGGAGCAACAGGCGGGGATATTTGATGCGTTCTCCCAGGCGGATAGTTCCACCACCCGGCACTTTGGTGGCACCGGCCTTGGTCTGGCCATCTCCCACCGGTTGGTAACACTGTTGGGTGGCGCTCTGGAGGTGGAGAGTGAACTGGGTAAAGGCTCAACCTTCCGGTTTACCCTGCCCCTGATTCGTTCTGAAATGGCGTATGAGAGCCCGCAATTTACCGAGGAACTGCGTGGTAAGCGGGGCTTGATTGTGGATGACAATGCCACCAACAGGGAGATCCTGCACAATCAGATCACCAACTGGGGGATGCTCAACGGCAGTGCGGATAACGGGGTAAAGGCTCTGGAGATGCTGCATCAGGCGGCAGAAAGAGACGAAAGTTACGATATGATCCTGCTGGACTGGCATATGCCGAATATGGATGGCATCGAATTGGCGCGCCGCATAAAGGCGGATCCGACGATTCCGGCACTTCACATGGTTATGCTCAGCTCGGCCGCTTTTGATGAAGAGGCCGCCAGGGCAGTGGATGTGGGCATTCACCGCTATCTGACCAAACCCGTCAGACAGGAAGCGCTGTTCAACTGCCTGACTGCAGTCATGAACGCTCCGGCGCGCCCGACCGACGATGCGGAGTCCGGCAACACCAAACAGGTGGATACAAGCCTGTTTAACGCCCGAATCCTGTTGGCCGAAGACAACCTGGTCAACCAGGAGGTGGCCCAGGGGATGCTGGAGCTGATGGGCTGCCAGGTAACTGTGGCATCGAATGGACAGGAGGCTGTTGAGGCCACGTTGAACACGGACTTTGACCTGATCTTGCTGGACTGTCATATGCCGGTCAAGGATGGTTTTAGTGCAGCAACCGAGATACGTCATCAGCAAAAGCCCGGTACAGGAAAGAGGCGTATGCCCATTATTGCACTGACAGCCAATGTACAGAAAGGGATAGAGGATCAGTGCCGGGTCGCCGGGATGGACGATTACATGAGTAAACCCTTCGAACAGCGGCAGTTACGGGCCGTCCTGACACGCTGGCTGGATATCGAGCCGGAAAACCCCGTAGCGGAAACCCAATCCGATCCCAGTAACACGGTTGCGCCCGGTGAGGTTGAAGCTGTATTACAGAGGAAACCACTGGATAATCTCCGGGCGATGCAACGACCCGGAGCACCCAGCATCCTGGGCAAGGTGATAAATATTTATCTGAAGAGTTCGCCTGGCCTGCTGGAATCGATCCACAAGGCGGTTACTCAAGGTGATGGCACTGCCTTGCTGGAGGCCGCCCACAGCCTAAAATCGAGTAGCGCCAACCTGGGTGCAGCACAATTGGTTAAGGTCTGTCGGGAACTGGAAACACTGGGTAGAGAGGGACGCACGGAAACTGCCAGCTTTTTATTGAAACGGCTCGATAAAGAATTTGAGGTCGTCTGTTCAGCATTGACCAGCGAGTTGCTGGAGCTGGCCGATGCCTGACAACTATCCACATTTCCATAATGCCTCAACTTTTCAATATGATGAACCAAGCTGGACAAGCGCCTGACTGCCCGTTAAGGTGCTTTTATGCTTGACCCGAAACTCATTGATGATCTGGCCGACCGGCTTGCCGGAAGCGTGCCGGGCGGTATCCAGATCCTGCAGGATGATCTGAAGAAGAATCTGCGTGCCACTCTGGAGGCCGGACTCGCCAAACTCGATCTGGTGACAAGGGAGGAGTTTGATGTGCAGAGCGCTGTGCTGATCCGTACCAGAGATAAACTCGATCGGCTGGAGACAGTCGTCCGGGAGCTGGAAGCAAAGCACCCCTGATTTAGTCACTGCCCGGAAACCCACCAAAGCGTAGGCACGATCAAGCGTAGCGGATCGGGCGTTTTTGGCTGGCCAGCCTGATAATGTGGTTGCCGGCTCCGCCACGGTGTAGGGTGCGCCATGCGCACCCTACACATCCTAATTTAATTAAACCGGTATGCCAGGGAAGGTATCCATGTCACTCGCAATCCTCTATTGCCGCGCCCGTGAGGGCATCAAGGCGCCGCTCGTCACCGTCGAGGTGCATCTCGCCAACGGTCTACCCAGCCTCTCCATCGTAGGCCTGCCTGAACTGGCGGTCCGGGAGAGCAAGGACCGTGTGCGTGGGGCGCTGCTCAACAGCCATTTTGAGTTTCCGGCCCGGCGTATCATTATCAATCTCGCCCCTGCTGATCTGCCCAAAGAGGGCGGGCGTTTCGATTTACCCATTGCGCTGGGGATCCTGGCAGCTTCTGGCCAGTTGCGACTGGAAGGGCTCGATAATTACGAATTTGTCGGTGAATTGGCGCTTTCCGGAGCGCTAAGACCGATAAAAGGGGTGTTGCCGGTGGCGCTGGCCGCCAGAGATGCCGGGCGCAGCCTGATCCTGCCCCAGGAGAATATTGCTGAGGCGGCATTGGTGCAGGGTGGGCAGGCACTCCCCACAACCCACCTGCTGGAGGTCTGCGCTCATCTGGACGGGCGGGAGAAGATTCCGGACTGGGAAGCCGCTAATGAAACGCCAATAGAGGACAGCCTGCCTGACCTTGCGGATGTCCAGGGACAACACCAGGCCCGTCGTGCCCTTGAGATCGCAGCGGCAGGCGCGCATTCGCTGCTCTATCTCGGTCCACCGGGAACCGGCAAATCGATGTTGGCGACCCGCCTGCCTGGCATCCTGCCGGAGATGACAGAGGTCGAGGCGCTGGAGAGTGCGGCCATTCGATCCGTGGCAGGTCGGACGCTGGAGGTGGCCCGGTGGCGGCAGCGCCCATTTCGCGCACCTCACCACACGGCATCTGCGGTGGCTCTGGTGGGGGGCGGAGGCAATCCCAAGCCGGGGGAGATCTCCCTGGCCCATCACGGTGTGCTCTTTCTGGATGAGCTGCCGGAGTTTGAGCGGCGGGTGCTGGAGGTGCTGCGGGAGCCGATGGAGACGGGGCAGATCACCATCTCGCGGGCCAGTCGCCAAGCGGAGTATCCTGCCCATTTCCAACTGATTGCGGCGATGAACCCCTGCCCCTGCGGCCATCTTGGCGATGGTACCAGCCGCTGTCGCTGCACCAGTGAACAGATCGCCCGTTACCGTGGGCGTATCTCCGGTCCTCTGCTCGACCGCATCGATATGCATGTGGAGGTGCCCCGGCAGGATATTCAACTGATCTCCCGACCGCAGTCGTCTGCGGCGGAATCGAGTGCCCAAGTGCGGTGCAGAGTGGCGGCGGCGCGGTTGCTGCAACAGGCGCGCCAGGGCAAACCCAATCGGGCGCTGGAGGGAGTGGATGTGCATCGCTTTGCACCGCCGGACGAGGCGGGGCGGCAGCTGTTGCAGCGCGCAATGGAGCGATTGGGGCTCTCCATGCGGGCCTACCACCGGATTTTGAAAGTGGCCCGCACCATCGCAGATCTGGAGGGTGAGGCGCAGATCCAGTCGGTTCACCTGAGCGAAGCGATTGGATTGCGGCGTTTTGACCGGGCTTTGCCCGGCACTACGCCGATCTAGCCTTATGGAAAGAGGACAAAATGTAGGTTGGGTTAGCGATAGCGTAACCCAACAAAACCAGGCGCGCTTTCCTCTGCACTGGTAAACTCCGCAGCCATGTTGCGCTTTGAAAAACTGAGTCTGCGTCGCGGTATCAAACTGTTGTTTGAGAATGCTTCGTTTACGCTACACACTGGATGGAAAACCGGCATCACGGGCGGTAACGGCACGGGTAAATCGAGCCTGTTCAGCCTGATCCTGGGTCAATTGCAGGCGGATGAGGGTGAATTGCATCTGCCGCCCAAGCTGGAGATCGCGCACGTTGCCCAGGAGACGCCCTCTTTGGCACGGCCTGCCATCGAATATGTTATCGACGGAGACAGTGAGCTGCGCAAATGTGAGCAGGCATTGGCAGAGGCTGAATCAGCAGGCGATGGTGGCGCCCAGGCCCGGCTGCATGAACTGCTGCATACGATAGGCGGATATACCGCCCGCAGCCGCGCCGGTCAGTTGATGCACGGACTCGGTTTCACGGCAGCCGAGGAGGAGCGGCCGGTCAACAGCTTCTCCGGTGGATGGCGGATGCGCCTCAATCTGGCGCAGGCGTTGATGTGCCGCTCGGATCTGCTGCTGCTGGACGAGCCGACCAACCATTTGGATCTGGATGCGGTGATCTGGTTGGAGGAGTGGCTGCGCAGCTATCCCGGCACCCTGCTGCTGATCTCCCATGACCGGGATTTTCTCGACCGGGTTGCGGATCACATCGCCCACATTGAACAGCAACGGGCAGAGCTCTATACAGGCAACTACGCCACCTTTGAGCAGACCCGGGCCGCCCGGCTGGCAAACCAGCAGGTGGAGTACGAAAAGCAGCAGCGAGAGGTGGCTCATATCCGCAGTTATGTGGACCGGTTCCGGGCAAAAGCGACCAAGGCCCGTCAGGCCCAGAGCCGGCTGAAGGCGCTGGAGCGAATGGAACTGATCGCGCCGGCCCATGTGGACTCGCAGTTCCATTTCAGCTTTCTTGAGCCGGAGAAGAACCCGCATCCGCTGCTGCAGCTGGAGCAGGTGGATGGGGGTTATGATGAGTCGCCGGTATTCAGCAAGGCCACCCTGTTGATCGAGCCGGGCGACCGCGTAGGCCTGCTGGGCCCCAATGGGGCAGGTAAATCCACCCTGATCAAACTGCTTGCCGGATCACTCGAACCGCTGGCGGGGTTCAGGCATCCGGCCCAGGATTTGCGCATCGGCTATTTTGCCCAGCACCAGATTGAACAGCTAGACCCTGAGGCGAGTCCACTGTTGCACCTGGAGCGGCTCGACCCCCTGGCATCTGAGCAGCGTCTGCGGGATTTTGTTGGCGGTTTCGGTTTTCGGGGAGATCGCGCCAAGGAGAAGGTGGCGCCCTTTTCAGGCGGCGAGAAGGCGCGCCTGGTGCTGGCATTGCTGGTCTATCAGCGCCCTAACCTGCTGCTGCTCGATGAGCCGACCAACCATCTCGATCTGGAGATGCGTCATGCCCTGGGTTCGGCGCTGCAGGAGTTTGCCGGGGCGATGGTAATCGTCTCCCATGACCGCCACCTGTTGCGCATCACCACCGATCAGCTCTGGCTGGTGCATGGAGGACGGGTGGAGGAGTTCGCCGGTGATCTGGATGACTACCCGGCCTGGCTGGTGGAGCAGCGACGCCAGACCAACGGCGGTGAAAATCAGTTGGCGGATGGCGAGCATACCGCCAAAACACGCCGGGACCGCAAGCGACAGGAGGCGGAGTTACGCAGGCAGCTAAAGCCCTTGCGCAACAGGCTGAAAAAACTCGAAACGGAGATGGAACGTTGCCATCAACAACAACAGGATTTGGAAGAGATTCTGGCCGATACGGGACTCTATCAGGATGATCGTAAAGAGGAGATGCGCAGACGGCTGGCGGAGAAGGCGGCGATCGATGCGTTGTTATCAGATACCGAAGAGGCATGGCTGGAGGCGGGTGAGGCGCTCGAAACTGCGCAGTCTGAAATCGGCTGAATCTGCCGAACGTAGGGTGCGCCGCGCGCACCATGATTGCTAAATAACTATTTTTTTCTGGTATCCCCGATATGAAAAGTCTGCTGTTTTTTCTGTTTCTGCCGATTGTCGCTTACGTTGTCTGGCCTTATACGACGGTCTATCAGTTGGATCGGACGATGCAGGAGAGTGATCGTGAGGCCTTTGCCGGCCTGGTGGATATCCGCTCCATCCGCGAGCAGATAAAGCGCAAGATGAATAAAGACCTGGAGAGTGGCGTTGGGGACGTCTCCAATGAATTTGTCGACTGGCTGCAAAACGGTATCCAGACGCTTGGCAGCAATGCGGTGGAACATCTGGTCGATCTTGACTGGGCGGTATTGCAATTACGCGCCCACAATCCGGACAAGCGTAGAGGTGGTTTTCTGAAGCACCTCGACTATGCCTTCTTCGATGGCCCGGACAGCCTGTTGCTTCGCATTGGCGATTTGGGCGACGACCCTGTGCATGCCCGTCTCACTCTGGAGAATTGGAGCTGGCGGGTAACGGCGATCTATAACTAGCTGCGCTGTATTTGTAGGGGCGCCGCTCCCACAATTAAATAGACGCTCCTATGAGCGGATACTGACTATTCTTTCCGGCAGCGCTGCAACTGATCCCGCACCTCATCCAGCCCCAGTTCACGCATCTTCTCTACGTTACGCTTTGGGATCCGCTCAGGATTGGGGTAGTGCTTTAGCGCGCGGGCCATCGGCTCTTCACGGATCAGGTGGAACATGGGGAAGGGTGAACGATTGGTATAGTTGGCCGGATCGTCCTCCTCTGCTTCCTCGAAACGGTAGTCTGGATGAAAGCTGGCCAGTTGCAGGACGCCGCCAAGACCTGCTTCCGCTATGGCTTCATCGGCCGAATAGAGCAGCTCAAGGTAGTCGTCGAAAGCGTCCAGCCCCTCCGGCGCGATGAAGAGTCCGGTCTCGACTTCTGTCTCGGGCAGGTTTACCAGCGTATCCATCTCTGACAGCAGGGCGCGGTAGATCTCCTCGGGGGTCTGCCCGGCGCAGACGCTGAAGCGGATGAGCCCCGCCTGTAACGGCGCAGATGCAAAGGGGCAGAGGTTGAGTCCCACCACTACGTCACGAACCCAGTTTTCCGTGATGCGAATGACTGCTGTGCTATCCATCTGTTTTATCCAGAATCTCGACGCGCATGCCTGCCTCCAGGAATCCTGGCCCATTATGCAGCAGGTTCTGGCCAAAGAGGACCTTGTTTCCCTGCCTGCGGTAGCTGGCCAATGTTTTTAGGGGTTCCGGCCCCCGTTGCGCCGTCTTTGGATCCACCGTGGTGATGGTGCAGCGGGAGCAGGGCTTGACCACCCGGCAATCGAGTTCGCCGATGCGGATCCGGTGCCAGTTGTCCTCGGCATAGGCGTCGCAGCCACGGACGATTAGATTGGGCCGGAAACGTCGCATCGGCAGTTTCCGTTCGAGGCGTGCATTGAGGTCCTCCAGCGATGCCTCAGATATCAGCAGCAGAGGAAAGCCATCCGAGAAGGCGGTGTGGTCCTGGGATTCAGCGTATTCAGGATCGACCGGGCGCTCCTCCCCGTCCGGGAAATAGACCAGTCGGCAGGACTGTCCCAGTGCCTCACTGAGCCAAGTGTCTGCCTTTGAGCCGCAGGGGATGGCGTGACAGAGGTCATGCCAGACCTCCACCTCGATCTGATTTGTCTCCTGGAGAGTGAGTGGCAGGTGCAGGTCGGGTTTGCCATCGGTGGAGAGCGTCAATCCATCAGCAGTTAGTGTTTGCCGGATCAGGGCCATTTGCGGCAGTTCCCGCTGGCTCAGGAATTTTCCGGCAGCGTTTACCACCATCCAGCGCCTGTCATGCCGGAGTCCAAAACGGTCGACCTCGCTCTGGTTCAATTCGATGCCTGCCAGTGATTTGACCGGATAGATCATCAACCCTGAAAGGATTGTTTCGTTCACAGTTTTCATCACAAAGAACAAAATTCCTCTGTTTTTAACATTGCAGCCCTTAATTACCGGCGGCAACTGCCGCTAACCGGTTAGATCAACTATATCAAGGCGCACCGGCAAATTGCCAAATGGTCCGCTGCAATGAGGAAAACTCCATGGATATTGTGCCCTATCTAAAATTGATGGTGCAGAAAAATGCATCCGATCTCTTTTTCAGTACTGGTGCACCACCCAATCTCAAGGCCGAGGGTGAAACCCGTCCGGTTGGCTCGTCGGCGCTTCAACCGGGGCAGGTGCGCAAGCTGGCTTACGCAATTATGAGTGACGACCAGATCAAGGAGTTTGAGGCAACCTACGA
Organism: Chromatiales bacterium; assembly: GCA_036784775.1. GTDB lineage: Bacteria > Pseudomonadota > Gammaproteobacteria > Chromatiales > Chromatiaceae > QGON01. The sequence goes on along the minus strand of JAMJIN010000034.1, from coordinate 12,851 downwards.
GTGTAACCTGGCAGTCTCCATCAGCAAGCTGGGGCGATTTCGTGTCAACGTATTCAAGCAGCGTGGCGATGCGGCGATGGTGATTCGCTACATCAAGGGTGTGATCCCGCCTGTGGAAAAACTTAATCTGCCGCCTATTTTGAAGGATCTGATCATGGAGCCCCGTGGATTGGTCCTGGTGGTGGGCTCCACAGGATCGGGCAAGTCCACCTCGCTGGCGTCGATGATAGAGCATCGCAATCAGACCAAGACCGGCCATATACTCACCATTGAAGATCCCATTGAATATCTCTACACCCACAAAAAGTCGGTGGTGGATCAGCGGGAGGTGGGGATCGATACCCTCTCCTACGAAAATGCCCTGAAGAATGCCATGCGCGAGGCGCCGGATGTCATTCTCATCGGCGAGATTCGGGAGATGTCCACCATGCAGCATGCCATTGCCTATGCTGAAACCGGCCATCTATGCCTTTCCACGCTACATGCCAACAACGCCAATCAGGCCTTGGACCGCATCATCAATTTCTTTCCCGATACTGCGCAGCGGCAGCTCTATATGGACCTCTCCCTCAATCTCAGGGCGGTCATTTCACAGCGTCTGGTGAAAGGGAAAAACGGTCAACGGCTGCCTGCGGTGGAGATTCTGCTGTTGACCACCTATATCTCGGAATTGATCAAGAAAGGGGATATTCATGCCATCAAGGAGGTGATGGAACAGGGTACTGAACGTGGCATGCAGACCTTCGATCAGTCGCTCTACAAACTCTACCAGGAAGGCAAGATCACCCTGGAAGAGGCGTTGAGCCACGCCGATTCCAGAAATAACCTCTCGCTAAAGATCCGCTTGGCGGATACCGGTCATGTCGATGTGCCGGGGGCGATGGGGATGAGTGATGATGTTTTCTGATTGGTAACACTAAAATGGGGCACTGTTTTCGCCACGAAGCGTACGAAGTACATGAAGAAAACTTGTAGTTAATCAATCTCTTGTCTTCGTGCTCTTTGTGGTTGGATGAGGGTTTCCGGGGACACTAACTAGCATTGATCAGCCCTACAACGGCATAATGGGGGTTTTTCCCTATTAGAATCGGGTGAGCCAGATCCATGACTGCCAAGAGAAACGAGCAGCAAGCTACTAAGAATAAATGCGATCCAGAAAATAGAAAACTGGTTGAATTGCCTCCGTTGGGAATGGATCAAGCATCGATCTCCGATGATTTCAGGCGCTATTTCGCCCACACCCTTGGGCGTGACGATCACTGCACATCAAGCCACTATCCCTACAAGGCGCTGGCTTTTGCCATGCGTGACCGCCTCATCGAGCGCTGGAAAAACACGCGTCGTGTCTATGAGGACAGCGACTGCAGGCGCACTTTCTATCTCTCCCTGGAGTTTCTTATGGGGCGGGCTCTGAGCAATACCATGCTCAATCTGGGGATTGCAGATGAAGTCAGTGCAGCTATCTACGATCTGGGTCTGACACTCGAGGATATTAGGGAGAGTGAGCCGGATGCCGGTCTTGGCAACGGTGGTCTGGGTCGCCTGGCGGCCTGTTTTCTCGACAGCTGTGCCACCCTGCAACTGCCGGTGCGTGGTTATGGCCTCCGTTATGAATACGGCATGTTTCGTCAGCATATCTCCAACGGGCAGCAGGTTGAGGACCCGGACCACTGGCTGCGGGACGGTAACCCCTGGGAGCTGGAGCGTCCCGAGTATTTTCAACGGGTCCAGTTCGGTGGGCGTACGGAGCATCACTCGGATGCGAATGGCCACGTACGGGTCAGCTGGGTCGATACCCACGATGTGCTGGCGGTACCCTACGACATCCCGATACCCGGTTTTCGCAATGGTACGGTCAATACCCTGCGCCTCTGGAAGTCGGCGGCCACCGATGAGTTCGACCTGGAGGAGTTCAATGCCGGAGGTTACACGGAGGCCGTGGCGGCTAAGAACTCTGCCGAAAACATCACCATGGTGCTCTATCCCAACGACGCGAGCGAAAATGGCAAGGAGTTGCGCCTGCGACAGCAGTATTTCCTCGCCTCGGCGAGCATCAAGGACGTGATGCGGGAGTGGCGCGAGAGCCATAAGGATTTCTCCAACTTTGCCGAGAAGACCTGTTTCCAGCTCAACGACACCCATCCCAGTGTCTCGGTTGCCGAATTGATGCGTCAGTTGATGGACGAACATGGGATGCTGTGGGATGAGGCCTGGACGATTGTCTCGTCCACCATGGCCTATACCAACCACACTTTGTTGCCGGAGGCTCTGGAGCGGTGGCCAGTGCGGCTCTTCGATCAGCTTTTGCCCCGGCTTCTGGAGATCATCTACGAGATAAACGCCCGGTTTCTTACCCAGGTGGCCCAGCACTGGCCCGGAGATACCGACCGTCTGCGCCGTATGTCGATCATCGAGGAGGGTCATGAGCCGATGGTGCGCATGGCCTATCTGGCGCTGGTGGGCAGTTTTTCGGTGAATGGCGTGGCCGCACTCCATACGCAACTGCTCAAAGAGGGGCTGTTTCAGGATTTCTTCGGAATGTGGCCGCAGCGTTTCAACAATAAGACCAACGGTGTGACCCCCCGCCGCTGGCTGGCAGCCTGTAATCCAGGTCTGCGTGATCTGATAGATGAAACCATCGGGAATGGCTGGATCTCTCATCTGCCAAACCTGGAACAGTTGGCGGACAAGACCGAGAGCCGCACTTTTCGGCGTCTCTGGCGCAACATCAAGCAGGAGAACAAGGCACGGCTGGCCAAGATGGTGAAGGACGATTGCGATGTGGAGTTCAACACCGAAGCCATGTTCGACGTGCAGGTCAAGCGTATCCACGAATACAAGCGTCAGTTGCTCAATATTCTGCACGTCATCCACCTCTACAATCGCATCAAGACGGGCGATACGGAGAACTGGACCAATCGCTGTGTGTTGATCGGTGGCAAAGCCGCGCCCGGTTACCAAATGGCGAAATTGATCATCAAACTGGCCAGCAGTGTCGCCCGGGTGGTCAACAATGACCCGGATGTGGGTGATCGGCTGAAACTTGCGTTTCTGCCCAACTACCGGGTCTCGGCGATGGAGGTCATAGCGCCGGCTGCCGATCTGTCGGAGCAGATCTCGACTGCAGGTAAGGAGGCCTCGGGTACCGGCAACATGAAATTCATGATGAACGGTGCCGTGACCATCGGCACCCTGGATGGCGCCAATATCGAGATCCTCGAAGAGGTGGGTATCGATAATTTCTTCCTCTTCGGCCTGACCACTGTCGACGTGGAGGCGAGACGGCGTCACTACGATCCCAACGCCATCATCGACAGGAATCCTGCATTTCTGAAGGTGATGAAGCTGCTGGAGAGCAGCTATTTCAATCAGTTTGAACCGGGACTCTTCGACACTATCATCGAGTCGATTCGCAGTCCCTATGATCCCTGGATGACAGCTGCGGATTTCCGCAGCTATGTCGATGCTCAGGAGCAGGCGGCTCAGGCCTATCAGGATCAGGATGAGTGGGTGCGCATGAGCATCATGAATACCGCAAAAAGCGGTCACTTCTCCACCGACAGGACCATGGAAGAGTACAACCGGGATATCTGGCGGCTGGAGCCCGTGACGGCGCCGCCGGTTGCCTCGGCGTAACCGTGGCCGAAGGCAAGCTGAATTGTTGGGTCTATCGCAGCCCGCGTAACGAGCAGATGTACCTCTATCTAAGGGAGGAGGAGTGCTTCGAGCTGATTCCTGCGCCACTGCTGGAGCGTTTTGGCACGCCGGCACTGGTGATGGAGCTGGAGTTGCATGCTGGTCGAGTTCTGGCTCGGGAGGATGTGTCAAAGGTAATGGCAAACCTGTCCGAGTTGGGATTTCATCTGCAGATGCCGCCGGAGATCAAACCCAAGCTCTATTTTGGTGAGTGACGGCCGGTCGGGTTTGATTTCCCCGTAGAACTCTAGGAGGCTGTCGGTTTTATCCGTTTGAAGCGAAAATCACTGGGGGCGAATCAAATCAGTTTATCGAACGAGGCGAATAGTGGACCTATTTAACGAGTTCGATAAGCTGAGTTGATCGTCATCCAGGGATTTGCAGCCAAACAGTGTTAAACCCGACAGCCTCCTAGGCCCGATCAAGCGTAGGGTGCGCCGCGCGCACCATGATTGCTTGAGTTACTTATTTGCCAGGCACTGCAGCAACTGGTTCGCAACCCTTCTCATCAGTTGGAAATAGGCATCCGGGCCGGCTGGCAGATCACTCCCCAATGGATCGAGTTCCGCACTGCGCATAGCCGTGTCCCCGCTGAGTGATTCCACCAGCCGGGGCTCAAATTGCGGCTCGGTGAAGATGCAGTCCACCCCGGTGCGGCGGATCGTCTGCTGGAGATCGTGAATATGCCTGGCGCCACTCAGGCGTTCAGGGTCGAGGGTTACCGTGCCGACTGAATTGAGCCGGTAGCGCGCTTCCAGATAACCATAGGCGTCGTGAAAAGCGATGTAGGGGGTAGTGCGCACAGGCGCCAGGCGTGACTCCAACTCTTGATGTAGTCGGTCCAGGCGCTGCTGCAGGGTCAGTGCATTCTTTTCAAATGACCCGCGGTGTTTTGGATCCAGCAGGCTGAGACGATCGGCGATCAGCTGCACGACCCGTTTTGCCAGCAAAGGATCCAGCCAGAGATGGGGGTCGCGCCCGGCATGCTCTTCATGGTCGTGATTGTGGCTTGCCTTGTTTTCAATCTTGAGCAGATCCAGCAGTGCGATATTGGGCCGTTCTGATGCGGTCAGAATTCTCGGTAGAAAAGATTCCATTTCCGGCCCTATCCAGATGATCAGATCCGCCTGCTGGATGTTTCGTGCATCTGAGGGTTTAAGTGTGTAGCGGTGCGGTGATTGGCCGCCGGATAACAGCAGTTGTGGATCCTCTACCCCCTGCATGATGCCCGCTACCAGCGAATGGATCGGTTTGATGCTCACCAGCACGGCGGCATGGGTCCAGGAAGAGCAGCAAAAAAGCAGCAAAAGAACGAGATGCAGGGTAAGTCTGGCGTGAGTCATTATCGGTTGTGGTTTGGCGGAGGGAGGTAATTGACCGGCTGGGGCGCTATATTATCACTCCTCTTTATGGAGAGTGCGGAATTTGGACAGTGATTGAGTTGATGCCAAAGTTGGGAGCGGGAGTTGCGCAGGAGATGATGGATGGTTGAGCGCGATCTGTTACTGGAGGCCGATGGTGTCTGCATGGCATTTGGCGACCGTGAGGTGCTGCGCCATGTGAACCTGGTTCTGCATCGGAGTGAGATTCTTACCCTGATCGGCCCTAATGGTTCCGGCAAGAGTACCCTGGTGCGTCTGCTGCTGGGTCTGCTCACGCCAACCGCGGGTGCTCTGCGTCGTGCGGATGGACTCCGTATTGGTTATATGCCGCAGAAGCTGCAGGTCGATGAGGTTCTGCCCCTCTCCGTAGCCCGTTTTCTGACCCTTACCGGTCGCTATGCGAAGGAGAAGGTGGCAGCGATTCTACGAGAGGTGGGTGCCGATCACGTGTCTGATCATCCCCTGCAGAGCGTGTCTGGAGGGGAGCTGCAGCGCGTCCTGCTGGCTCGGGCTTTATTGCGGGAGCCGGACCTGCTGGTGCTGGATGAGCCGGTGCAGGGTGTCGATGTCAATGGTCAGGTCGCGCTCTACAACTTAATCGGTCGCATTCGTGACCAACGTGGCTGTGGAATACTGATGGTCTCCCACGACCTCCATCTGGTGATGGCTGCCACGGATCGGGTGCTCTGTCTCAACCATCATGTCTGTTGTTCGGGCACCCCCGAGGTGGTGACGAGTCACCCTGCCTATCTGGATCTCTTCGGCGGCGCAGCCTTCGCTGTCTATTCTCACCATCACGATCATGTCCATGATCTGCATGGCAATGTGATCCCGGGGGACGAAGCACATTGCGAGACAGGTGACTCCGATGGATGAATTCCTGCTGCGTGCGTTGCTGGCCGGGCTGGGTGTCGCCTGTCTGGCTGGACCGCTGGGGGCTTTTGTGGTCTGGCGGCGCATGGCCTACTTCGGCGAGGCTATGTCCCATACGGCCCTGTTGGGGGTTGGGCTTGGGCTGTTGTTGGGCGTGAGCACCCAGCTGTCGGTAATGCTGGTGTCGGTGACGCTGGCGGTATTGCTGGTGGCGATGCAGCAGCAGCGGCAGCTGGCGAGCGACACCCTGCTGGGTATCTTTGCGCATACTGCACTCTCCCTGGGTCTGGTGCTGCTGGCCTTTATGGAAACGGTGCGTGTCGATCTCATGGGCTACCTGTTCGGGGATATCCTTGCGGTTTCCACTTTCGATCTCTACTGGATCTATGGTGGCGGTCTGCTGGTGCTGATCGCGCTGGCGCTGATCTGGCGCCCGCTATTGGCTTTGACCGTGCATGAAGAGCTGGCACGGGTCGAGGGTGTGCCGGTTACCCAGGTGCGATTGCTGTTCATGATATTGATCGCCCTTGTGATTGCAGTGTCCATGAAGATTGTGGGTATTTTGCTGATTACTTCCATGATGATAATACCGCCTGCTGCGGCCCGGCGATTTGCTGTGGGACCAGAGCAGATGGCGCTGCTGGCAGCGGCTATCGGGGCTGTTTCTGTTGCTGCAGGGCTCTGGGGGTCATTGCAGTGGGATACGCCGACCGGCCCCTCGATGGTGGTGGCTGCGGGATTGCTGTTTGTGCTGGTGCAGCTCTCCGGCCTGTTTTTCCAGAGAAAATAAGCATTTACTAATCCTACTGTTTTGGTTGGTATTTCAATAAGCTAGCTCAATAAGCGGATTTTATGATGCCAGATTGAAAATTGTTTGGCGTATCGGGGAGGAAAACCGTATTGTTTACCGCCCTGATGACCACGTGTGCGTGATTTTTGGCCAATAAGGCCGACCACATGGGGGGATCAAACCATCTTCAGTAGTCCAGTCTGCTTTGCAGGTCTCGACCGCATAAGGATGGAGACTGGACTTAAAAAAGTGCTTCTAAGCCGTGGCATTTTGCGGCGGCAGAAATCACTGCAGTGAAACCTAGGAGAAATAAAACCATGCCAACATTTGTGCGTACTGAGAAGTGCGATGGCTGCAAAGGCCAGGACAAGACCGCTTGCATGTACATCTGCCCTCATGACCTGATGAAGCTGGATATGGACGGTTCTGAGACCGGCCATGCCATGAAATCCTTCAACCAGGAACCTGAGCAGTGCTGGGAGTGCTACTCCTGCATCAAGATCTGCCCTCAGCAGGCGATCGAAGCGCGTCCCTACGCCGACATCGTACCCATGGGCGCCTCTGTACAGCCTCTGCGCGGTACCGATTCCATCATGTGGACCATCAAGTTCCGCAACGGCACCATGAAGCGTTTCAAGTTCCCGATCCGCACCACGCCTGAAGGTTCTATTGATCCCTATGGTGATACGCCTGATGCTGACTATGCGAAGATCGGCGACATCGGCTTCTTCAACCATAATCAGCAGAACGGTTACCGCGCTGGCGATCCCAGCGAGCTGATCTGTAAATAAGTCGGATTCAGACAGAATCTACAGAACTTGAATTAACTGAGGTATTTAGAAATGGCTGAATTCGGTAATCCTGATGTCGTCGAAGAAGAGGTAGACATCCTCATCATCGGCGGTGGCATGGGTGCATGCGGCGCCGCTTATGAGCTTGGTCCCTGGATCAAGGCTTCCGGTGCAGACATCAGCATAAAGCTGGTCGACAAGGCTGCAATGGATCGTTCCGGTGCTGTTGCACAGGGTCTCTCCGCTATCAACACCTACATCGGTCCTGAGCAGGATCCTGCGGACTACGCCCGTATGGTCTCCAACGACCTGATGGGTATCACCCGCGACGATCTGGCTTACGATCTGGGTCGTCACGTTGATGAATCCGTACATCTGTTCGAAGAGTGGGGCCTGCCCATTTGGAAGACTGATGAGAACGGCGAGCGTTTCGACGGCTCCAAAGGCATGACCTCCCTGAAAGATGGTGGCAAGCCTGTACGTTCCGGCAAGTGGCAGATCATGATCAACGGCGAATCCTACAAATGGATCGTTGCTGAGGCTGCCAAGAAAGCACTGGGCATGGACAACATTGAAGAGCGTATCTTCGTTGTCAAGCTGGTTAACGACAAGAACGACAAGAACCGCGTTGCCGGTGCTGTTGGCTTCTCTGTTCGTGAAGACAAGGTTGTGGTCTACAAGTTCAAGGCCTGCCTGCTGGTTGCCGGTGGTTGTGTGAACATCTTCCGTCCCCGCTCTGTGGGTGAGGGTCAGGGCCGTGCCTGGTACCCCGTATGGAACGCTGGTTCCACCTACACCATGGCTGCTGAGGCTGGTGCCGAGCTGACCCTGATGGAAAATCGCTTCGTACCTACCCGCTTCAAAGACGGTTACGGTCCTGTTGGCGCATGGTTCCTGCTGTTCAAATCACAGGCTACCAACGCCTTTGGTGAGACCTACATGACCCGCAACAAGGAGATGTTGAACGACTATCCTCCTTATGGCCAGGCAGCAGTTCCTGCTTCCTGCCTGCGTAACCACCTGATGCTCAAAGAGATGAAGGAAGGTCGCGGTCCCATCTGGATGGACACCGTTACCGCCCTTGCCAACCTGCGTGAGACGCTGTCTCCCCGTGAGGTTAAGCATCTGGAAGCCGAGGCATGGGAAGACTTCCTCGACATGTGTATCGGCCAGTGCGGTATCTGGGCTGGTGAGAACATCGAGCCTGAGAAGAAGAACTCCGAGCTGATGCCCACCGAACCCTACCTGCTGGGTTCTCACTCCGGTTGCTGCGGTATCTGGGTTTCTGGTCCTGATGATGTTGGCGCGCCGACTGAAGAGGGTCTTGGCGAAGGTATTCCCGAGCATCTGCCTTCCGGCTGGAACTGGGGCTACCGTGGTATGACCACCGTAACCGGTCTGTTCACCGCCGCTGACGGTGTTGGCGCCTCTGGTCACAAGTTCTCCTCCGGCTCACACGCCGAGGGTCGCATGTGCGCCAAGTCCATGGTCAAGTTCGTCATGGACAACAAGGATTGGAAGCCTGAGCTGGATACTTCGGTTGATCAGCTGGTTGAAGACATCTATCGCCCTGTTCGTACCTACCTTGAGCACAAGGATTACAGCACCGCGATCGACGTTAACCCCAACTACATCACTCCTAAGATGCTGCAGTTCCGTCTGCAGAAGCTGATGGATGAGTATGTTGCCGGTGTTGCTACCTACTACACCACCAACGCCAACATGCTGGAAGTGGCTGAAGGCAAGCTGACTGAGCTGAAGATAGATGCGCTGAAGATGCGCGCCAAGGATCTTCACGAACTGCTGCGTGCCTGGGAAAACTATCACCGCATCCTGACTGCTGAAGCTCACATGAAGCACATTCAGTTCCGCCAGGAGTCCCGTTACCCGGGCTTCTACTACCGCGCCGACAAGAACTTTGTTGACGAGGAGAACTGGCACTGCTTCGTGAACTCCATCTACAACAAAGAGACCAAAGAGTGGACCTGCTTCAAGCGCGCCCACGTTGATCTGGTCGACAAGTCCAAGCTGTTCAAGTAAGTCTTACTTGATAGCCTGATGGCGTGAAAAGTCCGGGTGTCGCAAGGCATCCGGACTTTTTTGCCTCTAGAGAGTCTGTAAATGAAGGGCGGTAATCCTGTATTTGTAAGGCGTGGCTTAACGTCTACAAATTGTAGGGTAGTCGGTATTCATTTGCGGATTAAAATAATCCGATAGTCAATCAATATAGTCTGGCTGATTAGTGTTCGGCAGGCGCCTTTGCCGAATAGATCCAGCGGAGAGAAAAATGAGCGAAAAGTTTGATATCCCTTTCAAAAGTGACCTGGTGCCAAATATTCTGGATCCGGATACTGAGATCCAGTTTCAGTGCTCCAAGGGCATATCCTGTTTCAACGAGTGCTGCCGTCGTGCTGATATTCAGTTGATGCCCTACGATATCCTTCGTCTGAAGGATAATCTGGGGATCAGTGGAACCGAGTTATTGAAGAATCACACGGTGCCGTTCGAGATGGATCAGGATGGCATACCCGGCGTTAAACTGCGCACCGATGATGAGGGTGCCTGCCTCTTTGTCACCGATGAGGGGTGCAGTGTCTATGCCGACCGCCCCACCGCCTGCCGTTACCATCCGCTTGGCCATATGGCGATGCACGAGGCGGGAGCGACTGAGGATGAAACCCGGTACTTCATGATCAAAGAAGATCACTGTATGGGGCATAACGAGGATCGAAAGATCTCTATCGGTGCCTACCGGCGTGAGCAGGGTGTGGAACAATACGACCAGATCAACCGTGAGTGGTTGCAGTTGATGCTGAAAAAGCGTTCGGCGGGTCCCAGTATCGGTCGCCCTTCGGACACCAGTCTGCAGTTTTTCTTCATGTGTTCCTACGATGTGGATCGGCTGCGCCGCTATGTAATGAATGGCTCTTTCCGGGCTACCTACGACCTTGAGGATACTTTCTACGAGACTGTCGAGAAAGAGGACGTTGCCTTAATGCTGTTTGGTGCGCGTCTGCTCAAGCAGGTACTGTTTGGCGACAAAACCATCCCGGAGAAAGACGGTGCTTATGAGAAGCGCATGGAAGAGCGGGAGGAGATCCTGAAGATGCGCCAGGAGGCCGAGGCGGAGATTCATCGCCAGAGGGAAGCGGAGAAGATGAAAGACGCGATATCCTGATTAATCCATGAATCCAAAAAAGCCGCACATCAGTGCGGCTTTTTTGTTTCTAGGAAGCTGCGATCTGGTCTGTCCTTGCAGACATGATGAAATCGTTGCGGTGCAGTCCTTTGATTTTGTGAGACCACCAGGTCACGGTCACTTTGCCCCACTCAGTCAGCAGTGCAGGGTGATGCCCTTCGGACTCCGCCAGTTCACCGACCCGGTTCGTGAAGGCGACTGCATCAACAAAGTTATTGAAGGAAAAAGATTTTTCCAGCTGCATGATGCCGTCTCTGACCTCTATATTCCAATCCGGAATCTTTTTAATCAAACTGGCGAGTTCATCATCTGAAACCCTGGGTGCATCTGCCCTGCAGGCTTCACAATGGACGCTTGTCAGTTCATTCGTGGACATTAGTTACCGATCCTCTACTCTTGAGACTTCACAGGATGCGAATTATTCGATAGTTCTTGGAAGATAAATACTGTTATCGTTTATGGAATAGTCGAATTCAGATGGTAATCGAAATGGCACGCAAACATGCGCTCATTGTTGATGACTCCCAAACGGCCAGAGAGGTGCTTGCGAAGCGCCTGGCCGGCTACGATATCGAGGTCGATACCGTAGAATCAGCCGGTGACGCCATAGACTATCTCAGCGAGCATATCCCGGACGCGGTTTTCCTGGATTATGAGATGCCTGGTATGGATGGCTTTCAGGCCTTGAAAGCGATCAAGTCGAATCCCAATACGGCAGCGATCCCAGTGATGATGTATACCTCCAGAGCAGGAGGGTTGGCGATTGGCCAGGCGCGGGCACTAGGTGCGCTTGGCGTCCTGCCGAAAGAGTTGGCGACGCAGGACCTCGATGAAGTCATTCAGGTGCTTCATCTCAACCCTGATCAGGATTCACTGGTCGCGCGTTATACGCACGCAGTAGTGGGGTCTGGGAATGGCGGTGATGAAGTCAGGGCCGACGCAGAGTATATCGATCGATTTCAGGGTCTGGTTGAACAGGCAGAGCAATCGCTGAAACAGGGGAGTAGCCGCAAACAGATGGCGTTGCTGTTGGCCCAACAGCATAAGCTGCTTTCAAAGAACATGGATGAAAATGCGTCAAGGTTCTTGCGTTCCATAGAGCAACAATTTTCCGAGGTGAATGAACGTCTGAATGATACCCAGCGATCGATTGATGCGAGCCTTCCCAAAAAGCGGGGTATCCCAAAGGGGTTGCTGATGGTGTTCGTCGCCTGCCTGGCGATCTCGGCAACGGTATGGTTCTGGAATATCAATAGCGACAGGACGCAGAGGGATGTGGCGGAAAATCTGCTGCTGCTGGAGTCAGGGCGTAATATTCTGACAGAAAAAGTCACCCAAGTGGATGTGCTGATACAGCAGCAGCAAACAGCTATTGAGACGCTGAAAAGTAGCTTGGAGGATTTAGGTAAACAGGTTGGAACGGAAGCGGTACCGTTGCTTGAGTGGGCGGTTAACCGTGATTCGCGTTTCCCCTATGGTGAAGGGCCGTTTAGTGATAAGCGGGTCATCTGGCTGTCCCAGATCATCGACCATCTGGCTGCAGCAGGTTTTACCGGAACCGTAAGGTTGACGGCCAACTATGGTAATTATTGTCTGAGCAGAAACGATCAGAGCCGCTTTGTGCCTGCTTCCGTAGAGACGGCATTTGCAGACTGTGTGTTGGCCCGTGATCTGGCAGAAACCGAGGGAAAAAAGCAGGCGGTTCCAACGATCGGTTTTTCCAACTATCTGAATAATGCCCCTTCATTGATCAATGGAGATATATTCATCGAGTTGGAGGCGTCGGGTTTTGACGCGACGAAAGTGCCCTACCCTGAGCCCTATGCAGTGCAGGATGTCGGTGTCTGGAACCAGGTTGCGAGTCAGAACCAACGTATAGATATCAAACTGTTTGTGGCTGAGTGATGCCTGAGGAAATTGCCGGTTCCGCTACGCTTGAACCGGCCTACTGCGGCATCTTTGGTGGCATGGCTGGCGGTATCTCATATTTGTAGACGCCCAGATCGGTGAAGTGGCCACGCATGTCGATAACAATTTTCTTGATTAGTACGAATGTTCAGCAGTGACTCACGGAATGAGTCACTGGTTGTTGCAAGATGATGCCACGATCCACAATAGGA